>DCUN01000142.1 GCA_002327225.1 Desulfobulbaceae bacterium UBA2213
ATTGAAGAAAACCAGAAAGGGATCTGCTTTGATGATCTTTTCGGGCCATACCTTAAGGGAGCATCTGAGATCGTTATCACGGATGCCTATATTCGAAAATTCTACCAGGCAAGAAATCTGATGGAATTTCTGGAAACTGTTGCCAAGTATAAACCTGATGATGAGGAAGTAGATGTAAGGCTTATCACCATTGAGGATGAGTATAACAGTGAGCAGCAAAAGGGCTATCTCATGAACATCCAGGAGAGTATCTGGTACGCTGGGATTCGCTTTTCCTGGGAGCTTGATTCTAATAAAAACATTCATGCCCGTCATATTGTGACGAACAATGGTTGGAAGATCCTGCTGGATAGAGGTTTGGACGTGTTCCAGACTTTTGATGGCAAGGATGCCTTCTCCCTGGCCAACAGGTTACAAAAATATCGGTCATGTAGGGCTTTTGAAGTGACCTTTGTAGCAGAGAAAAAGAGTTAAATGGCAAAATGTTAAGATGTAGTGATTCAGACCTGATCTGGCAATTGCCACTGTAAGGAATTCCTATGCATGACGACAGATCTGACAACATCTTTGACGATGACGATACTCTTGATTTTATTATCTACAAGGAGCTTGAGAAGCAGGGTCAAGAGCGAAAAGGCGGTGGTAAAGGCGGCTGCCTGGGTATGGTTGTGCTGCTGCTATTACCGGTCGCGAGTGCGATGCTTCTGAGTTGGAAAGGTTAAAGGTCACTCATCACTATCTCTCTCTTTCTGCTTGCATATGTAGCCTCATTTTGACATTATGAGGATTGTCCGTCCCACAACATTACCACAATAACCAACTGGAGAAGAATCATGAACAAGTCAGAACTCGTCAGCAAGGTAGCAGAATCAGCGGGCCTTACCAAGGTGGCAGCAGAGAAAGCCCTGAAATCAGTTTTGGATGTCATTGCTAAGGCGTTGGCAGATGAAGAAAGTGTTACCCTTATCGGATTCGGTTCTTTCTCAGTAACCACGCGGGCAGCCCGTACCGGTCGTAATCCTCAGACCGGCAAGGAGATGAAGATTGCCGAGAAGAAGGTTGTGAAATTCAATGTTGGTAAGAATCTGAAAGAATCCGTCTGCGTCAAGCCGAAGTCTGGTTGTGGCTGTGCATGCAAGACCGGCAAGGCGAAGAAGAAATAACAGGTGTAGTTCCTCGTTTCGGGCTGACAATTGATATTTGGAAGATTAAAAAATAAAAAGTCCCCATAACTCGAGCCTCTCTTCCCCTTTCCTGGCCCGAAGGAGCGAATATATGAAAAAAAAGGGATATAATAATACATTTCCACAATCTTCTTTAGCCAAACTTTAGCCAGAAAAAAGAAAAGCACTTAACTGAAATCAGTTAAGTGCTTTTCTTTACTTGGTGCCTGGAGCGGGAGTCGAACCCGCACGGGCGCAAGGCCCACGAGATTTTAAGTCTCGGGTGTCTACCAGTTCCACCATCCAGGCATGGCGTTGTTTTTACCACAGGGGTGTTTTGTTTGTCAATCGACAAACGCTGACGCATTGCAGGGGCTTTTGTTTGTACCTTCTTTCTTTGTCGTCAGGGAATCACTGCCGTTCAGCCCTTCTCTTTCATCGTCATGTTCATTGCCCGGCGGCAGGCTCAGGCTGCGGCTATTTTTATGAATTCATTTCGCTCGTGTTGATTGCCGACAACCGCCACCAGATCTCCTTCCTGAAAAGTGTAATCTATATTGGGGTTGGATTGGAATATCTTTTCATGGATAATCCCGACAATCGATGCCCCGGTTTTGCTGCGAATAGCCGTGTCTTTAATGCTTTTGCTAAGCAGAGGGCTTCCAGGCATGAGGGTAACCCATGAAATTTCCAGCATATCTTTTATGTTGTCAAGTTTGGTCAGCAGCTGATACTCATGGCTCGATTGAAAAATCGGTGCATAATGCTGTTGTCTTACAGCATCTGTATATTGTTGAATAACGGTTACAGGAGTTTCCAGGTGCAGGAGCGCCTGCCTTGCAATTTCCAACCCTGCCTCCATCTCGGGGAGAACAGCCATGTACACGCCATTTTTATATAAGGTCTGCGCCTGATTGACGCCATCGGCCCGGGCGATAATATGCAATGCCGGTTTAAGCTGATGGGCCTGTTTGACAATGGCCAGCGATGTCGTAACTGAAGGGGTGGTAATAAGTAAGAGTCTGGCTTCCTCTAATCTTGAGACATCAAGAGCAGTTGACTGGCTCATGTCGCCAAAGACGACAGGGAAGTGTGCAGCCTTGCATTCCAGCATCCTTTGATGGTTCAATTCAATAATGACAAAGGGGAGGTTGAGCTGGGTCAGGATGTCTGCGATGTGTTGTCCCACCCGTCCACCTCCGGCAATGACGACATGACCTTTGAGCCCGGAATCAGGTATGTTTTCAGTTTGCAGCGATTCATGCCGGAAGAGCTGTTTTTTTAATTTATAGAGAGGGGACGCCAGGGCTGAGGCAAAGGGGGTCAAAAACATGCTCAAGACCGATATGGCGAGAATGAGCGAATACATATTCTGGTCGATGGCCTGCGTCTCAAGTCCTACCCGTGCCAGGACAAAGGAAAATTCACCGACCTGAAAGAGGCCGAGGCCGACGGCGATCGGTACAATATTGATATATCTGAAGAGTTTGGCCAGAAGGAAGAAGAGTGACCCTTTGAAAACTCCGATGATCAGAACCAGAGAGATGATCTGGATCCAGTTTTCGAATAAAAAGGCCGGGTCGATAAGCATGCCCACTGAGGTGAAAAACAAAAGACCGAAGATATCCCTTAAAGGAACGATGTCACTCAATGCCTGATGGCCGTAATCAGACTCGCTGAGAACCATCCCGGCAACAAAGGCGCCGAAGGCAAAGGAGAGGCCGAAGAGATAGGTGGCATAGCCAATTCCCAGACCTATTGCTGTAATCGAGAGGATAAAAAGCTCTCTGGAGTTCCATTGAGCTACATGCGACAGCAGCCATGGCAGCAATTTCCTGCCCAGGTAAAACATTACCGCCAGGAAGAGTATGGATTTGATGACGGCAATCCCTAAGAGCGGCAGGCCTGCCTGGGGGTTGCTCAACTGGGGGAGGATAATCATCATTGGGATGACAGCCAGATCCTGAATGATGAGCATTCCTATCATGACCCGGCTGGAAAGTGTCCCCACAAGACCTCTGCTCATAAGGGTCTTCAGGGTCACCATGGTGCTGGAAAGGGAGATTAAGGCCCCCAGCCATAAGGCGTGGGCGAAAGAGAGACCTAGATACTCTCCCAGAAGATAGCCGAAGGCGATGGTGAGGATGATTTGAACAGGGGTGCCTATCAGGGCAATCTTTCGCACCGGTTTTAATTCGCTGAGAGAAAATTCCAGCCCCAGGGCAAAGAGGAGAAGGGCCACGCCGATCTCTGCCAGCAGCTCGATCTCATGGGTGTCGCCAATGGTGATACCGCCAGTGTATGGTCCGACCACGATTCCGGCAAGTATGTAGCCCAGGATCAGCGGCTGTTTGAATTTCTGGGCTACGAGCGCGCCAATCAGCGCCGCCACCACAATCACTATAATATCTGCTGCTATACCCATGCGGGAAACCCTGCTTTAAAATTTTATCATTCTTTTAAGTTGCTTAAACTCCCTTCTCCTTTGTGGTGAAGTCGAGGCCGAATGGTCAACCGATCCTGTTAGCCTCCTGGATAATGGCCAGCATATCACGAACGGCCCGGTCAAGTCCGCTGAAGGCTGCCCTGGCGATGATGGCATGGCCGATGGACAGTTCTTCAATGGTGTCGAGGGCGGCGATGCGGGCGGTGGTCTGATAGTTCAGGCCATGTCCGGCATAAACCCGCAGTCCCATCTGGTAAGCCTCTTCGGCGCTGGTGGCAATAATCTTGAATTCCTGGTCGCGCCCTTTTTCGTCTGCAGCGTCACAGTAACGGCCGGTATGGATTTCGACAAAGGTGGCTCCTATCTCGTGGGCGGCCTTGATCTGCCTGGTGTCGGGATCGACAAAAAGAGAAACAGGAATCCCTGCCTTGCGCATCTTGTCGATGGCCTTGGCCAGCATCTTTTTCTGGGAGAGCACATCAAGTCCCCCTTCGGTAGTCAGCTCCTGCCGTTTTTCAGGGACCAGGGTCACCATGTCCGGTTTGAGATCAAGGGCGATCCCAATCATTTCCTTGTTGGCGCCCATTTCAAGATTGAGTTTGGTCTTGACCGTTTCCCGAAGTAGCCTGATATCCCGGTCAATGATATGGCGTCTGTCTTCCCGGAGATGGACGACAATCCCTGAGGCCCCGGCCATTTCGCAGATGGCGGCAGCGGCAACCGGGTCTGGCTCAACGCCTCCCCTGGCCTGGCGGATAGTGGCAATGTGATCAACATTAATGGCAAGATGGGTCATGGCGGTGCTCCTGGAATGTTGTAATCTGGTGAGTAGTTCCTGTTCCTTGTCCTGCATGAGAATGGCATCCGCCTCTGACAACTCATGGTCGTAGCCAAGCAGATGGAGGAGGCCGTGGGTGATGAGCCAGGTGAGCCGGTCATGCAGGGATAGTTTGAACTCTTTGGATTCACGCAGGGCGGTGTCAATCGAGATGACGATGTCGCCCAGTTCCTTGACCGGCAAAAGGGACAAAGAGGTGTCTGCCCCGTCAGCAAAGGGAAAGGAGAGGACATTGGTCGGCCCGCTCTTGTGCCGGTAGTGCTCATTGAGCCAGCTTATCTCCTGATCGTCTACAAGGAGGATGCTGAGGCCATGGTCGGCGACCCGGCATTCCCGCAGAAGGGCAGCGGCTCGTCGTTGCAGGAGACGGCTGTGTATGCGGCAGTCCTGGCAATGGTAATGAATAGAGAGGTCAACGGGCATAGGCCTTCAGGGTGTGGATTGAGGATGTGATGCAGGCAGATTGATTAATGGGTGTTTAGGAGCCGTTACGAAATAACATGGCCATTTATATCTATTTCGTTACGGCTCCTTATGCCGTTCTTGACAATTAAATGGCCATGTTATTTTTTTACAGCGGCTTAATGATGATGGCGATGTATGATTGCAGGCTGTGACTCATCTGCCGCCACCTTGCTCTCCTGTTTCTTTTCATAGGCGGTGATAATCTTCTGGACCAGAGGGTGACGTACGACATCGGCCTGGGTAAAGGGGCAGAAGGCAATCCCTGTA
>DCUN01000050.1 GCA_002327225.1 Desulfobulbaceae bacterium UBA2213
AGATGTTGGAGGTGGGGTTAGGGGAAAGAATGTTGTAGATCAACATCCTGTGGGGGCTGGCAATCTCCACCCCAATGGTGGCAAAGGCGGCCATGATGCAGATAATGGACATCCAGACCATACGGTTGCTGATTATGGCCATTCGGGTTCCACCAAAGAGATGGCTCATGGCGGCATAGATGCATAAACCGGTAGAGGTGATGGCCCAGAAGGCGTAGGTGGAGATCAGCATTCCCCAGGGCATCTCACGGGTGTTATTATAGATGGCGTGGTGACCGAAGATAAAAGAGAGTGCTCCGCAACTGAGACCCACGACGGTCACAATCAGGAAAAAGAGTGTTGCCCTGTTCATGCCAGATTTTGCCAGACGTGGTTCCGCTGTCTCGGCAAATATGGCTGATATTGATGTGTTTGTCATTTTTTACTCCTGCAAATTTGTTTTCATGAACGAGGGGTTTCTTGGATGTGTGCCGTCCTGACCCCATAAAGTTCTTACGTGGGGGCTTAGTGACCAGCCTTAGTCTCTTGAGGGGACTTTCCGTGAACACCATCGTTACCCATCATCCGGTTATACCCCTTGACGCCAATGTGACAGGAGTTGCAACGGGTATCCGAGTCAAATGCTGTAGACCCATCGTGACAGGTTCCACAGTATTTCCCATCATAGAGAGATTGCATGGTAAAATCGCCTGCCTTTATGGCTGAACCTGTCTCCATGGCAAAGGTGCCTTCATGGCATGCCGCACAGTCCAGCCCAAAATCTTCGATGTGAGCCTTATGGTAAAAAATTACAGCTTTGACCGGTTTGGTCCAGACAATGGGATCTTCTGGCGTCAGTTCCTTCACGTCCATGTGGCAGGAGGCGCATTTGGTATTTGAGGCAAAGGCCGTATTCCCGTCATGGCAGGAACCACAGGATTTTCCTTCAGCCATTGCGGCCATGGTCATTGTACCGGTAGCGAGGATGGCACCGGATTCCATGGTAAAGAGTTCGTCATGGCAAGAATCACAGGCGAGACCTGAATCCATGGTGTGAACTTTATGGCTGAAAGTCACCTTGGTAGGTTTGTCCCAGGCAATAGGAGCCTCAGGGCCATAGGTTTCTTCATCATAGGCCTCCGCGGCTATTGAATTGGTGGCAAGGAAAAAAGATCCTGCCAGCAGGATGGCCCCAACTGTTTTTATTCTGTTCTGCATCATTTATCTTCTCCTACAAATCGGCGAGTATTACAGGGATGATTCTGACTGTTTCTAGCGATAGTACCATCGCATTTTGTTGGCATCAGTTATTTCCTGTATTGTTTAGGTTATGCATTCATATAAAAAACATTAGGTAAGGCCCCGGTATCGGGACGTAAAACCCAGATCTTGGTGTCAGGTGTGTGAAGTAAAAGATAGATCTCGCTGGACTTGTCTTTCAGATCGCCAAAGATCCTTACCTTGGCTGGACAGGCAGCGGCGCAGGCGGTATCAGTTTTACCCTCGGCAAGCCGGGTGTCGATGCAGAAATTGCATTTATCGACGGCATGTTTTTCTCCATTGAAGTAACGGGCATTATAGGGACAGGCTGCCATGCATGTTTTACAACCAATACACTTTGGGTAATCCATGACTACTATGCCGGTCTCAGGGTCTTTATATGTTGCCTTTGTCGGGCAGACACGGACACAGGGAGGCCTATTGCAATGGTTGCAGAGCACGGGCCTGAATTCCCGTTTTTCAGAGCCGTTTTCAGTGGTACGTCGTTCCTGAATTGCTGTTCGGTAGGCGTCGTGTGCGTCAGGCACATGGTTCGTCTGCTTACAGGCCGCTACGCATTCCTCACAGTCAACACAACGGTTTTGCCGCATGACCATGCCATAGTGTTTAGGGTATGGATACTGGCCCTCTTCCGGGATTTCCATATCCGGACTGTTCTGACTGCCTGCATGAGAGACTGATGTCAGTGACAGCACAGATCCTCCCAGAAAAACACCAGTTACGGCAAGTCCCATCTTGAGGAATTTGCGACGTTCCTGTAACGGCAAGATCTCAATGCCTTCATTTTTCTCCTTTACCAAGTCCTTGATATTCATTCTGAGTCTCCTATACTTGATACACTGAAAAAGTGTTTTGAAACGAGCCGGAGAAAGAGAAGATAGCATGTCTGTCTTTCTCCGGCCTATAAAGTGTATTGCCGGCGTGTTATTGGTGCAGCATGTTTGGTTAAGCAAATACGAATACGTAAATACTATACTTGTTCGTTCTCACGGAAACGCATGCTACATTTTTGCTACATTTTTGCTACATTCTTGCTACTATATAAGACTTTTTTACTAACATCAATCAAAAATGAATGAAAATTCATTTTTGATTGATGTTAGCGCTTTGATATTAAATGAATTCTTATAGTTGAATCGTGACGACATGAAATTTAAAAAAAAATCCAGTTGTATACATTTTTGAGTTTTCTTAAACAGCATGGTCTGCATATCGTATAATGGTTAAAGAAAGATTTTGCATGGTTATGAAAAATGCTGGTGCAGATGTTGATAGCTTTAGTGGAAGTTATCACGCAGGAGGAAAATTTAATGAATCTTGACAGCTTTGCTTTGCCTGGAGTATCTTTCTTGAGGTATTATCGATGAGCATGAGTAGGTGCCGTGTTGGCCATTCAGATGCCGTTGTTATTTTTTTTGACAGTAGCTTCGTTGGACTTTAACAAGATTACCCTTTCAGGGAGTTGAATATGTGTGTTTTAAAGAGGAAATTTCTAGTTATTCTGGTTGCTGTTCTGGCAAGTAATGGGAATTGTTTTGCATTTGCCGGGCAGGATGGTGATCAGGGTATGTTGCAGGAGAACAGGAAACAACTGATGGAAACCAACAGTTGTCCTGGATGTGACCTTTCTGGTGTTAATCTTGACAGCGTAAATTTGTCAGGCGCTAACCTGGAAGGTGCGAATCTTTCTAGAGCAAGAATGCATCTTGCCGTTCTGGCTAAGGCCAACTTGCGAAATACTGATCTGAGGGAGGCCACATTTGGGGGGGCTGATCTGGTAGAGGCTGACTTGCGTGGCGCAGATCTGAGAGGTGCAACCTTTGCCGGCGCTTATCTTGTTGGTGCTATACTGGATAATGGAGTCACCTTGAATCAACACTCGCATGAGTTTGTCTCTGATACTATTTCTGTCCAGAATATTGTTGATGAAAATGCTCTTTCCATTTCATCTGAGAAACCAGGATTTTTTGATAGCACCCTGGAGGGTGTTAAAAGTTTGTTCGGGCTGTCGGAAGATTCGCCAGTTGTGCAGCCATTACCGGAAAATGATCCTGCTACAGATATTGAGGAGCAGTTGATCGAGGTCACTGGAAGTGAAGGCGCTACTCTACCTCAAGAACCAGGTTTTTTTGATAGCACCCTAGTGGGTGTGAAAGGTTTGTTCGGATTGTCTGAAGATGCGCCAGTTGTGCAGCCGTTACCGGAAAATGATCCTGCTGCAGATAACGTTCCAGCCATTGAGGAACAGTTGATCGAGGTTACCGGAAATGAAAGCGCTACTCTACCTCACAAACCAAGATTTTTTGATATCACCCTGGGGGGCGTGAAAGGTTTGTTCGGTCTGTCTGAAGATACGCCAGTTGTGCAACCATTGCCGGAAAATGATCCTGTTGCAGATATCGTTCCTGCCGAAGAGGAGCAGCTAATCGAGGCTACTGGGAATGAGGACGCCACTCCATCAGGAAAACCATCTTTTCTTGATAGCACCATAGAAAGCGTGAAAGGCTTGTTTGGTCAGGGCGAAAGCGTTGACCGCGAAACGGTTGTTGAAGATAGTGAGAGTGTTGTTCAGGGAGCGACACTCTCAAATGAAAATGAAACGGCCGGCGTTACGGCTTCAGGGGATCTTTTGGATCCAGCGGTTGAGGGTGAAAAAAACAGGATGCGTTTGCTTGATGCCAACCGTTGTTATGGGTGCAGTCTTGTTGGGGTTGATCTGGCTGGAAAAAATCTGGATAGAGCTGATCTTGAAGGCTCTGATCTGACCAGCAGTAATCTGCAGGGGGCTGATCTCGAGAAAGCGAATTTGAAAGGGGCTATACTGGTACGGGTTAATCTCAGAAATGCGGACCTGAGGGGAGCCGATCTTTATAAAGCGAATCTTTCCGAGGCAGATTTAACCGGAGCAAGGTTAGAAGGGGCCTTTCTTGATGATGCCCAACTATCTGATGTTGTTGGCTATGATCCTAAAGATGAGCAATGAAATTTGCAGCAATATCATTGCTGGCTTCCGAGCTTGATTCACCTAATCGACAAGAGAGACAAGGCTTATTGTCGTGCCTTACAGATTATTTTCTTGTTTTTTCAAGAAAATAATCTGCGAAAGGCACTTATCCCGTTTATTGGGGGTAGATGATGATATTATTTTCTGCTGCCAGCAGGTCGAGTACCTTGTCAACTTGATCGTAAGGGGGACTCTGTTTATCGCGAAGTATTGTTTCAATGGCATTCAAACGACCCTGGAGTTCGGCATTCCTGATTTCCAGATTTTGAATGGTGACGGCCGCCGCACTTTCTGTTGTATCCATTGCCTGACTGAGATCCATGGCGTTACGCATTATCGATTGCAAGTTGGCAATCTTTTCAAGGCGTAGAAAAAGTTCGTCAAAATTAATCGGTTTTTCCAGGTAGTCAGCAGCGCCTTTTTTCATTGCCTCAACGGCGGTATCAACCGACGAGTGAGCAGTGATCAGGATGACCTCAATAGTTGGGTTGATTTTCTTCGCAATATCAAGAACCTCGATGCCACCGATCGAGCCAGGCATTATCAGGTCTGTCAGGACCACATCAATATGCTGTTGAGGAAAAATCTTTTTTGCCTGATACCCATCTTCAGCGATCAACACCTCATACCCTTCTTTTTCCAGGCGTTTTTCCAGCATCCTTCTGATCACGGGATCATCGTCAACAACAAGTATGGTCATGTTTCTCATACAGGAAGCCTCATTTATTTTTTCTGATAAAAGATTGATCGTAAATATCTCTTTGGTACAAAAAGAGGACAGATACCAGTGAGTGACTCTGTGGAGCCGATGATGAGATAGCCGTCATCAGCCAGGCTGTCAGCTATTTTATTGAAAAGTTTCTGACGGTCGGGAAGGGTGAAATAGATAGCGACATTCCGACAGAAAATGATGTCAAATTTCCCCAGATCGGCAAAGGGCAGCATGAGATTAAGTTTTCTAAACTGGACCATAGCCCGGATTTCATCCTTGATCGTCCAGGAGTCACCAAACATGGTGAAATAACGCTGCAGTTTGTCCCCTGGAAGTCCTCGTTCCATCTCAAACTTATTATATTTCCCTCGACTTGCCTGGGCGACGGCCCCGTCTGAAATATCCGTGCCAAGAAGTTTGATCGTGTATCTGGAAAAATCAGGGAGTAGCTCCTTGAGGGTGATGGCGATCGAGTAGAGTTCCTGTCCTGTTGATGAGGCGGCACTCCATATCTTGATATTGGTTTTGAGGGCAGGAGAGCCAGGGGTACGGGCATCGATCAGTTCGGGGAGGAGCTTATGCTGCAGGAGCTCAAAAGGACCTTTGTCTCGATAAAAGAGGGTCTCATTGGTGGAGATGGCATCAATTATCTTCCGTTCAATGATCTTGTCTGATTCTGTTTTAGCCTTCTGGTACAATTCTTTGAAGCTCTTGAAGTCATATTCGCTAACAATGGAACTTAATCGTGTCTCAAAGAGATAGGATTTGCTCTGGTCAAGATATATTCCCGAGATGTCGTGAATATATTGAGCAACAAGCTTCAGTTCGTCCGGTGATATTTTTAACATGTTGTCAAAAATCTAAAGAGAGAAAGAGAAAAGCAAAATTTTGATGAGTATTATCTGAGACTTTTCCTAATTTCTTCGGCGATTTTATTTAAAGGGACGACAATGTCAGCCAGGCCCTGCTGAATGGGGACCTTCGGCATGCCAAAAACCACACAGGTGGCCTCGTCCTGGGCAATGATAAAGGCACCTTTTTGTTTCAGTAACTGCAACCCCTTGGTACCATCTGAACCCATTCCGGTCATGATGACGGCAGTTGTGCGCCCAACATAATAATCAGCCACTGACCGAAAAAGATAATCAGCTGCCGGCTTGCAGGAATTCTCAGGCGGATCGTTGGTTAGCTTGATGATTCGATTTTTCCCATCAACGCTGGCCACAAGTTTCATTTGTTTCCCGCCTGGTGCAATGTAGACGGTGTTGGGCAGGAGAGGCTCAGCATCTTCTGCTTCTTTTACGGTGAGAGCGCATTTGGCATC
>DCUN01000177.1 GCA_002327225.1 Desulfobulbaceae bacterium UBA2213
CCATCAGGAAAAAGATGACCCGGTGGGGAGCAAGACCGAGGGCTGCGTCTTCAATCATGGCCGGGAAGGCGTCCATGCTCTTCAGTAATTGCAACTCCTCCGGTTCGGCAAGCAGTGAAGTATCTACATCTGCCAAGGGAAGTTTTTCCACTCCCTTTTCCCCCGCCTGGCGGAGTATAGAGCAGATCCTGGCATGGGCATACTGGACATAATAAACCGGATTTTCCTGACTCTCCTTGGTGGCCAGATCGAGATCAAACTCCAGCTGACTGTCGGCCTTTCGCATCATAAAAAAGAAGCGGGCCACGTCAACTCCAACTTCGTCAAGGAGTTCGTCGACCGTGACAAATGTCGCCTTTCTGGTGGACATCTTCACCTGCTTGCCATCGCGGGTCAGGGTCACGAATTGATGGAGAACTACAGTGACCTTGGAATCATCATAGCCAAGGGCCCGCAGCCCGGCCATGACGTCAGGGACGGTGGCGATATGGTCGGAGCCGAAGACATTGACCAGCCAGTCAAAGTTGCGGCGGAATTTTTCCCGGTGATAGGCGATATCCGGCAGGCGGTAGGTGGGCTCGCCTGTACTCTTGATGATGACCCGATCCTGTTCCTGGCCAAAGTCTGTGGTCTTGAACCAGGTAGCCCCCTCTTTCTCATAGACCAGTCCTTTCTCTCTGAGCTCAGCGACCACTGAGTCCACGTGACCATTCTCGTAGAGGGTGTGTTCGTTGAAATAGTTGTCAAAGACGATTCCCATTCGCTCAAGGGTTCCGGCAATATCCTTGAAGATAACCTCTTTGGCCATCTGCGTGAAGGGGGCGACATCCACATGGTTTTTGAGGGCGTCGCCGTGCTCTGCAATCATCTCCCTGGCAATATCCTGGATATAATCCCCTTGATAGCCATCTTCAGGAAACGCACTGGGCAGGCCAAGCAGTTCCAGATATCTGGCCCGGGTGGATTCGCCGAGCACACGCATCTGTCGCCCTGCATCATTAAAATAATATTCACGGTAGACATCGTGGCCGGTTGCCGTCAGCAGACGGGCAATGGCATCACCAAGGATAGCCTGGCGTCCATGACCAACACTGAGAGGGCCTGTGGGATTGGCACTGACGAACTCCACCATTACTCTTCTGCCATTGCCAATCGTAGAGAGGCCAAAATGGTCCTGCAGGTCAAGCACTGGAAAAAGTGCCTGCTGCCAGATTCCTTCCTTTAAGAAGATATTGACAAAGCCGGGCCCGGCAATTTCCAGATGATCGATGAGTTCCGTCTCTTTTTCGAGAAGGGTCACTACATCGTTTGCGATCTGCCGTGGATTAATTTTTCCCTTGCCGGCAAGGATGAGGGCCATATTGGTTGAAAAATCCCCCTGACCCTCACGTTTAGGGACTTCCAACGTATATTTTCCAGCCTGATCGGCTGGCCATTTTCCTGTCCTGACCCCTTCCTCGAAACAGGCGTCAACGACTTGTTTTAAACGATGCCGTATCATCTTTGCTCTTTAGTTATAGTTTCTTTCATTATTCTTACCAAAGAGACAGAGGACTTCATAGGAGATTGTCCCCATCCGTTCAGCAATTTCATCGGCTGTGATGGTCTCCGTTCCCTGGGATCCAAGAATAACCACCTGGTCGCCCGTCTTAACCCCTTGAATCTCTGAAATGTCGGCCATGCACAGGTTCATGCAGACCCGGCCAATAATCCTGGCCCGCTGTCCTCTAATAAGCACTTGTGCCTTATTGGACAAGGCTCGAAGGAATCCATTTGCATAGCCAACCGGCAGGATAGCTATTTTTGTCTCCTGTTTGGTGATAAAGGTGTGGCCATAGCTGATCCCGGTTCCAGCCGGCACCGATTTTATCTGTACGACCTGAGTTGTAAAGGACATAGCGGGAACAAGTGTTTCTGCTCCTTCGTCTTGCCTGCCTTTTGCTCCATCGGGATAATAGCCATAGAGAGATATACCCAGACGCACCATGTCTCCACAGGTCTCAGGAAAATAGAGGGCTGCTCCGGAATTGGCGATATGACAAAGACCGGGAGCTTGCAGGCTCGACTGTACACAGACTTTTTTATATTGTTGATACATCTCCAGGGTATGACTGGATGCAGGATCGTCAGCCATAGGGAAATGGCTCATGATCCCGGCGAGAGAGAGTCCGGGGCACTCCTCCAGGTGGGCCGGAAGATCCTGCAGTTCAGAGGGCATGATCCCCAGTCTGCCCATGCCGCAATCAACCTTCAGGTGAACAGCCAACTCTTTGCCATTTCTCATTGCGGCCTGTGAAAGCAGTTTCAGTGCCTGATAATCAAAGACGACCGGGGTCAGATTGTAATCAAAAAAGAGCTGTTCCTGAGAGGACTGAAAACCAAGCAGTACAAAGATCTGACCCTGGATACCGGCGCCCCGCAATGCGACCCCCTCCTCGATTTCGGTGACTCCAAAGCAGTCACATCCCGCCCTGGCAAAGCTGACGGCGGCCTGAATCATCCCGTGTCCATATCCTTCAGCCTTGACCATGGCCATGATCCGGATATCCCGGCCGATCCGTTGCTGCATTATCCTGAAATTTTCGTACAGGGCAGAGGAGTTAATGGAGACTTGATTCAAGGATCTGGAGGGTGACGGAGGAAGGGTCACTTTTTTCCCCACTGGTCAGCAATTTGTTGCCAGGCGTGCCGACTGGAAAAAAATAAGGCCCAGCCAATCGCTACATACAAGCCCCCCAGCAGTTCTCTTGGAAAGGCTGAATGGCGTAGTGCTGTGCCAACTCCCATCATGAGCAGAACCAGTAACCATGTTTTTACCGAATAGACCGCTCCCAGGCAGGTTCCATCAGTTAGTTCAAGGATACGACGCACCCCTTTTTTTGTGGTATTGTCAATAATAAACAATGATTTCATAGTTCCGGTAATAAGGGCTGGCGCCATAATCCAAAGACTTTTGACTGTTATCAGCCAAGAAACTCCACGGAACATAAGCATGCCCCCTATCACGCTCCACAGGGTGGCTGCCAGTAAAAGATGAACGTGCCTGGGAGCCCCTGGCTTTAATTTCCTAAGTGTCCATCTTATCATCTGGAACCCGGCTCCTTAAAACAAGACAAGCCCATTCCCCCACAAGGGGAATGGGCTTGTCTCAGACTGAGGCTTTTGGAGATTACACTTCAGTTACAGTGATGGCGCCTTCAGGACAAACCTCAACACAGGTCTCGCAGCCAAGGCACTCATCTGGCTCGACAACAAAGGCCTTACCGTCACGCATCTCATAGCACTGAGCTGGACAGGCGTTTACACATTCTTCATCACCAACACATTTGTCTAAATCAACTACGATATCCCAAGACATAATACACCTCCAATAGAGAATTAAAAATGAAAAAATATTTTATACTTAAACAACAAATTGACAACAAACACGATTTATTTATTCGTGCCTTTGCATTAATTCACGGCCTGATTTTTGTCAAGAAAAAACCATCTTGCCATCGGGGTGGTTCGTGGCAATGGTCGTAATAGAATGGTTTCCTGTTAAAGGTAACATCTTGAGATTGTTTTAAATAGAGTATCTTGTCCGTACCAGCTCCCTCTTAGACCTCGGTGAAGTCAGAAGGGGGATTGTGCAGGTATTTTACAAATTTAGCTTTGTCGATACAATTCGAATAAGCGGAGTCTGGGCTGATCATTTTTTTATCAAGAAATCCCAGGATGGCGTCATCAAGGGTTTGCATGCCATATTTTTTTCCGGTCTGCATCACCGAGGCAATCTGGTAGGTCTTGCCTTCACGAATGAGGTTGCGTACGGCCGGGGTGGCAATCAGGATTTCAAGAGCAGCGCAACGCCCTTTGATGTCAGTACGTTTGAACAAAGTTTGCGAGACAACGGCCTTCAAGGCATCCGACAAGGTGGATCTGACCTGTCCCTGTTGATTGGCAGGAAAAATTTCAATGATACGGTCAACGGTCTTCATGGCATTCAAGGTGTGCAGGGTGCCAAAGACAAGATGGCCGGTCATGGCTGCCTCCATGGCCAGGGAAATCGTTTCAAGATCGCGCATTTCACCCACCATGATAATATCAGGGTCTTCACGCAAGGCGCCACGAAGGGCGGCAGTAAACGATTTGGTGTGCTGCCCGACCTCTCGGTGATTGATGATGCATTTCTGGCTTTGATGGACAAATTCGATAGGGTCTTCAATGGTCAGGACATGATCTTTTCTAGTCTTGTTTACCTCGTCAATAATGGCTGCCAGTGTGGTTGATTTACCGGATCCTGTCGGCCCGGTCACCAGAACAAGCCCTTTAGGCAGTTGGGCCAGCCTCGAGATAACTTTGGGCAGTCCCAGTTGTTCGCAGGAGAGAATGTCGCTGGGGATCTCTCGAAAAACGGCACCGATGCCATGTTTCTGCTGAAAAAAATTGCAACGGTAACGGGCGAGCCCTGGAATCTCGTAACCAAAATCGACATCCCCGGATTCTTCAAAGGCCTTGATCTTTTCTTCCGGGCAGATTTCATAGAGCATTTTTTTTAAGTCGTCATCTCCCAGTATCTTAAATTTTACCCGTTCCATATCTCCTCGAATACGGAGAATCGGTTGCTGGCCGGCCACCATGTGTAAATCCGAGGCGCCTTCATCGTTCATCAGTTTAAAAAAAGCATCTATCTGGGCCATGAGTCCACCTTATCCATCGATTTGTCGAGGTTTTTATTGAGCCGTTGTCAATTCTCCGCTAAGGGGCAGATGTGACCTGCCAGTGCCGGATTCAAGAAGCAGCGGTAAAGATTGCTGATTCTCGGATGCGGCATAAGAGTCCGGTCGCTCTTTATCCTTCCACGGAGCAAGCGACACTGGGCCATCCATGGCCTGCGTAAATAAAAAGAGCAAGAAAAGCTTTGTTCTTTTTATAACGGTCTCTAAATAACAACAGTCTTTTTTATATAATTGACCACACTTTCAACGTCATCCATTATGTCGATGAGTAAAAGATCATCTTTGGAGATCGTACCATTTGATATAAACTTATCTTTGATCCACTCTAAAAGTCCACCCCAAAATTCACTCCCCACTAGAATAATTGGGAAGGGTTTAACACTTTGGGTCTGGATCAGGGTCAGGGATTCAAAAAGTTCATCGAGAGAGCCAAAGCCGCCGGGCATGCAGATGAAGGCCATGGAGTATTTCATGAACATCACTTTACGGACAAAAAAATACTTGAAATGCAAGGGGAGGTTAATAAATTCATTGGGGGCCTGTTCATGGGGAAGGTTGATGTTGAGACCAATGGAAACACCGCCTGCCTCAAAGGCACCCTTATTGGCCGCCTCCATGATGCCCGGGCCTCCTCCGGTGATAATTCCATACCCGGCCAGGGCTAATTCCCTGGCAAGTGTTTCCGTAAGTTTGTAATAAGGATGGCCTTTTGAGGTTCTGGCGGAACCGTAAATCGTTACCACCGGCACATCGATTGACGATAGAACGTCGAAGCCATCAACAAATTCCGACATGATACGGAACATTCGCCATGAATCGCCCACCACAGTGTTGTCCAGGCAATATTTAGGTTCCCTTTTTATCCGCCGCCGATCTGTATATTGCATAGTGTGATAATCCTTTTTTCAAGTTCGAGAGTTTAGGTCGTCTGGAACTCTGTTATATAACTGTTGGCCTGTTTATGCCAGTTGCTGCCAGTCTTTTCATATGTAATCGTTTTGGAAAACCAGTGTCTGGCCCTTATCTTCTGTCCCTGTCTCCAGCATATTATGCCCATCTGGAAACCCGCCGCTCCTTTTGTTCCTTTATTCCTGAGGCAGTGACGCAGGGTGTCTCTGGCTGCGTCAAGATACCCGCATTTCACCTGCGCCCTTGCGAGTCGAAGGTGAAACAGGGGTGGTGTCGGGTTTAACTCAATACTTTTTTCACAGAGCTTGAGGGCAATCTGGTCGCCTTCGTTGTTTTCAAGGTAGACTTCACCTAGAAGACTCAGGGCATCCGCGTCAAACTCATCAAAACGTATGGCACGTTGCAACCAGATCATCGCTTCCTGATCCCGGCCAACTCCATGAAAAGATTCTCCTAGATAACGCAGTGCTCTGCCAGTTCCCAGATCACTGTTTTTTTTATTATGCCAGGGCAAAAGGATATCCAGCGTCTCTTGATATCGTTTCGTTTGACAGTAGAGTTTACCAAGTTGCAAAGGCAGTTCGGCTCGAACGTTTGCTGTGTCCTGTTCGTTATCAATATGACACTTGCAGGCATGTTCAAAAGATTCCACCGCCCCAGAAATATTTCCCTGCAATTCTCGTCCAAGTCCGAGGTTGTACCAGGACATGAAATTATCATTTTTGACCGTCAGGGCCTTCAAAAAGCAATCGTTGGCCAGACGGTGTTTATTCATCATGGCATAACTGACGCCAAGGCTGTTGAGCAGATTGACGTCATGGGGCTGGATTGATAAGCCTCGTCTATAATCTTTAACGGCACGGGGAATATCACCTTCTCCATAGAAGATATCACCGCTGACATTCAGGCTCAAGGCATCAAAAACGGTGGTCATGCCTTCTCCCAGTAAGGCTCCATGCAGAAGTGCCTTCCGGCAATTGAGCACCAGATCTGATTTTTTAAAATCGCTAAAGGGGAAGAAGCTGATACCGGCAGCCACAGTTTTTTTGTTTTTCAGCTCATGGCGTATAGAGCGGAGTATCTCTGTGACAATCGACATCACCTTCCGGGGATCTGCAATTGGAAGTAGCAGGTAAATATCGTTCCCATGCCCTTTGAATTTCTTAGTGCCGGAAAGATCCGGGGTGATGTGGTCATAGATGTTTTCTGTTGCCTGTGCAGGATGAAGTTGTACCAGAGAGAAATGATCCATGTTTCGCCAACAAGGGCGGAGTTTGGCCAGGATGCTTCGATCTGAGGTGTAGAGAGAATGGCGCTGGGAATTTTGCAGTGAGCGGTAGGTACAGAAACTGAAAGGCCCTCGTGTGCAAGCAGTCTGCAGGGCAAGCCAGGACTCATCAAGAATCTTTCGGGTTTCGTTTTGTTTGTCATGGCCGATCTTCCCTTGGCTGTATCCTGCGTGGACGGTTTTGAATTGTTCACGTTTTAAGAAGGAGACCAGCAATGGGCCAAAATGTGCGGCAGAATCTTCATCGCAGTTCCGGCAGGAAAAGGCAAACACGGATTGACCAAGGTGGTATAGGGGAATATGCTCTCCAATAAAGGATTTAAGAACTGCCGCTGAACGTCGTGCATGTTGCATGGCCTCCA
Organism: Desulfobulbaceae bacterium UBA2213; assembly: GCA_002327225.1. GTDB lineage: Bacteria > Desulfobacterota > Desulfobulbia > Desulfobulbales > Desulfocapsaceae > UBA2270. The sequence continues at coordinate 7,281 of DCUN01000177.1, forward strand.
TTGCAGTGCGAACCTTGGGGTAAATTTCTACCAGGACCAGGCCGGCATGCTCCCCCTCGGGAATGGCGTCAAATACTGCGTTCAGATGGGCACCGTTGAGAAGGCCCGTCTGTAAGTCAATGCCGGTCTGTTTCACTATCAGGAATTCTTGCTGCAGGGATTCGCCGATTTCTTGCAACCAATCGTGACCAACCTTTTTGACAAGCAGCCGGTCGATACCGGTAACCAGGGCCGTAATAATCTGCTCATCATGAAGGGAAAAAGGAAAGAACAGGCAGTCGTCATAGGCAGAAGGAGCATGAGTGCGAGTAGTTTGGTTGAGAATTCCTTTAAGTTTAGAGATCCTGGATGAATTATTCGATAAACTGTCCAGGTGCCGGGCATCTTCAAGGAAATACACTTCAGAGGCCGTGGCTATTTTTTCTTTTATTTTTCTGGAGAAAGGTACGGAAAAATTATGGAAATCGTTGCGTGAAAGAGTAGTAGCGGCGGCAAATAAAGGAAAATGATGAATCATGGGAGCTCGCTTCCTCTCAGGAACGTAATTAAAGAAGCGGCAAGTTCAGGGATTTCATTATCGTTTACTGTTCTCATATCTAAGAGTAAAGAATCATCTTCAATTCTTCCAATAATAGGGATAGGGAGCTTGCGCAGCCCTTTTTCCATGGCGCTGACAGGCATGTGGACAGGTTTGAAGGTAACAGCCCAGCTTGATAAGCCATGTTCGGGCATGGCGCCACCGCCCACGCGCGACATCGTAGGGAGCAGATCTATGGAACACACAGCCTGGGTAGTTTGATGCACTCGGCGCATGAGCCTGCGGGCTCTTCTTTTTATCAGATCAACAGGCTGAGTTAACATCCAGAGGGTGGGTATCCTGGTCAGGACTTGATCCAGATCATAATAGTAACGTAAAACCGCCTCTAGTGAGGCCAGGGTGAACTTATCTATACGCAGGGCCCGATTTAAGGGGTTACGTTTGATGCGGTCAATAAATTCTTTTTTCCCGACGATAAGACCAGCCTGGGGGCCGCCGAGGAGTTTGTCGCCGCTGAATGTGATCACATCCACTCCAGCCTTGACAATCTGCTGCACCGTTGGCTCCTGAGGCAGACCGAATGAAGAAAGATCGACCAGACTGCCGCTGCCCAGATCTTCCATGACAGGGAGGCCTTTTACTTGTCCCAGGGCCACCAGTTCTTCGGCAGAAACCTCGGAGGTGAAACCTATAATCCTGAAATTTGAGGTATGCACCTTGAGGAGCAGGGCAGTCTCATTAGTGATTGCCTTTTCATAGTCAGCCAGATGGGTGCGATTGGTAGCACCAACCTCGACCAGATGAGCGCCGCTTTTGGCGATCACATCCGGGATCCTGAAGGAACCGCCGATCTCAACCAGCTGCCCCCTGGAGACAATGACTTCCCTGCCGTTGGCCAGGGTATCGAGCGTCAGTAAGACGGCAGCTGCGTTATTGTTAACAACAAGTGCCGCCTCAGCCCCTGTCAGGTCGCAGATGATATCTTCAACCAGGCTGTATCTGCTGCCTCGCTTGCCACTGCTGAGATCAAATTCCAGGTTGGTATAATGGGCGCCAGCTTGCTGGAGGGCATCAACAATGGGCGCCGAAAGAACTGATCGTCCCAGATTGGTGTGAATGACCACGCCCGTGCCATTAATAACTCGCCTGAGGTTCATCTGGTTTTTCAGGGTGATTGCTTCAAGGAGCCGCTCGTCCCATTGTTCGCGTGTTAACAAGCTGCAATCTTTGTCATCCGTTAAGATGCGTTGCCGTTCAGAATCTATGCAGTGCCGCACCGCAAGTTTTATAAGTTGGGCAGGGATTGATCCAGTTCTGCCAACTAAGCCGGCAAGGGCTTCATCAATTTTCGGCAAGGCGCAGAGGAGTTGTTTTTTATCAGTCATAGGGGCATGAGTCTCAAGAAGTAAAAGGACGGTATGATACAACACTGGTTTATTAAAAACAGAATGATCGTCAGCTATGTTACGGTTTCTACAGGTTAAAAGCAAACAAATTTCACCCATACTTGTCAAGGTGGGAATAATAAGGGAAGTATCGTCTTCATTTCTTAAAAACGATCATTTTTCA
>DCUN01000213.1 GCA_002327225.1 Desulfobulbaceae bacterium UBA2213
ACAAGACCTTGCAGGGACAGAGAAGAGAGAAGACCGCAGCCGGCAAGAACCACACCGGTTAAACCAGCAGTTACCTGAGGCAGGCGGTTGAAGGACATACCGGGGCCGAAGAAAAGAAAAGAGAAGAAGAGAAGAAGAGCAGTCAGGAGATAGGCACCCGCACCGGTAAATCCAAGCAGAAAACTGGCAATAATCCGGCCCAACTCGCCGCCCCAGTTCGGACCGGTCGACCAGGCCATGGACAACAGGCTGATAAGAAGAAAAGAAGAAAGAAAAATTCCAAAAACAGCCACAGCCTCCTGTCTCAGACCCGGCCTTGTCTTGATAGGTGTTTGATTCATGGGCAAGGTCAGGTTTTTGTTAGCGTGTCAAGCTCAGGACTCTCCACTTCATCGCTCCCGCCTTCCATGATTTCCGCGGTGATAGACCCTTTTCTCCCCTCGCCACCAGTACGGATCACACTTCGAACGGCGTCCAGAACACCATTGATAAAGGGCGCCGAGTCTTCCGTCCCATACCGCTTAGCAATCTCCACCGCCTCGTTGATGACCACCTGATCAGGGGCGTCTTCACTGAACAGCATCTCGTAGACAGCGATACGCAAAAGATTTCTATCAATCAGGGCAATCCGTTCAATACGCCAGTTGCTCGCACTTTCCCTGATCAGGGCATCGATGCGCTCAAGGTGGCGAATGGTCCCCTGTAAGAGCTCAATCGCATACGATCGCGCCAGCTTCTGAATAGGATAAACAAAACAGAAACGCTCAAAACGAGCCTCAAGATCATCTTGAAGGTGAACACCTTCAAGAGTGAATTCCTCCTGAAAAAGAAACTGCATGGCGGTCTCACGTGACTTTCGACGTATGCCCATGGAATAAAGAGATAAAATAAAAAATTGATCAATATCAACAGCTAACGCTATAGAATTGAAGTATGCAACCACACAAGATGTAAAAGAGAACCAAGATCACCAGGCGCTTCGGCCCTTCGTCTCCTTCATCTCTTTTGTGGAGACTGCTAAAGAATACTCGCACTTTGTCAATTACTGCAGATTAACAAGCAGGTTGGCCATTTCAATGGCGGCCACAGCAACTTCCGCGCCTTTATTTCCAGCCTTGGTGCCGGAACGTTCAATGGCCTGCTCAATGGTTTCTGTGGTCAAGACCCCAAAAATAACAGGCACGCCTGTTTCCAGACCCACTTGAGCAGAACCCTTGGAGACCTCATTGACCACCACATCAAAATGGGGGGTGGCGCCGCGAATAACCACACCGAGACAGATCACCGCATCATATTTCTGAGAGGCGGCCATCTTCTTGGCAATGAGCGGGATTTCAAAGGCACCGGGAACACGCGCCACATCAATATCTTCATCCAAGGCCCCGGAACGGAGCAGGGTATCCAAAGCCCCTTCCAGCAGTTTGTCCGAGATAAATGAATTAAACCGGGCCACAATAATTGCGAATTTTTTGCCATCCGCCTTCAGGTTTCCCTCAATCATATTTGCCATAGCATTCCCACCTTGTTTTCTTTTAATATTGCCGTCTCTTCAAAAAGGGCCGATTCCCCCTCTTTACTCATCATCAACTTCGATCAAATGGCCCATCCGATCCCGCTTGCACTGCAGATAACTCTTGTTCTCCTCACTGACCGCCATCTCAATGGGGAAGCGATCCACCACCTCAATACCATAGCCCTCAAGGCCGATGATCTTCTTGGGATTATTGGTCAGCAGGCTCATTTTCCTGACCCCGAGATCCCGGAGGATCTGGGCCCCGATACCATAATCTCGGAGATCCGCCTTAAAGCCCAGATGGATATTGGCTTCAACCGTATCCATCCCCTCTTCATCCTGGAGATTATAGGCCTTCATTTTATTGATCAGACCTATACCCCGCCCCTCCTGCCGCATATAAAGCAGGACGCCGCAGCCCTCCTGGTCGATCATCCGCATGGCCGCATGCAGCTGCGAGCCGCAGTCACAACGGGCCGAGCCGAATACATCTCCGGTAAGACATTCGGAATGAACGCGGACCAGCACCTTCTTCTCAGGATCGATCTGCCCTTTCACCAGGGCCAGATGTTCCAGGTTGTCGACGTCATTGGTATAGACCACGGCCCTGAACTCGCCTGCATGTTCCGTGGGTACCCGCGTCTCAACCGCGCGATGGACCAGAATATCCTCACGCAGGCGATAGGCGACCAGATCGGCAATGGTGACAATCTTCAGATCATGCTCGGCGGCAAACTGCTCCAGGTCAGGCATCCTCGACATGGTTCCGTCGTCTTTCATGATCTCACAGATCACCCCTGCCGTCCGGCACCCCGCCAGGCGGGCAAGATCCACAGACCCTTCCGTCTGACCGAGACGAACCAGTACCCCGCCCGCCCTGGCACGCAGCGGAAAAATATGACCGGGGCTGATAATGTCATAGGGTCTGGCATCAGGGGCCACCGCAGCCTGGATGGTACGGGCCCGGTCCGCCGCCGAAATACCGGTAGTCACCCCGGTGCGGGCCTCAATACTGATGGTAAAGCCGGTACCATAAGGAGACTTATTGTCACTTACCATCATCGGCAGCTGCAGCGAGTCTACAAGATCCGGACTCAAGGTCAGACAGATCAGCCCCCGGCCATGTCTGGCCATGAAGTTGATGGCCTCAGGGGTCACCGCCTCAGCGGCCATGCAGAGGTCACCCTCGTTCTCCCGATCTTCATCATCAACCAGAATGACCATTTTCCCGGCCTTAATATCTTTTACTGCTTCCTCAATTGGACTGACTGCCATGATCACAACCCTTGTGTTAGAATAAACTCTCGTTCACCCCTTCAGCCATGAAGGAGCATCGAATATCAAAAAAATCCATGCTCTGCCAGAAAGGCAGAATTAATTGTGCGCTGCTCCTGCCCCGGAGAAACAGGAGGTTGAAGCGCAAGAAGCTTCTCCACATATTTGCCGATAATATCCACCTCGATATTCACCCGGCTGCCGATCTTCAATCGCCCGAGGGTGGTCACCTGCAGGGTGTGCGGAATAATTGAGACCTCAAATCGCCCGGCACTGCAACTGTTGACGGTCAGACTGACCCCATCAATTGTGACCGATCCCTTTTCAATAAGATACCGATTCCATTCTTCAGGCAGGGAGAAGGAAAAGAGGGTAAAGGCCCCGGCTGGCCGTCTCTCGAGCACTGTGGCCACGCAGTCAACATGCCCTGAAACGAGATGCCCTCCCAGCCTGTCAGACAAGCGCAAGGCCCGTTCCATGTTGACCGGGCTGCCGGCAGCGAGGTCTCCCAGGGTAGTACGGGTCAGCGACTCAGGGGAGACATCGACGGTAAAACGGCGCCCCTGAATGGAATAGGCCGTCAAACAGACACCATTGATGGCAATGGACTCCCCTTCTTGCGGATCCGCGAGTTCAAAACCAGCCTCAAGATCAAAGGCCAGACCCCCTCCGGCACCACGTTTGCCGCGCAATACGCCTGTGCCTGCAGCAATGCCTGTAAACATGATCCGCCCCTAAGCTCTCAGACTGCCTCTTCGAGCGCCTGCGCCTTTTCCATAAAACGCTCGGCAATATTCTTGTGTTTATATCTGGCATGGATAGAGGCAATAGTCCGATAGCCATCTGCGGCCTTGGCCTTGTCACCCGTCTCCAGATAGATAGCGACCATCCGCTCCAGGGTGCTGACAACCCCTTCAGGATTATTATTGCCGCTATACGAGTCCAGCAGATCTAGACATATCTGAATGGCCTCCGGATACTGCATCAAGCCCTGACGCACAGTGACAAACTGATTGGACAGGGCAATCAAACTCATGGGATCATTCTTTTTCTCACAGATATCCCAGGCCCGCTGATAATGCGTCAAGGCCTTCTCATATTCCAGACGTTGCAGACAGACATGGCCAAGCTGATTCGAGGCATTGGCAATCCCGTTCTGGTCATCTTTTTCTTCAAAGGCAAGAAGGGCATTATGGAAGGCCAGGGCGGCCTGGGCCAGCTCCCTCTTCTCTAAGAATTCCTTTCCATCCTCATATTCTGCCTGGGCAGGATCAGAGGATCTCTTCTTCTTATCCACCGGAGCAATATTCTGAACAGGTTGCAGCGTCGTATTGGTCATTACTGAACTTCTCCTTCTTGTATCCTGGCCACAGCCTCCCGGGCCAGGTCTGAAACGGTATATTGAACACATTCTGCATCTTCCCAGATCGACAATTCAGCCATGTCATCGGTCAGGGCTGCAAGCTGACTCGCTACCTCTGTTGCCTTGATTCGGCCCAGGAGACGGGCAACCTGTCCGCGCATGGCAGGATCGGGATGACTCATAAAATGAAACAGATTGTAAAAAGGGGTTTCACGGATCAGGTCAGGCCGCACCCTGGCAATCTTGCTGAGCGCCCAGATTACCTGGCTCTGCGTCGAGCTGTCCCCCATATAGTTTAAAAGATGACGGGTAAAGGCGCCAAAGATATCAGGTCGTCCGGCAATAACCTCTCCCAGGGTCTCCACCATTCCCCAGGGGGTAGCAGCGGAATCAGAACAGGCCTCAAAAAGACGGTGCACCAGTTCTGCCACCTGCCCCGGTTCCCTGCTCGCCACACGGGATGTGACCTGGCCGATAACCCGGGCGATCCGGTACCGCTGCTGCTCGTCCGGCTCGTACAACAATCGCTGCAACAGACGCAAGGTCTTCTTGTCATCGAGACTCAGGGCCACAAGACTATCGATATCACCAAGATACGCGTATCGCTTGACATCCTGCTTGCTGGCCTTGTTTCTTTTCCTCTTGGGATCAAGAAGTGGCTCCATAGCAACAGGGTTCTGCTCTGAACCGATATTGAGCTGAGCGGCCTGCGCCGTTTTTTTCTCTCTGACCCGCTTGGAGATCTCGGTGATAGCCGTATGCAGACGTACAAAATAGAGGACTCCCCGTACCGGTCGCCCATCAATATTCCTGGTATTAACAACCTGGTGGGTCATTTCATCATAATCTTCGACCCGGCCGGTCAGATAATCATCTTCGGGCAACAGGTCCCAGGCAAAATCCCAGTTATTGTCACAGGCCAGGACTAAGGTCTCAACAATGGCCGAGCCGATATTATGGCCGGTCGGGTCACAGCTATACACCGCTCCACACTGGCAACGCCCCACCTTGAACTCATGCATCTTCCGCTCTATGGCATCCGTTGCCCGCCCGACCTTCTGACCGCAGAAGGGACACCACGGTGGTGTTGTTATTCGTGGTTTATTCATAGGATATCAATTCATTACAGATCGAGTTCTTGCCTTATGCCAATTCTTGATTGAGACGATTTACAAAATTGGGATCCACGGAATAGCCAAGCTCTCTGGCCTTCTCCATATGTTCCTTGGCCGCCTTGAACTCTCCACTGAAGAAAAGGGCCACCGCCAGATTATTCTGGGCCAGAGGAGAATCAGGGTCAATCTCCACCCCTTTGAAAGCAGATTTCAGAGCCCTTTCATCCTCACCCTTCATGGTCAAGACCGAGGTCAGATTCACCCAGACGGTACCCAGCTTGGGATTATACTGGATGGCCTTATCATAGGCGGCTATCGCCTTATCAAGTTCGTTGCGCTGCTGCCAGATCAGCCCCAGATTGGCATGGGCCTGGGCGGTTTCCGGCATGACCCTGATCGCCTCTTCATTCAATTCCTGGGCCTTGGCTATATCCCCTTTACTGAAATAAATGGCCCCGAGATTGATCATGCTTTCGCCACTCATGGGATCAATGGCAATAGCCCGTTCAAGCATTTTTATGGCGTCATCCACACGACCGGCCTTCAGATAAACCAGGCCCAGATGATGATGCGCCATCACGTTATTGGGACTCTGCTTACATTTCTTTTCAAATTCTTCAATGATTTTTGGTAAATTTTCCTGCAACTGTTCTGTCATAACACCCCTCTATATACTCTATCAGACAGGTCGTTCTCATCCACTGATATCCATTTATCAGACATCGACATGACAACACCCCTCTCTTTTTTATCTTTTAAGGGACTCGGAAAATACTAATGTACCTGAATTGCGACCGGATTTGGGTCATATTTGGCTGCACCGATTGAGTAAAACCGCAGTCGTAGTTGCGCTACGACGAGGATTTTACGATTGAGGTGCGGTCAAAGATGGCCCGAAGACGGGAAGCAAGATGGTATATTAGGATTTTCCGCGTCCCTAAGAAACCTTCACGAAAAAAACTGCCACAATGCATATTCTTTTTTCAATGACAAAATCGGGTACACTATAGACACCTTCAACACACTTGCAAGAAGAAAATCTACTCAAGGACTCTTATTCCACGTTGCGTTCAAGTTGCGTTCAAATTGAGACCGAGAAGGAGAGTGAGGTTCTGAGGATATAAACCATCCCCCTTTAAAAAAGACAATTCACGCCAGGTTGGGAAATTCATTCCTTGCGCGATCGAGGATTGCCAAAGCCACATCATAGCGGAAGCTCTCGATCTGCTGTTCCATTTCCAGACCCAAGGGCCCGAGGGCGGCCCTGAGCTGGGGTCCATTTTCCTTGAATAGCTGAGTGGCTCGCATGTTAGCAGCGGCCAGCAGCGGCCTCAGCTGATTCAACACCTGCCGCACCACCACCCAGTCCACCTCGGCTGGAACAGGGATTTCATCCTCCTCTCCCAGAGCGGCAAGGATCGCCCCGGTCAGCCTGCCAAGGTCGGCCTCCACGGCAGCGGCAAGTCTCTCGATCTCCACCGGCTCACTGCCTGCCTGGATGGCAGTTTCCAGATCGGCGGCCGGTTGCCAGAGCTGCCTTGCCCCCAGTGTGGCGGAAACGCCCTTGAGAGAATGGGCCAGCCGCCGGGCCTCGCCAATATCCCCGGCGGCCAGACGCTCACGCAACTTCGTCATGTCGTCACCATGATCTACGGCATAACGGCGCAACAACTGAATGTAAAAGGCCAGGTTGGAGTTCGTCGCCCTGAGTCCGAAGCCCACATCCAGGCCGGGGATAGCGTTCAGACAGGACAAGGTCGCTGTATCCGCCCCCGGCACGAGTGCAGCCCCGGACAAACGGGCGGGCAGCCAGCGCAGCAGACTGGCAAAGAGTTGCTCGGGATCCACCGGTTTGGCCACGAAGTCGTTCATCCCCGCTTCCAGGCAGGCACTGCGGTCTTCCTTGAAGACGTTGGCAGTCATGGCCAGGATGGGTACATCCGCGTTGACGGGCAGGGCGCGGATCGCCCGGGTCGCCTCAAGACCGTCCATCTCCGGCATCTGCATGTCCATCAAAATCAAGCTGTAGGCGTTAGCGGTGGCCTTGGCCACCGCTTCCCGACCGTCAGCCGCCGTTTCCACCACCAGCCCTGCCCCGCGCAGCAATTCCAGCACCACTTCCCGATTGATGGCGTTGTCCTCCACCACCAGCACAACATCACCATGACGCCGACGTAATTCTTCCTGACCGCCACCCCCGGCAGCATCTGGCACAGCGACCATGGTTCCGTGTCCCCGGGCGAGGCGGGCAGTGAACCAGAAGGTGCTGCCCTGGCCGGGCACGCTGTCCCCCCCTGCTTCCCCGCCCATCATCTGCGCCAGACTTTTGGTGATGGCCAAACCCAGGCCGGTGCCGCCATATTTGCGCGTGGTCGAGGCATCGACCTGCTCAAAGGCCTGGAACAGTAGGGGCAGCCTGTCCGGATCAATGCCGATACCGGTATCCTGCACCTCGAAACGCACCAAGAATGAATCGCCACGCTCTTCCAGCAGACGGGTGCGCAGGGTAATGCAACCTCGTTCGGTGAATTTAACAGCATTGTCGACATAATTGAGCAGGGCCTGACGCAACCGGGTCGGGTCGCCGTGCAGCCAGAAGGGAACGGTCTCGGCATCCACCTCAACAGTAAGCCCCTTGGCGCCGGCCTGAGCGCTGATCATAGAGCGGACACGGTCCAGGACAACCGCCAGGTCGAAGTCCATTGTTTCCAGCTCCATCCGGCCGGCCTCGATCTTGGAGAAGTCG
>DCUN01000081.1:0-3494 GCA_002327225.1 Desulfobulbaceae bacterium UBA2213
CCTCTCCGGTGCTCGGCGGCGTGACAATGGGATTTCAGGGCTGAAAAACCTGTTGGGATTGCTTGATAATCACTAAAAAAGGACAACTCGAAAATGGCGGCAAAGAAATTTTACGCAATCCTGGCCGGGCGGGTGCCTGGCATCTACGATAACTGGCCCAAGGCGCAGGCCCAGGTTATCGGCTTTCAGGGCGCCAGATTCAAGGGCTTTGCCACCCGGGGTGAGGCCGAGGCGTGGCTGCAAAATCCCACCTCGGGCCAGGGTGGTCCAAGCAGTGCCAAAAGCACGGTTACATCCGGGCCTGCGGCAGGATCGGACACCTCCCCCAAGGAGGGCGTGGTCTGCATCTACACCGACGGCGGCGCTCGCTACAATCCTGGACCGGGCGGCTACGGCATCGTGCAGGTCTACAACGGTGAGCGCAAGGAACTCTCCGGCGGCTTTCGCTTGACCACCAATAACCGGATGGAGCTGATGGGCTGCATCGTGGCCCTGCGCGAGCTGGAGCACCGCGACAAGCCGGTGGCGCTCTATTCCGATTCCAGCTATGTGGTGAACGGGATCAGCAAGGGGTGGGCCAAGGGGTGGCGGAAACGGGGCTGGGTCAAGGCTGACAAACAGCCCGCGGTCAATCCCGATCTCTGGGGCCAGTTGCTGGACCTCATCGAGGGGCTGGACATCACCTTCAACTGGGTCAAGGGCCATAACGGCAATCCCTTTAACGAACGCTGCGACGAGCTGGCCGTGGCCTCGGCCCGCCAGCCGGATCTGCCGGTGGATACCGGGTACAAGGGCTGAAGCGGTGAGCGAAAAAGAGGATCGCCTCATGGAGACCTGGCGCCGGCAGTTGGCCCAGGAATACCGCCATCTCTGCTGGCTGTACCGGGTGCAGCTCAGGCCGCCGCTCTTTGAGATCCGAGAGGGCCAGAGCCGAGCCGGCGCCTGGGCGCCGGGGCTGGACACCCTCAGCCTTGCCTCCTGGCTGATCCGGGATCACTCCTGGGATGTGGTGCTGGAGGTGTTGAAGCATGAGATGAGCCACCAGTATGTCCAGCAGGTTCTAGGCCGCGGGGATGAGCTGCCGCACGGCCCGGCCTTTCAGGAGGCGTGCGACCGGCTGGGGGTGCACCCCGAATTCCGCGCCGCCCAGGGAACAATCCCGCGGCTGCTCGGCGGGGCGGGGCAAAAGTCCGGAACCATGCTGGCCAAGGTGGAGAAGCTCTTCGCCCTGGCCCAGAGCGCCAACGAGCACGAGGCCGCCTTGGCCATGGCCAAGGCCAACGCCATTCTGCGCCGATACAATCTGGAGCGGCTCCACCGCCAGGCGGCAACGGATTATGATTATCTGATCATCCACCCCGGTGCCAAGCGGATCGGTGCCCACCAGCGGCTCATTGCCGCAATTCTCAAGGATTTTTTTTACGTCAACGTGGTCATCGCCAGGCAGTTTGAGGCGAAAAGCGGCGAAACCCTGCGGGTGATCGAGCTGACCGGGGCCAAGGAGAACCTGGCCGTGGCCAACCATGTCCATCATTTTCTCATCCGCCGGCTGGAGTATCTCTGGCAGGAGTATCGAAAAAACACGGGGGTCACGGGCCGGGAGAAGAATTCCTATTGGCTCGGGGTGCTTGGCGGCTTTCGGGAAAAGCTCACGTTTCAGGATCAAGAGGCCATGGGCGCCACCGGCAATGCAACCGAAAGCAGCCTGATCTGCGCCTCGGATCCGGGGTTGATCCGCTACTACCGTGCCCGCTATCCCCGCCTGCGCACCGTGCAGCATGCCGGTCCCCGGGTGTATGGAGATCCCTACCAGGCCGGGCAGCAGGAGGGGAAGCAGTTGGTCATCCACAAGGGGGTCGGCACCGAGACTGCCGGCGCCAGCAGGGGTTTGTTGCTGGCCGAGGGTTAGCAGCGGGGTGGCGGTCTACTTTTTTTCCTTCAGCAAGGCGCCGAGGGCGGCAAAGGGGTTTGAGGTGGCGATCGCTTCCTGTTTCCCCCCCGGTTTCAGTGCGCCATAGGCGTCGGCAACGCTCTGGCGGTCATGCTCGTTGTCATGGCAGTAGATGCACAGCAGCTCCCAGTTGCTGCCGTCCGGCGGGTTGTTTTCGTGGTTGTGGTCCTTGTGGTGGACCGTGAGTTCGCTCAATTTTTTGCCGCTGAATTCCCGGCCGCACCGGCCGCAGATCCAGGGATAGATCTTGAGCGCTTTTTCCCGGTAGGTCTGCGTCCGCTGTTCCTGTGCCCGCTGGGCCTCGGGCAGTAGCCGGTTTTGGGTGTCGTTTTTGGCCGGTGGGGTCATGGTTTTTTGGTTCCGTGTTGAAACAGGGGCTTCCTGGCGCAAGCCCCTGTGGCTGGATGAATTTTCGCGCTGTCCGGGGTGTTTGTTTCCCCGGCCCGGCATCAGAGGGCCGGGGGGCCGCCCAGCAAGGAAAACAGCAGCACCAGGATCAGGGTCTGGATGATCCAGCCGATGGCGCACACTGCCACGGCCCGCCAGGTGGCGGTGTAGTCAAGGGCCTGCCGGACCGCGATTACCATGGCCACCAGCATCCAGACGGAAGCCCCGACGAAAACCACCGTGCCCAGTCCCGGGATGAGCCCCAATATCCGGATCAGGCCGGGGGAGCTGGAAAAGCCCGTGGTGCGCAGCAACTGGCCAAGATCGGCTTCGGTTTGCGGTTCCGGCAGGAATTTGGTGCCGATGAAATAGGCGAGATAGGCCCAGACATACCATCCGCCAAGGGCGCCCACCGTCCCGAGCAAAATCCCGGCGATCCCCAGATTGGATATACTGCCGATCCCTGCGGCGAGGCTGGAAAGCACCACCACCGCCATGGCCTGGCGCATGGTGCCTTTGTCCGCCTCGACCTCTTCATAGAGGTGGATATCCAATTTCGCCGCGCGAATCATCCGATCCATAAATGTGGTCATGGGAGCTCCTTGTGTGTAGTGAAAGAGTGAGGCAGGAAGGATGATTGTAAACCCGCCTCCAACCTGCGGCTATTATGCGTGGCGCATCAGGGGACGCGCAAGTATTTTTATGACGGCGGCGCAGAATGCGGGCTGTTTTTTATTTCTCCCTCCTTTTCCAGGCACGGCTTCCCTTGACGGCCAGGCGCCGGACAGGGTATGCACCGGCAAGCATTGAACTGTATACTGTGAGGATGAATGTTGATGGGCGAGATGCATGCCAATACCAAACTGCCGTGGGCGGAGGGAAGCCTGCCCCTGATGCTGGCCCCGATGCAGGGGTTGACCAACCGTGCCCTGCGCGCTTTGTTCATTGAGCGGGTCCGCCCTGATGTGGTTTTTACCGAATTTGTCCGGGTCAAGGCCAGCACCAAGAAGAATATCACTGCCAACGACCGGCAGGAAGTGGTCAGCGCGGCCGGCGGGGTGCCGCTGGTGGTGCAGCTCATCGGCACCGACACCGAGGCGTTGCTTGCCGCGGCCAATACCGTGCAGGAGCTGGGGGCCGAACACCTCAACATCAA
>DCUN01000081.1:3501-4756 GCA_002327225.1 Desulfobulbaceae bacterium UBA2213
GAGATCCGGGGCAGTTTTTCCGTCAAGGTGCGCTCCGGCTTTGACGACCCGGCCCAGATCTTTTCCCTGCTCACCATTTTTGCCGACAGCGGCATCGATTTTCTCGTGGTCCATCCACGCACCGTGAAACAGATGTANNATGTACACCGGCCCGGCGGACCACGGAATCACCGGGGAGGTGGTGCACCAGACCACCTTGCCGGTCATCGCCAACGGGGACATCTTCACCGCGGCCATTGGCCGGCGGGTTCTGGCCGAAACCGGGGCCGCCGGGCTGATGCTGGGCAGGGGCGCCATTGCCGATCCCCTGTTGTTTGAGCGGTTGCGGGGAAGATATCCGGAGGAATCGACTCCTGCCGCCAAGGTTGCCGAGCTGCGCGACTATCTGCAAGCGCTGCTGGGCCGCTACCAGTCGCTGTTCTGCGGCGAGCACCAGATCCTCTGCAAGATGAAGGAGGTGCTCTGCCATGTCCACGATCCCGAGGTGGCGCCCCTGGCCCGGCAGCTCAAGCGGAGCAAGTGTCTGGCTCAGTTCGGGAAGCTGCTTATTTCGTCATGAACAGGTTGTGGCGGGCCGCCTCCAGGATGGCGGCCACGGCCGGATGCTTGATGATCCGCTCCACCGATATGGCGTAGTAGCGCTCCTTGACCGCCTGGGTCCGGCCGACTACCTGCACCTTGTGCTGGCGCAGCACCTCGGGTTCAATGACCGTGGGCGCCACAAAGATGCCGTCGCCCTCCTGGCCGAAGACATTGAGCAGGGCGTTGTCGTCGAACTCTCCGGCAATGGCCGGCCGGATGGAGAGGGAGGCAAACCACCGCTCCAGCCCGCCCCGGAGTGCGGTCATCTCCATGGGCAGCAGCATGGGCGCCTCGTGGAGCGAGAGGGGGAATTTCCCCCGCAGCGGTCCGGCCAGCGTTTCCACCGCGAAAAAGGTGATGCCGCACTCGCCGAGCAGATGGCTGTAGGCCTTGACGCTCAAGCCCGCCCGCAGCGGCGCATCGCTCAGCACCACATCCAGGGAGTGCATGGCCAGTTCGGCCAGCAGGGCGTCCTCCTTATCTTCCAGGCAGACCAGCTTCACGCGCTCCGGCAGTTGCAGGGCCGGTTCCAGCAGCCGGCGGACAATGAGCTTGGGCAGCACGTCCACCACCCCGGCCTTGAGAGACAGGGGGCCTGCCGTGGGTCTGCCCCGGATGGTGTCCATCATCTCTCTGCCCAGGGAAAAGATCTCATCGGCATAGCGGAACACCA
>DCUN01000081.1:4828-23291 GCA_002327225.1 Desulfobulbaceae bacterium UBA2213
TCGCGCATCACGGTCCAGAAGTAGAAAAGATGGTGGTAGTTGAGCCATTCCAAGGGGGTCTCCGATTCGTTTATTTCGAACTGTTATAATCATATTTTCTAATTGTTCAAACTATTTTCCTGCGGTATCTTATATGCGGGGAAACAAATCAGGCCGGCCGGGATATCGGACCCGACCGTAGCAATAGAGAGGAGAGACCATGGAAGATGTGAATTTGATCGCCCGCCACTGGCACCACCTGCCCATCGACGAAGTTGCGGAGCTGCTGGAGTCGGACCGGGAGCGGGGGCTTGACCGGTTCGAGGTCGAGCACCGGCTGGAAGCGTTCGGCCCCAATGCCATCACTGCCCAGAAAGGACAGGGGCCGTTGATCCGGTTTCTGCTCCAGTTCCATCAGCCCCTGATCTATATCCTCATCGTTTCCGGCCTGGTCACCGCAGTTCTTGGGGAGTGGGTGGATTCCGGGGTCATCTTCGGGGTGGTGCTGGTCAACGCTGTTATCGGCTACCTCCAGGAGGCCAAGGCGGTCAATGCCCTGGCAGCCCTGGCCCGGACCATGACCACCGAGGCCACGGTCCTGCGGCAGGGGGAGAAACGGCGCATACCGGCCACGGAACTGGTGGTGGGCGACATCGTTTTCCTGCAAAGCGGCGACAAGGTTCCTGCGGATATGCGGCTGTTTCAGGTGCGTGACCTGCAGATCGCCGAAGCCGCCCTTACCGGCGAGTCGGCGCCCGTGGCCAAGGACCATGGGCTCCATGGCCGCGACACAGTTCTGGCCGACCGGCGGAACATGGCCTATGCCTCGACCCTGGTCACCTACGGTCAGGGCTGGGGCATTGTCACGGCCACCGGGGATGCAACCGAGGTGGGGCGCATCTCCCAGCTGATCTCGGCGGCCGAGGCGCTGGCCACTCCGCTCACCCGCAAGATCAGCGAGTTCAGCAACGTTCTGCTCTACGTGATCCTCGGTCTGGCCGGGCTGACCATTGCTGTCGGACTTCTGCGGGGCCAGACCTTTTTCGAGGTGTTCATGGCGGCGGTAGCCCTGGCGGTCGGCGCCATTCCCGAAGGGTTGCCCGCCGCAGTTACCATCACCCTGGCCATCGGAGTTTCGCGCATGGCCCAAAAACGGGCCATCATCCGCAAGCTGCCGGCTGTGGAGACACTCGGCTCCACCACGGTAATCTGTACCGACAAAACCGGCACCCTCACCGAAAACCAGATGACCGTGCAGGAGATCGTGGTCGGCGGCCTGGTGTACACGGTGAGCGGCACCGGCTACAATCCCATGCAGGGCAGGATTGACGGGCCGGCGGCGGCCTCCGGAACCACCACCTCGCCGGCCCTGCTGGAATGCCTGCGGGCCGGGCTTCTCTGTAACGACAGCCGGCTTGGCGAAGAGGACGGGCTCTGGCAGGTGCATGGCGACCCCACCGAGGGGGCGCTGCTGACCTCGGCCCGCAAGGGCGGACTCGGCCAGGAAACGCTGGCCGCAAGTGCCCGTCTGGACACGGTGCCCTTTGAATCGGAACACCAGTATATGGCCAGCCTGCACGATAGTGGCCTTGGCGCACCCAGGCTGGTCTACCTCAAGGGCGCGGTAGAGGCTCTTCTGGCCAGATGCACAAGCCAGCTTGACGCGCTGGGCAACCCGGTTCCCCTGGTCGTTGTCGAGATCCAGGCTGCGGTGGAGTCCATGGCCGCCAAGGGGCTGCGGGTGCTGGCCATGGCCCGCAAGGAGATGGAGCCGAAAACAGCCTCCATCCACCATGGTGATCTGACCACGGGGCTGGTCTTTCTCGGCCTGCAGGGGATGATCGACCCGCCGCGGCCGGAAGCGGTTGCCGCGGTCAAGATCTGCCAGGCCGCCGGTATTCGGGTCAAGATGATCACTGGGGATCATCCTGTGACAGCGGCGGCCATTGCCAGGAAGGTCGGGCTCTACAATCTGGGCTCGGCCCATATCGTCCCTGTGCTCACCGGCGCGGAGCTTGAAAAATTATCCGACAGCGAATTCATTGACCGGGCCGAAGACACCGTGGTCTTTGCCAGGGCGACCCCGGAGCAGAAGCTCCGTCTGGTGGAGGCCCTTCAGGTCAGGGGGCATGTCGTGGCCATGACCGGCGACGGGGTAAACGATGCCCCGGCCCTGAAACGGGCAGATATCGGTGTGGCGATGGGCATTACCGGCACCGAGGTGGCCAAGGAAGCAGCGGACATGATCCTCACCGATGACAATTTCAGCTCCATCGAGGCGGCGGTAGAAGAGGGGCGGGGCGTCTTCGACAACCTGACCAAGTTTATTGCCTGGACCCTGCCCACCAATCTTGGTGAAGGGTTGGTCATCCTTACCGCCATTTTTCTTGGCGTCACCCTGCCCATCCTGCCGGTACAGATCCTGTGGATCAACATGACTACCGCCGGGTTTCTCGGCCTGGCCCTGGCCTTTGAACCCAAGGAGCCAGGCATCATGCTGCGGCCGCCCAGGCAGCCCAATGCGCCGATCCTTACCAACACTATTATCTTCCGGATCACCCTGGTGAGCCTGCTGATGCTGGCTGCGGCCTTCGGGCTCTTTTCCTGGGAACTGTCGGTCGGCGCCACTCTTGCCGAGGCACGCACCGCAGCTGTCAATGCCTTTGTCATGGTCGAGCTGTTCTACCTGTTCAACTGCCGCTCCTTGGAAAAATCAATTTTCCGGCTCGGCTTTTTTTCAAACCCCTGGGTACTTGCCGGCGCTGTCACCATGATCCTGCTGCAGGTTGCCTATACCTATCTGCCGGTGATGAACCGGTTGTTCCAGAGCGCGCCCATTGATCTTGGCGTCTGGGGCCGGACTGCGGCGGCAGGGTTGGTGGTCTTTGTGATTATTGAGATCGAAAAATGGTTTTGGAAAAAAACAGGTAAAAGTTAACCCGAATGTTTCATAAAAATCACGTAAGCCGCTGTAAAAAAATAACATGGCCGTCTTAAAATCCGGAGCGGCATAAGGATCCGTAACGAAATCGATATAAATGGCCATGTTATTTCGTAACGGCTCCTAACTATCCACCATACTGAAGCAGGTCGGGTTTTAACCCGATGACATAGCTTCATGGCCAGTCCAGTATCGCCTGCAGGGGCTGGCTCCTACGGCGGCTGGCGTTATCCCTAGAATTGTGGGAGCCAGCCCACCTGGCGAATCTTGCCATTGAATAAGTAGGCCTGTTTTCATCCATCCCTGGAGTGAGCTTGTCAAAGGGGTTTTGCAAAAAATCTCATGATTCAATAACGTTCTTCAGGGCCAGGGCCAAGCTGGTCATGGTGTATGGTTTTTGCAGGAAATCATTGACCCCAAGCCCCAGAATTTCCTCTATCCTGTCATCCTGCCAGAATCCGGAAACAAGCAGTACCTTCACCTCAGGATTGATCTTCTTCATCTCAATAAAGGCCTCCCGGCCCGACATGACCGGCATGGCCATATCGAGCAGAACCGCCTTGATGCCGGCCTGATGCTGCTGATACTTCTCCACTCCCTCCTTGCCATTTTCCGCTTTCATCACCGTATATCCCACGGTCTCCAGGATATTTTCCGCCATACCCCTGACATTTGCATCATCATCCACCACCAGAACAAGCCCCCCTTCACGGCAGACGGCCAAGGTGTCACCAACAGGAGCAACATCCACCACACCGTCACGCTGCAGTAAAGGCAGATAGACACTAAAGGTGGAGCCATACCCTGGCTCCGAATAGACATCAAGAAATCCCTGCTGTTGCGTGACGATATTAGAGACCATGGCCAAACCAAGGCCGGTGCCCTTCCCCTGTTCCTTGGTGGTAAAAAAAGGATCAAAGATTCTGGCAGCCGTCCTGGCCTCCATGCCAATTCCGGTATCGCTGACCGACACCTTCCAATAGGCGCTGGCCGTGGCTTCAGGATGTCTTAGCTGAAAAAGCTGATCAACCTCAACCTTGTCAACACCAATGGTCAAGGTGCCGCCCCAGGCGCCATCTCCCCGCATGATCGTCATGGCGTGAATACCATTAATGCAGAGGTTAAGAAGCACCTGTTCTATTTCCGTGGCATCGGCCAGCACATAGGCCGGGCACTCTGCCGGATGCACGACCACCTGCACCGATTTGTCAAAGGTGTTTTCTCCAAGTTTCCGCACATGCTTCACCGAGAGATTCAGATCAACCGGCACCAGATCAATCTGGCGGCGGCGGGACAGGGTGAGCAACTGCCGCACCATATCGACTGCCCGCTGTCCTGCTGATTCCATGCGTTCCAGATATTTAAAAATCTCTGGAACAGGAAGGGCCTGAGGAGTGCGAAGCCGGTACTGGAGTAACGATAGATTTCCCAGAATCGCCGCCAGGACATTGTTGAAATCATGGGCCAGCCCTCCCGCCAGGGTGCCGACAGACTCCATCTTCTGGGCCTGACGCAATTGCTGCTCCTTGATCTCAAGTTCGGTGATGTCATCAAGACGAATGGCAAGCCCATTCACCCCATTGGCAATCAGGGGAAAAAAAGTCACGTTGTAAAAATGCTCGTCATCCTGCCGCACCTGTTCCCGATGGAGCGTTACCGGACTGTGTTGATAGGTTATGGTATCAACCTGCTGTGAATATTTACTGAAAAACGGGGCAATATCATAAATCTTTCTGCCAATCGCGTCGCGAGACGCAATACCGGTAAGCCTGCAGGCCGCACTATTCCACTGGGTAACCATGGAATACGCGTCGAGCGCAACCAGCATGGAAGGCATGGAATCTATGATATTATTGAGGTAATTGCGCATGCGGACAATTTCCTTTTCCGCCTTTTTCTGGGCGCTGATATCCCTGACAAGCCCTTCATACTTGACAATGCCGCCATCCTCTCCCTTGATCGCGTGACAGGTCAGAGAGACGATAACCGGAGAACTGTCGTTTTTTATCAGGGACAGCTCATAATCCTTAACAAATCCACTTTTCGCTATCTGCTCCTCAAACTGGACGAAGGTCTCTTCATTTTCAAAGACATTGGCAAACAGGTTCTGGTTAAGCAGTATCTCTCTGGAGGCAGCGCTGAGTATTGTGATAAAGGCAGGGTTGACATCCAGCAGCTGTCCTTTTCCATCGGCCACAAAGATGCCTTCGATGGCCCGTTCAAACAGAAGCCGGAATTTTCTCTCAGAGTTCAGCAGCTCCAGTTCACGAGCGGCAATGGCGCTGGCCATTACCTTCAGGGCATGGCCAAGCCTGTCCAGTTCCAGCACCCACCGGACCTGGGGGATTGGCACGTGAAAATTCCCCCGGCTGATGCTGTCAGCGGCAGCCATGAACCTCTGAACCGGAGCGGTCAGATATCCTGCCAGAAAATAGCCGATAGCAACGGCAAGCAGCCAGAAACACAAACCAACGATCACCCCATTTCTCTGGATCTCCCGCAGATGGGACAAAATGTCCCGCATGGAGAGAAAGACCCGTGTTTTGCCAAGTTCAGTCTTGCCAGCAACAATGGGCGCGGTGACAATAACATGGGTCTGGTCGGTATCAAAACAAACGCTGATACCCCTGTCATTGATACCACACTTGCCGCCAACCTCTTTCTCCATAAGGGAGCCAAGAAGCTTCACCTCAGAGGCGGCCAGAATGACCCCATGATTATCACTGATCTGGATCGCCTCCACCTCGCCCATGGAAGTAAAGTCCTGAACAAACTGCTGTAAAGGGGCATAATTTTCCGTGATCAGATCGTCGGCCACCGAAAAGGCAATGTTCACGGTGTTAGCCTGGCCATGGAAGACAAGATGATCAATGGCGAAACTCTTAAAACGGCTGCTATAGAAAGCAATAATCGCCGCAGTCAGCAACAGAGGGATCAGGGTGCAGCAGGCAATGAGATGGGTACGCAAACGGAAAGCAATCATGGTTTCCTGAAATAATCTGTGTCTTTAATCTGTTCATAAAAACCAGCATAATCAACATCCGTGGCAACAACGATTTTTTTTACCTGCATGTTGTTCAGGATCCCAAGCTCCTCTGGTCTGTCCGGAGAAAGAGCGGTGAGCGCCTCTTGAATGGCGGCGATGGTAGATGTATCCATGCTGTTTTTCACAATAAATGGATGGTGGGGAATCTCAGGTGAACGGGCAATGACCCTGACCTGATCCCGAATTCCGGCAAAGGCGGGATGATCAAGGGCGTCAAGCCTGAGCAGACCGGCAGCGAACTTTCTGTTGATGACCCCATACAGAATGGTGTCCGTTTTGCCGAGAAACTGGAACGCTACGTCCTCGCCTGGATTGAGCCCCTTTTCTGCAAGCTGGGAGAGGATAAAGTGGTAACCGGCATAGGAATAGTCGCCAATGGCGGCCACCCTCTTCCCTTTAAGCTGTTCAAGGGTCTTAATTTCACTGTCCTGGCGGACAACGGCCCCGCCATAAAAAAAGGAATCCCCTTTGGCGATCACCTTATATCCAGCGGGGCGCAATTTAAAATATAACGTACAAGAGGAAAGCAGGAGATCATAGTCCCCGTTTCTGGCCTTTTCCAGAAAGATCTTATCATCCGGTGCCGACAAAAGTGTTATTTTTCTACCAAGTTTTCTTTCAAGAAGAGCGGCCAGAGGGCCATACGTCTCGACAATAGTTTTAGGAGATGTACTGGGAAAGACCCCGAATCTGATGACATCTGAACCAGGCTTCTCCTCTGCCTGACAAGGCCTGGGAACATTCATGAAAAAAAGAGCAAATAACACCCAGAAAACACCTGTGAACCGCCAAGACAGTGCGCACATTCCTCTCTCCTTTTTTCAGATTGCAGGCTTGACACTCTTTCTCAATAAAAGATGCACGTTTTTCATGGTATTTGTGGACAGGCCCTCACTTAACAAATCGCCTAAACATTGAATCTTATTTCATATTATATTTAGGAATATGTCAAATCATATTTCCCTGCCTGTTCTCTTCCCTGCCAGGCAAAGATTATGGTCTATACAGCTCTTGCATACTGGCTTTCCAGCAAGCTGCTCCCGCTGGCAGATACCTTCCTGCTGAAGACTGAAAAATGAGCTTTTTCTTGACAAGAGTCATTTTCGCACTAAGTTCAGGGTTTCGTGATGTTATCCTTCATCGTCAGATTCAGGTAACAGATCAAAGGTCTCGACCTTAACAACATCCACTGACTGACCATGAACAAACAACTTCCTCTGAATATTGTGCTTGTTGAACCGGAGATTCCTCAAAACACCGGTTCTATCGCCCGCTTGTGCGGCGCAACTGATACCGTTCTGCACCTGGTCAGACCTCTTGGTTTTTCAACAGACGACAAGTATTTAAAGAGAGCCGGCCTTGACTACTGGCAATTTGTTAACATCAAATACTGGGACACCTTTGAGCAGTTCCTGGCCGAGCAGGCGGAGACCAGGCTTTTTTTCTTTACAACCAAGGTCAAAACGTCATACACCGAGGCCCGCTTTCATCCAGGGGATTTTCTTATCTTTGGCAAAGAAACAAAAGGACTGCCGGAGGAAACACTGCAACTCTATCATGAACGGTGTTATACCCTGCCCATGTCAAACCCTAATATTCGCAGCCTGAATCTGGCCATGACCGCAGGTATTGTTCTTTATGAGGCCCTGCGACAAGCAGGAATCAGGTGACAAAACACAGGCCGTTCATCTTTTTTGAATTTTCTATTGCCTCTTTACTCTTCTCTATTCCTTGTTTT
This sequence comes from Desulfobulbaceae bacterium UBA2213, assembly GCA_002327225.1. Lineage (GTDB taxonomy): Bacteria > Desulfobacterota > Desulfobulbia > Desulfobulbales > Desulfocapsaceae > UBA2270. Next base: position 12,533 of record DCUN01000081.1, read on the forward strand.
TTTATAAAGAGGTATCTTGTCTGAAATTAAAATAAATCAGAAACAGTCCTTCCAGTTATTAACTTAAAAAAATACTTATTACTCATTATTCAAAGGAGATATCAGCAATGCCCAATCGCATTTACAACTTTAGTGCCGGGCCGGGAACCCTGCCCTATGAAGTCCTTGAGCAGGCCGCCAAAGATGTGGTCAATTTTCAGGATACAGGCATGGGGCTTATTGAGATGAGCCATCGTTCCAAAGAGTTNNCTTTTTCTTCAGGGCGGCGCTTCCAGCCAGTTTTTCATGATCCCCATGAATCTGCTTGGTGCCGGGAAAAAAGCCACCTATCTGAACACCGGGGTCTGGTCAAAAAAGGCCATCAAGGAGGCAAGACTGTTTGGCGAAATCAATGTCGCCTATTCCAGCGAAGAACAGAAATTCAACCGGGTGCCCACCGAGGATGAATATTCTGTCCCGGAAGACTCTGAATATCTATACCTGGTCTCCAACAACACCATCTACGGCACCCAGTTCCCCACCTTCCCCACCACCGACAAGATGCTGGTCTGTGACATGTCCTCTGACATCCTCTCCCGCAGGCTGGATGTCAGCAAATTCGGCCTGATCTTTGCCGGAGCCCAGAAGAATATGGGACCTGCCGGTGTGACCGTAGTGATCATCAGGGACGATCTACTTGACCGCACTCCTGAGAAAATTCCGACCATGCTCTGCTACAAGACCCACGCCGATAATGATTCCATGTTCAACACCCCGCCCTGCTTTTCCATCTATGTGGTCGGCGAGGTCTTGAAATGGCTGAAGAAACAGGGCGGAGTCGTAGCCATGGAAAAGAGAAATCAGGAGAAAGCGGCCCTGCTCTATGCGGCCATCGATGCCACGGATTACTATCGCGGTCATGCCGAACCTGCCTCCCGCTCACTGATGAATATCTCCTTTAACCTGCCGTCCCCGGAACTTGAGGCACAGTTTATTGGCGAGGCGACCAAGGTCGGCCTGAACGGGCTGAAAGGACACCGCTCCATCGGTGGCTGCCGTGCCTCCATCTATAATGCCTTTCCCCGTGAAGGGGTGGTAAAGCTTGTGGAATTCATGCAGGAGTTTGAGAAAAATAATCCAGCCTGAACAATCATCAAGGGAATGGCTAAGTCAAAAGGCCCAAAGACGAGGCGCACCAAGACTGAGGAACGAGGCGTACTTTTGGGTACGCCGTAGTGACGAAGGATGCAGAGCAACGAAGTATTTGGGCCTTTTGGCGACACCATCATGAACTACGATGGAAATATCATCCGCCCGCCCAGCGAGGCTGATTCAATCATTCTCCAGGTGACGGTTGGCTGTTCCCATAATCATTGTACCTTCTGTGGTGCTTACAAAGATAAGCAGTTCCGTATTCGCTCGGATGAAGAAATTGCCGAGAATATCTCTTTTGCCGCCCGTTACTGCACCCGTCAGCGCAAGGTCTTTCTGGCGGATGGAGACGCCCTTATCCTCTCTCAGAAGCGGCTGACCGCCCTGTTTCACCAGATCCGGACCCGGCTCCCCCAGGTACGGCGCATCTCCCTGTACGGCAACGCCAAGGCCATCCGTTCAAAAAGCCTGGAACAACTGCGGGAGCTGAAGGAATTGGGACTGGATCGCATCTACATGGGACTGGAAAGCGGCGATGATGTTGTCCTCACCCGGGTCAGAAAAGGCGAAACCGCGGCCTCCATGATCAGCGCTGCCCGGAAGGTGGCACAAGCCGGTATCTTTCTGTCAGTGACCGTACTGCTCGGCCTTGGCGGCAGGAAACTAAGCCTGCAGCATGCGCGCCAGACCGGAAGGGTCGTATCAGAGATGGTGCCGCGCCAAATCGCAGCCCTGACCCTTATGCCCCTTGCCGGAACCATACTGGGCGATCAGGTGGAAGACGGTACTTTTCTGCTTCCTGACGCCCTCTCCATATTGAAAGAACTGCAAGAGATGGTTACCTTTATAACCTGCGACAAGGTGCAGTTCATGGCCAATCATGCCTCAAACTATTTACCCATCTCCGGGCGATTAGGCCGTGACAAGGTTGCCATCCTCGCCACCATTGATCAGGCCATGGGTGGTAAAATCTCCCTAATCCCCGAATCTTACAGAGCTTTATAGCCAAGAAGAGAATGAAGAACAATACCGACCTGCGCAATCTGACCCAGGATGAAATAGTAGCCTACGTGGAGTCCTTGGGGCAGCCTGCATTCCGTGGCCGGCAGATCATGTCCTGGCTGTACCGTCCCGGGATCTCGCAATTTTCCGAGATGACGGATCTGGCCAAGGAATTCCGGAAGATTCTGACAGAACACGCCCGTATCTCCCGCTTTGAAGATCCTATCCTCGAGCGCTCCACCGATGGCTGCGTCAAGTTCGGTTTCACCCTCGATGACGGGCGAATGATCGAAACAGTCCTTATCCCGGAACCGGACCGCAACACTCTCTGCGTCTCCTCCCAGGTTGGCTGCGCCATGAACTGTTCTTTCTGTCTCACGGCCACCATGGGCTTTATCCGTAATCTTAAGCCCTCCGAGATCGTAAATCAGGTCTGCGCGGCAGATGATTTTCTGCGGGCCCAGCCGCAAGCAGAGCGCATCGGTCCGGACAAGGTCACCAATGTAGTCTTCATGGGCATGGGTGAGCCGCTGAACAATCTGGAGAATCTCCTCAAGGCCCTCTCCATCCTCACCGAACAACGGGGGCTGGATCTCACCAACCGAAGGATCACGGTCTCCACCTGCGGCATTGTCCCCAAGATGCACCAACTAGGCGCAAACTCCGACGCCAATCTGGCCATCTCGCTCCATGCCATTGATGACGTCACCCGCAGCCGACTCATGCCGATTAATGAGCGCTATCCGCTCGACGAACTGCTCGCCGCCTGCCGCGATTTTCCCATGCCCAAACGAAAACGGATCATGTTTGAATATATCCTGCTCAAGGGGATCAATGATTCTGACGCCGCCGCCCATGAACTTGCCAGGAAATTACGGGATATCCCCTGCAAGATCAATCTTCTTCCCTACAACGAATCACCGGGAATCCCCTATCAAAGCACTCCCATGCGCCAGATCCTCTCTTTCCAGAAGATCCTCATGGATGCCAACTATTCGGTCTTTATCAGGAACAGTCGGGGCACGGACATCTCAGCCGCCTGCGGTCAACTGGCCAAGAAGGAAGAGGAAGATCAGCAGGAGCAAAAGACCTCAGCAACGGCAGGACAACAATGACGAAATATTCTGCAAGATGAACCTCTTGCGGAAGTTATAAAAACACAGGAATGTCATTTCGACCAACGGAAGAAATCCTTTTAAATCTCCCCACTTTCTTCCTGCTCTTTATCCTATCCATGACCTGAAGATGACAGGACTGTCATCTTCATAAACCTTGATTTTCTCTCCCTGTTTCGCCAAGTAAAGGGATTTTTCAGGGGGGGGCTTTTTCCTTTGACTTCTCTTATTTTCCCCCATAGGATTCATTAAGAGCATAGTTCATGATTGGTGAGACAGGTTCACTCTTGTGTTACATTATCACGTCCTCATTCTATGAAAAAAGGAGAAAGTTCGATGAAAGTCCAGGAAATCAAGAAGATGGCAACGGCAATGGGGATCAAGGCTGGCAAGATGAAAAAAACCGAACTGATCTGGGCCATTCAGTTGAAAGAAGGCAACACTCCCTGTTTTCAGCAAGACACATCCGGTTCCTGTCTCCAGATGGACTGCTGCTGGCGTGATGATTGTCTGACGAGTCCCTGATCTCTTCCGACCCAGACCAACTCCATAAGAGTTCACAAACCATTCAGCTATGCGTCCTACATAGTGAATATGAAGGAGTCCGCTTAAAAAAAAGAAAATCCGTCTGAGTATATATTTCCGACAATATTGACAATGAACCATTGATTGCTGCTTCACAAGCAGGGTGACGACCTCTGGTAATCACCTTATATTATTCATCTTTATCAGGAGGACAATACAATGTTTGATTTATTACCATCCAAGCGTCGCAGTGAAGTGCCCGGTGTTTTCTCAGAGATGGATGATATGCTGAAGAAGATGTGGTACGATTTCCCCTTCCATAACCTGCAGGCAGATGTCAATCTTGCATGGAGCCCCCGCCTTGACGTCAGTGAAACGGACAAGGCCCTGGAGGTGGTGGCGGATCTCCCGGGCATGGAAAAAAAGGACATCAAGGTCTCTCTCGACGGCGACCTGCTGACCATCCAGGGTGAGAAAAAAGAGGTGAAGGAGAAAAAAGATAAACATTATCACACCATTGAGCGCCGAAGTGGTTCTTTTTATCGGGCTCTGAGATTGCCGGTGGAGGTGCGGAGTGACAAAATCGAGGCAAATTTCAAAGATGGAACCCTGACCCTGACCCTTCCAAAATCAAAAGAATCTGAAAAAAAGGTCGCCCAGATTGAAATAAAATAAAAAAAAGTGTAGACAAGAAAGCGGAACTGGACAAACTCACACGAGTTTCCCAGCTCCGCTCATTTTCTCCATATGCACATCCATGCTTAAGGCATAAACAGGAATCCAATAAACATTGAATTGCTTTAAAGAACACAAAACATGAATAACAATGAACAGGAAAAAGCATCTCTGCAGAATATTCTGAACAAACTTACTTTTTTTTTCCCGAACTCCCCTGACTACACCTTGCAATCAGTAGAAGAAGGCCTGGAAGGAGGAGAGATTCTCATCCAGGACAAAGAGATCCTCCCCTATCTTCAAACAGCTTTTTTTGACGACAAGATAGTGGAAGTAGAACTGAATGGAATCCCCAGAGTCTATTTCAGCCGAATCCATGATCATCCCCCAGAGCTTGAGGAAGTGGAAGAAGATGGCGAGATAGTCCTGAAGGAACCTGACTACAAAAGCGGGGATTATTTACAAGAGATGACCCGTCTTATTTCGCTGCCGCTGGAACCTGGCATGGGTAACATTTATATCCGCAACAGTCAGAAGGTGGTTCTGCGCCTTTTTACCAACAAATATGCCCTTGAGCTGGGAACCTTTTGTGAGGAGATGATTCTGGTGCGGGAGTTGCCTGTTCTACGCCTCTCATTTCCCACGATCTGCAGGATGGTCCCGGAGATGCGGGCCTTCAGGGCCAAGGTTCCAACCACTCTTAATCTTCTGGTAATCGTTCCTGAAACAACGACAATGCTTGATATGTATTGCAAAGCCGTTGAAATCAGCGCTGCCGGCATGTCTTTTTTAATTCAGAAGAACGAACAGCAACACTTCCGTATTGGAGAATCCCGGAGCTTACAACTTGTCCTCGATGATCTTTTACATGCCAGGGTCAACGGTATTGTTCGCCACGTCTCTAAAATACGTGGCAAAAATGGAACTGAATTCCGATGCGGTATACAGTTTGAACTGACAACCAGGGCACTGGTCGCCAGTATCGAATCCCTTGTGGCAACAATTCAACGATCCCACTTACAGGAATTAACTCTGAAATCAGAAGAAATCGGTATAAACCTGATCCGTTAAAGGCTGTATCATGCCATAAGAAATGATCTCACGTCATGCGGATACGCTCACAGTCGGGGCAAATCCAGGTTGGTCCGTTACTGATCCCCCATAAATTCTCCTGAAAACAGGCCTCACATATCATAAAGCCACAGGGGCAACTCAAGCAATAGGGTTTTTTTTCCTTGCAGCAATGGCACTGATATTCACCCATCTTTTTTCTCCTGTAACCAGACCCTTCAGCTTTGTTTTCGTTCATATTCGTAACTCCTTTTCCAGCCATTGTCTGTAGTCCTCACTCAGATGGGTAATGACCGTAGCAATAATCTCAGGCGTGTCATAGGGATGTGATTTCTGAACAAACTGTTCCAACTCCTTATAGAGGGATGCATCACTCTTCATCACCAGGAGATATTCCTCGGAAAAGACGATCTCCCCCTGCCACCAGTAGGAACTGCTGACAGGGCCTGCTATCTGGGCACAGGCTACAAGCCGTTTATCAAGGAGTGCGGCGGCCATCTTTTCAGCATCAGCACGACTCTCAAAGGTCGTGGAAATCAACAGTGGTTCGAGCATATGAAAAGTCCTTTTTTTTTACACATTTGAGTACCTGATAATCGATAACAAACCGGCTATACCTTAGAAAGTGCAGGATATTGGAAGAGTGTATTTCTTTCAATAAAAAAAGCCGCTCATACGAGCGGCTTTTTTTTGTTGAAAGTCTAAATTTGCAGGTATCCTGGACTCATTCCTCTTCTTTCCAGACCGTAGCCCCAAGACCACTCATCTTCTCCACAAGCTGCTCATAGCCGCGCTCAAGATGATAGATCCGGGATATCTCGGTTCTCCCCTTTGCGGCCAGACCNNCCCACCCCTTTGACAACGGCGGCATGGCCATCTGTAGAGATATCGGCCCCCATCCGATGTAACTCGGCCACATGCATGAATCTGTTTTCAAAGATCGTTTCATGAACCATAGAAGCCCCATCACTCAAGGCCATCAAGGCCATAAACTGAGCCTGCAGATCCGTTGGGTAGCCGGGATAAGGCATGGTCGTAATATCAACGCTCTTGATTTGTCTTCCCCCGGTGGCATTGAGGGTGATTGTCGTTTCCGTCTCTTTGATCTCCATCCCTGCTGCCCGTAACTTGTCAAGCAAGGCCGGAAGATGAGCTGGATTGCAATCGGTCACAGTAACCTCTCCACCGGTTGCGGCAACCGCTATAAGATAGGTACCCGCCTCTATCCGATCAGGGATGATCTCACATTCAGCGGCATACAATCTCTCGACTCCGTGAATAGTCAGACTATCCGTATCACGTCCTTCAATTTCAGCACCCATGGCCGTCAACATGTCAACCAGATTGCCGATCTCAGGCTCCCGCGCCGCATTCTTAATGGTTGTTGTTCCCTGAGCAAGGGCCGCCGCCATGAGCAGATTCTCGGTGCCGGTGACAGATGGCACATCAAAGCAAATAGTACAGCCCTGCATCCGTCCCTCAATCTCGGCATCGACATAGCCCTGCTCGAGCCGACAGGTCACCCCTAACAGTTCAAAGCCTTTGATATGAAAATTAATGGGCCTTGCCCCAATGGCACAGCCGCCGGGCAGGGACACCTTTGCCTTGCCCAGACGGGCCAAGAGCGGCCCCAAGACCAGAACCGAGGCCCGCATGGTCTTTACCAGGTCATAGGAGGCCTCGGAATAGGTAAGATTGGTCGAGTCGATCCTCAGGGTTGCCCCCTGCCTCTCCCAGGTGATCCCCAGAGATTCCAGAAGACGAAGAATCGTTCTGGTATCACGCAGATCTGGAACATTTGTCAGGGTATGAACCCCTTCTGCCAGAAGGGTTGCAGCAATCAGAGGCAGGGCCGCATTCTTGGCGCCACTGATCCGCACCGTACCGAATAAAGGTCTTCCGCCTTCTATAATAAGTTTTTCCATTACGTTATTTATCTCCTTATGCCGATCACGGCATATTCCACTGTTACAGTTATTTTCAGACAGCACCCTGCGTCTTCATTGTGGCATGCAAGACCCTGTCCCGGCCACTATAATCCTGCAGGATCTCCAGCCGTTCGAAGGTTTTATCGTGAATATCACCACAGCTAAACAGCTGCATGACCTCCTGCCCCTGATCAGCACCAATCTCCATAAAAAACTCCCCCCCTGGTCTCAACACCAGAGGCAAGGTTTTTCGTATCCGTTCAATAAGCTCCAGACCACGAACTCCTCCATCAAGCGCCAGGTGCGGTTCAAAATGCGCGACCTCGGGCTGGAGTCCATTCCGCAGCTCCTCACCGCTCACATACGGAGGATTGGAGACCACCAGTGAAAAATAGCGGCAGGGGGCAAAAGCGCTGAACAGGTCCGCCTGAACCAGGGAAAGACGATCAGCAACCTGATGCCGTATTGCATTCTGCCTGGCGACCTGTAAGGCTGGGTCAGAAATATCAACCGCCGTCACTGCCTGTCTCATTTCGAGGGCCAGGATGATGCCAATAGCCCCACTGCCGCAACAAAGGTCCAGGATAGGACCAGGTTGCCATTGACCATGCCTGGTTACGGCAAGGACTTTTTCCAGAAGAAACTCTGTTTCCGGCCTGGGGATAAGGACAGCAGGGGTCACCAGAAAAGGAAGGGACCAGAACTCCTGTTCGCCAAGGATATACGAGGTGGGTTCATGCCCTCTACGACGAGCCAGAAGGGTCAAAAATTCCTGTTCCTGACGTTCATCCACTTCAACTTCAGCTGCTAGAAAGAGACCTGCTCTGTTCATATTAAGGCAGAATCCTAAAAGCCGTTCAACCTCAAGGGCGGGATTTTCTATTCCTGCCAAATCAAGCTGATTGACACCGGAACGAACAAGATCAATGACACGCATGAACAAAATAAAAATGGGCTATGCAGAGATAAAATAAAGCAAAAAAAAACCTGCAGGCAAGTGCCGAGTGGAGGAGCTGCTACTCTATTTCTTTTAACTTTTCGGCCTGATCATGGCTGATCAAAGGATCTATAACCTCGTCAAGCTTGCCATCCATGATCGAATCAAGCCGGTAGAGGGTCAGGTTGATGCGATGATCCGTCAATCGGCCCTGAGGGAAGTTATAGGTACGAATGCGTTCGCTGCGATCACCGCTTCCTACCTGACTCTTTCGATCCTGGGAGATTTTATCATGATGCTCCTGCTGTACCTGATCAAACAACCTGGCCCGCAATACCGTCAAGGCCTTTGCCTTGTTTTTATGCTGAGATTTCTCATCCTGACAGATCACTACCAGCCCCGTCGGCAGATGGGTTATCCGTACTGCAGAATCAGTTGTATTGACGCTCTGCCCGCCAGGTCCGGAGGAACGAAAGACATCAAATTTCAACTCATTCATCTTGATATCGACCTCAACCTCATCTGCCTCGGGCAAGATGGCAACAGTCACTGCGGAGGTATGAATACGGCCCTGGGTCTCGGTCTCGGGTACACGCTGCACCCGATGCGTACCGCTCTCATACTTCATCCTGGAGTAGACCTGTTCACCGCTGATCAGGGCAATAATCTCTTTAAAGCCACCCGTTCCCAGAGGACTGGAAGCCATCACCTCAATCTTCCAGCCTTGAGACTCGGCGAAACGGGAATACATCCGATAAAGATCGCCGACAAAAAGAGCCGCCTCATCTCCACCGGTTCCGGCACGGATTTCCAGAAACGTATTACGCTCATCATTGGGATCTTTAGGCAGCAGCAGCAGACGAATATCACTCAGCAACAGGCTTTCTTTTTCCTTCAGCTCCTCGATCTCAGCCTTTGCCAACTCCTGAATATCCTCATCTTCGTCACCCTGAAGAAGCTGTTTGTTATTCTCAATATCCAGACCTATCTGTTGATACTGGGAATAAAGAGTATACAGCTTGAGCAGATGGGCATGTTCTCTCGCTACTTTCTGATAGGCCTTCTGATCATTCATCAGGGAGGGATCGGAAAGTCTGCCCTCAAGGTGCGCTACCTTTTCTTGCAGATCGTCAAACTTATCAAACATGGGATTCAAGAGACTGAATGCATGATGCGTGAGAAAACAAAAAGTCCACAGCGATGTCAATCATTGCTGTGGACCAGAGATACCTAGAAGACTTCAAGAAGTATTACGAAATGGCTATAAAAAAACTCTTCCGCAACGACTCCTGGAAATCAGCTGAAATCAAGATTTCTTGCCTTCAAAATGCTTTGCATAGCGTTTATTGAACTTATCTATACGTCCTGCGGTATCAAGCACCTTCTGCTTCCCGGTAAAAAAAGGATGACAGGCAGCACAAATCTCGACCTTCATTTCACGATTTACTGAACCGAGTTCAACTTCATTTCCACAGGCACAGGCCGCTTTTATTGTAAAATATTCTGGATGGATATCTTTCTTCATAATTCCTCTTCCTTCGACAGACCTGACAGACTGTTCAGGTTATATTTAACGACGATCTCAAGCGTTCTCAGAGAGAAGAACACCACAGAAAAACGTCACATCACACAAAATAAACAAATTTATTACTATAACAAACAAGACGAGAATTTCAATAAAAATTTCAGGGACATTACAACAGGACATGACCATGTATATCTGCTTCATCACCGTTCCCCAATCTGCACCGCTTCGTTCAATGACCATGTTTTTTTCAACGGCTCAAACACCCCAACCATCATCACTGAGCATCCAGGGCTCAAGACAAATCAGCTGTTCATGGAGTCAAAAAATTCTTTATTGGTCTTATTATGTTTCATCCTGTCCAGAAGGAACTCTACTCCATCAGCAGGATTCATGGAACTGAGCAGTTTACGCAGAATCCACAGGCGGTTGAGGGTGTCCGGATCTAACAACAGTTCCTCTTTACGGGTACCGGAACGCTTGACATCAATGGCAGGAAAAATCCTCTTTTCCGCCATCTTCCGGTCAAGGACCAGCTCCATGTTTCCTGTCCCTTTAAACTCTTCAAAAATAACTTCATCCATCCGGCTGCCGGTTTCAACCAGGGCAGAGGCGATGATGGTCAGACTGCCACCCTCTTCAATATTTCTGGCTGCCCCAAAAAAACGTTTTGGCTTCTGCAGGGCATTTGCCTCCACACCCCCGGAAAGGATCTTGCCGCTGGAGGGAGTCACGGTATTATAGGCACGAGCGAGCCGGGTGATACTGTCGAGCAGAATCACGACATCTTTTTTATGCTCCACCAGACGAATTGCCTTCTCAAGCACCATCTCCGCCACCTGAATATGGC
>DCUN01000088.1 GCA_002327225.1 Desulfobulbaceae bacterium UBA2213
CAGCTTTTTCAGCGAAAAGCTCTATAAAACGAAGGATGAAAACGGAATCCTCATCTTCATTTCCGTGCTCGAACGTAAGGTCTGGGTGCTCGCTGATGCGGGGATCAACGCCCACATCGCTCCGGGACAGTGGCAGGAGATTATTGACCTGATCACCTTGGGAATCAAGGAAAAACGTCAATGCGAGGCGCTCTGTCAGGCCATCAGCCAGATCGGCACTCTCTTAAAAACACATTTTCCCATTGGGGAAAATGATATCAACGAACTGCACAATATCATTATACGGTAACAAATCGCAGCCCCCGCTCATCCCTGCCAGCCGGACAAATTCCGCAAGCCATCCCCGCATTTCCGCTCCCCTGTCTGCTCCAGCCCTGCCGGTTTAGAAAAGGGAGCGATTCTTCCGGCGCAGCTCATCCAGAGAATAGTGGCTGCCCCGCCAGGAGATGCCCTTGTTCTTCAGGGTGATAAATATGGCCCGGAGGATGGTGTAGACCGTGACATAGGGGGTGATCATGGACGCCGGTGCCAGCCTAGGCGAGAGACCTCCATGACGGGCCGCCTGGCTGAAAAAGACGAGACGCAGGAGAACGGTGAGAGCAAAAAAAATCCGGGCCGGGCCATGACAGAGCAGGACGCCCCATGGCGGCAGGATGGTGAGCAGGCTGATGCCCAAGGCCCCAGCCAGGGCGAGTGCGGTGTTGAAGTTGGCCAGGGCGAAGAGGTTCTTCATCAGACCCTCAATCATGGCCCCGGTGGACGGGTACCACTCCACCGCGACAAAATCGTAGCCGCTGAGGCATTCCTGGCGCAGCCCTGCCTCCTTGATGATCTTGCCCAGCATGAGGTCGTCGATGGGATGGGTTTTGATGGCGACATGGCCGCCCACCTGCTCATAGGCCTGGCGGCGGACCATATTGAAGGCCCCCACCCCCATGAAGCGTTTACTTCTGGGATTGCCGGCCAGCCACGGCTTGAACAGCAAAAAGAGCCCGGTTCCCGCGTCAAGGATGAGGCTGTTGAGCAGCCAGCCTTTCGCCTTATTCTTGAAGATGAGGCAGAGGTGATCCAGCCCGGCCTGCTCAAGGCGATGGACGGCCCGGGCCACGGTGGTGGGAGCCATGTGAATGTCGGCATCGGTGAAAAGGAGGATCTCGCCTTTGGCAAGCGCGGCCCCGCAGTGCAGGGCATGATGCTTGCCAAGCCAGCCCTGTGGCAGCTCACGGATGCCGAGGATGATAAGTCGTCCGGGATGACGCTGCTGCATCTCCCGCAGAATCTCGCCGGTTCCGTCCGTGGAGCGGTCATTGACCACGATGATTTCCAGCCTGCCATAGTCCTGGGCCAGCAGGGTGGCCAGGGCCGGAGCAATGGTCTCCGCCTCATTGCAGGCCGGAACAATGATCGAGACCAGGGGACCATCCTTTGCCGTAATCGGGACACTGTCGCCCAGACTTCCGAGCCTGCGGCTGCCGAGGGCAATGTCCAGGGTCAGCCAGGACATGATGATAAAAATGGTGATGGCAACAAGAAGCATGGGTTCCATTTGCCCCTCCATTGATTTTTTTTACGATTATTATAACCACCCTGTCTGGCAAACGACAGTGGAAGATGCTATGATATGAAGATCAGAGCGTCAGCATACCAGCCTCTGATGGTTCACACACGGGCACTATTTCATCCATCATAACACAAAGAGGAGATTACCATGGCTCAGATTTCTTTGCAGGGAAACCCGATCAATACAGCAGGCAAGCTGCCCGCTGTCAATACCCAGGCACCCTCCTTTACCCTGACAAAAACAGACCTTTCTGAATGCACACTGCATGATCATGCCGGAAAAACCGTTGTCCTCAACATCTTTCCCAGCATTGACACGGCGGTCTGCGCGGCATCGGTCAGGCGCTTCAATAAAGAGGCCGGCGAGCTGGACAATAGCGTGGTTCTTTGTGTCTCTGCCGATCTTCCTTTTGCCCACCAGCGGTTCTGTGAGGGCGAGGGGCTCAAAAATGTTATCCCGCTCTCCTGCTTCCGTTCCCCCGATTTCGGCAAGGACTACGGCGTGACCATTACCAGCCCTCCCCTGTCAGGTCTGCTCTCCAGGGCCATTGTCGTGATCGACCCGACCGGCAAGATTGCCTATACCGAGCAGGTGCCGGAAATCACCCAGGAACCTGACTATGGGAAGGCGCTTGCTTTTCTGAAATCCTGATTTTAGCTATCAACATAATATACTGATAACAGCAGTATATATTACCAACCAACTTGACGGCCTATTTATTATCTCTATTTTAAATTACAAAATAGACGGAATCACCAAAGGCCTTTTCTGGTTGGCAAGATTGGCTTATTAATAGTGCCAGGCGTCGAAGAATTTCTTCCACCGTCACCGCGCTCGGCTGTCAAAGCTCCGCGCAAATTGGACGGGATTCAAAATCAATCTGACGACTTGAATCTGAAAGGATACACCCACGATGAAACTGATTCTTTACAAAGAACCCCTGCTCATCGCAACACTCATGTTGGTGATCAGCGCCAATGGCCGCGCCGATGAAACAGTAAGGCCGGTCGACACAACTGAGCCCGGT
>DCUN01000127.1 GCA_002327225.1 Desulfobulbaceae bacterium UBA2213
TCGACAGAGGTCACGGTCCCGGCCCCCACCACCGCCTCCGGCACCGCACGGGCAATCTCCCGGATGGCCTCAACCGCAACAGGGGTCCGCAAGGTAATCTCCAGCACCCTGATCCCGCCCGCCACCAGGGCGCGGGCCAAGTCCACCGCCCGGTCAAGGTCCTTGATCACCATGACCGGCACCACCGGGCTCTGGGCAAAAACCTCACCAGGGGCCATCTTCCATTTTCTTATCAGCGCCATTCTCGATTCCCCTGCAACATGTCACATCGTGAAAATGTTTTAAGTACATTCCCGTGCTGTTCCCCTCAGCCGAGGATAGAGAGAACGACAACCGGCACCAGATTGAATACAATGATTCCTATTTTGAAGATGCTCATCCCTGCGTAGTGAACGGCATCGAACTGGTCACGGGANNTGCGCGAACACGAAGACCAGAAACCACACCAGCAATATTCCGTAGTTGATGGCCGTACACCATAAAAGAAAATTTCGGATGAACTCGATATTCATTTTCTTCTCCCTTCAGGGAAACCAAGAAATCATGGGAGTGTCCCGTGATTTTTACTTACCTGAAATCACTGAAGAAACCAGAGTCGATATCGTAGGTTATTCTTGATTTTAACCCAAGCTCTAATTGCTCGAACATATTGAGTAACATTTCTCCATCTACCAATTCAATTGGTGGCACACCATCACGGACAGCTTCACGTTTTGCATCTGCCGTAAAGGTTCCAGTTGTTATAATGATTCCTTTGTCAGCCCTTCCCATCATAGCCCCTCGAAAGTCTCTGACTTGGGGAGAACTGACAGAACCAGAATAACGCTTGCTTTGAAATAAGGCCTTGAAGCTGACGAATGGATTAATTTGTAAAATTCCAAGACCGTCTATTCCTCCGTCGCCACTTCTGCCGGTTACTGTGACCTCTTGGAAGCCTGATTCCCTCAAAAGCCTTTGGCAAAGTCGCTCAAAACCGTCAGGCGGTAAGGCCATGATTATGCCTAACAACTTCCCCCTGTAATTTAATTCTTCAGGCGGTGGAGGCTCCTCGGCTTGTTCCTCTACGGGTTCAGTAGTTCTTTTTCTTACTATTACTGTTGGGGAGGGTTGGGTTGGCCGTGAGGTTGGAAGAGATTGTGCTTGTACTTCTCTGATAAGTTCTTGTATTTCGTTGTCGTTTAATTTTGTTATTTTCCGACCCTTGTCAGTTAGCGACCAAACGCCATGGCGAGAAGAATCAATTATGCCTGCTTTGGCCAGATAGAATCTCGCCCAAGCAACCTGATTTTCAAACTTTGAGCCTCCGCTTTTCTTTTCTTCATTCAATACTTGATCTGGGAGATTCAACGTACCGGCAATGTGCTTGTAAACTTCTTGGGGACGAGCCGACCCACCTAAGGCGTTAGTTGCTTCAATCACTGGATTGATATAATTAGCAAATCTTGTGTCAGCCAACTCGATGCTCCTTTGATTTTATTGCAGCACAACGCCAAATTTACGCTGCGGCAGCCCTTTTTTCCGGCTGGATGGTTATTTTCAGCCCCATGCCGTGCAGGATGGCCAGAAGATTGGACAAGGCAGGATTGCCCCGGAGCGAAAGCGCCCGGTAGAGGCTTTCCCGCGGCACCTGAGCTTTTTCCGCGACCAGAGCCATCCCTCCCTGGGCTTGGGCTATCCGCCGCAAGGCCAGCAGCATGGCGTCTTTATCCCCCTCCTCAATGGAGGCCGTAAGGTACTCGGCGGCATTATCGGGGTCTTTCAGCCATTCACTCAGGTCTTTTTCATAATGCGTCATTTCCCTCATGATATTCTCTCCCTGTGGCTGGCCCAGTATGATTTTGCCGTCTCAATATCCTTGGCTTGGGTTGACTTGTCACCACCAAGGAGCAGCAGGACGACAGCCTTGCCGCTGATGGCGTAGTAAACGCGATACCCAGGGCCATAATCGATCTTCAACTCGAACACGCCACTGCCGACGCTTTTGCAGAAACCAAAATTCCCGAGCTCCACCCGGTCAAGACGGACGGTAATCCGGGCGAAGGCTGCACGATCACGAAGNNCCGTAAAGCCAGTCCCGGAAAGGTTCTTTTCCCTTCTCGTCGGCATAGTATTCAAGACAGTATATCGTCTCCGGCATGCTCATTGTAGATTATATGTTACATTGTGTCAATCTGAGCTTCTTACAAAAGGAAAAACCACCCTTCGACAAGATCAGGGCGAACGGTCGCCATCTTGAAATCAGTATAGTTTCTTCCGTTCATGCTGAGCCTGTCGAAGCACAATAAAGTTTTTTGCAAAAGCCTCAATCTTATACAAATTATCAAAAACACGGAAACATCAGCCCCCCTACTATTCCCCCGAAAAATTCACCTTACATTTCTCCTTCACATAGGTGAACAGCGAACTCGCCCCTTCCTCGGCCCCCAGCATATCACTGCGAAGAGCGGCAAATATCTGCCTGCCCACCCCGCAGCGCTGTTCGCCAAGCTCGGCCTCGACATACTCCCGCCTGGCAAGCTCCGCCGCATCCACCAGCAACTCCAGGCTCCCTGCTCCCACATCGAGCCGGATCAGATCCCCGTCCCGCACCTTGGCCAGCAAGCCGCCGCACAACGCCTCCGGGGTCACATGGATGGCGGC
>DCUN01000027.1:0-2620 GCA_002327225.1 Desulfobulbaceae bacterium UBA2213
ACGCAGAGCAATCCGAGGGCGGCGGCGGTGGTATTTTCAATGATGGCGCTGAAGTCCGCCTGAGGAACACCATTGTGGCTGGCAATACCGACCTGACTGACCCCAGTGAGCACGCCGAATGGCCGGATGTCTACGGTGTGATCACCTCCCTTGGCGGTAATCTGATCGGTGATGAAACCGGTTCAACTGGCTGGCTGCCAGGTGATATGGTCGGCACAGCTGCTGCACCAATCGACCCTCTGCTAGGCGATCTGGACGTATATGAGCCTGGCTCGACACCCACCTTCCCGCTGCTGGAGGGCAGCCCCGCGATAGACTCCGTGGTGTGCGCTGCTGGTGTGACCACAGACCAGCGTGGCATAAAACGCCCACAGGGGATCGCCTGCGATATCGGCGCGTTTGAGCTGGAAAACCCCCTGACGTACCTGTTTATTCCGCTCATATTACGTTAGTCCTCCGGAATTCAACCAAGGACGCATTTTTTTACCATACACACAATCCCTTCCAAAAATTTGGGAGGGATTGTGTTTTAAACCTACTGTTCAGGGTATCGATGGTACTTTCGCGTGTTTTCGATTATGCAATGAAAATCACTTTTCAATGGAATCGAGCCCCAGCCGTATGAAAAGACATGCTTCGCGAAGGTCTCCTGACCGAGCGGAATTCGGAGATCTGTCGATCAAATTTGCTTTTCATGTGCTTTACCCATCACGAAATGGATGGATATCAGGGGAGACCAAGAAAGAAGAATAAACCAGTCGTGGGAGGGGGTCTATTGTCCTGTAAGGATTATCTTCCTCCGCCAGCATTCCCATCAGCCGAAGCAGCGGCTGGAGGCGAGCCCCAGCCGTACGGAAGGGGTCATGATGCTGGGAGCAAAGCGAGCAGTACTTGTCTCCCTCCGTAAACGCCAGCCGGCTTTATCTATCTTTGTAGATACCGTCTTGGATGTCAAGGGGTATAGCAAAATTGCTTGCCATAATTTGGGTCGAACGGCACTCCTGACTTCAAGACACCGTATGCGATATGTAACAATTTATTCATTGCTGCGACGATGATCTCCATGGGCGCATGACCTGTGGCTGTCATTCTGCTCTTCAGTTCTATCACGATCGGATTGTAGTTCGTTGCCACGACCGCTGGAAAGTACAGGTTCTTTCGTAATATCGCCTTGCCTTGCTTGGATATCTTCCCTTTCTTGTTCACTGAGGTCCCTGATACAAACCGGCTGGGGTTGAGTCCGGCATAGGCGGCTATCTGAGAGGCATCCCCAAACTCCTCTATATCTCTGATCTCCACCAGGATTCGTGCTGCCGTCAGTTCTCCAATCCCAGGGATGCTTTCCAGCAGTTTCTGCTTCCTCCTCAGTACTGGATCTGTCTTGATTGCCTGCTGCATCAACTTGGTGTACCTCTTGATTTCCTCATCCAGGTATTTCAGGTGTGCACGGATGTCATCCAGCACCAGTTCATCGTTTTCACCACTTTTTAGCCGATTATTCTCTTGGTCCCGCATCTTTTGTAAGGCATCCAGCCTGCGCTTTACTGACTGCAAATGCTCTTCTGCCTCGGTCGGCGGTTCCCATACCCGCAACTTCCTCTCTTCTTTCTCACAAAACTCGGCAATCAAGCCCGCGTCGGTCTTGTCCGTCTTGTTCATGTGCAGGTAATAATCCCGATATCGCTTGATCCGGTAGGGGTTCACCACGTATACCCGTAGCCCCTCTCCATACAGGTATTTTGCCAGGTTCTTTGACCATTGCCCTGTCTCTTCCATGCAGACTGCCCGTGGAGCCCCTTTTTTCAACCACTTCACCAAGATCTTATAACCTTTCGAGTTATTGGAAAAATTGCGATGTTCTCCTGCCCACATTACATCGAAGGTCGCTTTCGATATGTCTATCCCTACTACTCCTGTCTTTTCCATTTGCTTTTCTGCTCCTTTTCCCTGTATACTCTTTTTACACCGTTCAGATCTGGGTCCTGGCGAACTTCCTTGTCTATGCGAGCTGTACCTTCTGCGGGCCGCTCTGGATACCGTTCGTTCTCTTGAGTCCCTTGTCGGAAGCGGATCCACTCTACGCATCAAGCTTTCTGCTCTAGGCCGGGTTCAGATTCTCGCTTCCCTATTTGGACGGTGTTCTTATACTTCAAATTATCCCCCTAAAGATACAAGGCCGGGTTGCGTATCTGAACCCGGCGTTTTCTGTCTTTGTACGTAACGGACACCCGACCGTTCCAAAAGGCAGATCTCCACACCTGCCTTACCCTCACCACTACGGTCACTGCGAGACCTTTTGCCGTGATGACCCGAGGATTGGTATGAGTTGGGTTGGCAAAAGGTCGTGGCAGTCTGAATTTTTGTTTTAATGTTGATCGGGAAGCAGGTGTCAGGGTGTTCAAGGTAAACAGTCGTAATGACGGATCAAAACAAAGCCCGTGTTCGTGAGGTCAGGTTCAACGGCGGAACCTGACCTATGCTAGCTGAATCCCTCAGCCAATTATGAACACCACTGTGTTCCCTACCAGCGAGAAGCACACTGCAGAGGCTGTCTCCTTCTACTCTATCTCTAATGTGGCTACGCGCATTAATTCACCCACCCTACAAATCATTAATAACA
>DCUN01000027.1:2772-2898 GCA_002327225.1 Desulfobulbaceae bacterium UBA2213
TCATGCTCAAGGTACCATGCTGGGGTGCGTCCAGAATCTGGATTGAAACATCCTCATCGGGGTCAAGCAGAACATCATTTTCCAGTACGCCGGGTGCCGCGACATCCAGCAAAACGCCAGTGATTG
>DCUN01000152.1 GCA_002327225.1 Desulfobulbaceae bacterium UBA2213
CGGTCACGCTCATATTGCCCGGATACCAGGGGCTCGGAAAAGTAGCTTCCGGTGGGGTCGTCCTTGCGGCGGTCTCCATAGGCAAAATCAAACAACCAGGGGCCGCGGGCCAGATGGGTGAAGAATTCCTTGTCCCGCTCACCATCCATGCCGCTCGCCACGCCGCTGTCGTTTGCATAGAAACTGGGGTCGTCAGTCGCACCCGGATATTCGAAGAACAGATCCTCTCCCCTGGCCTTGTAGGCGGAGGCGGATAGCAGCATATCGATCCCGTTGTCCAGTGTTTTGCCCCAGGTCGCCCGGCCCTGTCCCGCGGACTGCGGGTCTTCGTAAGATACCGCCAGTTCGGTGCCGTCCACCCCTGCGCCGCTACGGGTCACCACGTTGATGACGCCGAACAGGGCATTCTGACCATACACTGCGCCACCGGGGCCGGGAATGAATTCGATGCGCTCAACCAGATCCAGATCGAGGGGGAATACCCTATCAAACGATGCGCCGTCATACACCACATCGTTTATTCGATTCCCATTGACGGTGAGCAGCACCCGGGTATTGAAATCGCCGGGCAGGCCAAAACCGCGCGTGCCCAGATAACTGTACTGGCGGTCGTAGGTGGTATGGATTCCGGGCAGGCTGGCCAGGGCCTCGCTCAGGGTACGCCAGCCGAAGGCCTTGATTTCATTGCGGGTAATGATGCTTACGGCGGCGGCGACCTTCTCCTGCCTCTGCTCGTACTTGGAGGCACTGATGATGGGGATATCAAGCAGTTGCTCCAGGGAAAGTTCGGTCAGATCCGCCTTGGCCCAGGCAGGGGGCGCCCAGACGGCGCCCAGCAGCAGAGAAAGGTGGATCAGACGTAAGGTGGGACGAATCATGGTGACCTCTTCGGAACGTTTAACCTACTGACCCCTATGAACGGGATAAGTGCCTGCCTGGACAAAACAGGACTCAAAACCCTCTCAATCTGAGTGACACACGCTACAGGCTTCAGGCAAAACAGTGTAACGTAGAGACTGAAGTTATCTAGTGCCTGAACGAAAACCCTATGATGTTAATAGAATCAGGGCCTTGACGACCTTTTTTGTAACGAAGATTTGGTAATTCAATCGGTAGTTGCACTCCGGCATGGCCATATCGCCAGCAGGGGCTGGCTCCTACGTGAGGGCTGTCGCCCTGGGGTAGGAGCCAGCCCCTGCTGGCGATAACGGGCTACCCACAAGGCACAGTGTCTTGCACGATATCCCTACGCTGCCCTTTCATGGTGGATAAAAAATAGAATTTTCAAGAAAACTTCATCACAAAAAAACTTTCCTGAGCCTTTTATAGCAAAAATCTTGGGGTTTTCGTTCAGACACTACCTACGTTATAAGTGAAAAAGAACTTTGTTGTCAACCATAGGATGCTGAATTGTCACCATTATGGTAGCATAAAATTTCCTATCATTAACAAAAATCAGATTTTTATATGAATCAAATAATTGAAGTCATACATCTCAAAAAAGTTTTTGGAGAGAATACAGCGGTAAGAGATGCCTCTTTTTCGGTCAAAGAGGGGATCTGTTTTGGTTTGCTGGGACCAAATGGCGCCGGCAAGAGCACCACTATGGAGATCGTCGAGGATATTATTGGTGCCAGCAGTGGCGAGATCCTCTACAACGGACGGCCCAGAAGCGCCTCCTTCCGCGAAGAAATCGGCATCCAGTTCCAGCATACCTCGCTGCTCAATTTTCTCTCGGTGAAGGAGACCCTGCTCTCCTTCCACAAACTGTATCAGCAGCCGGAAGAACTGCAAGTCCTGATCGAGCGCTGCGACCTTACTCCCATCTTGAAACGGCGGAACAATCAGCTCTCCGGCGGCCAGCTGCAGCGCCTGATGCTGGCCTTAGCCCTTGTCAACAGGCCGCGTCTGGTCTTCCTTGATGAGCCGTCGACCGGTCTTGATCCGCAATCGCGACGAAACCTATGGGATATCGTCCGCCAGATCAAGGCAGAAGGGAAGACCATTATCATGACCACCCACTCCATGGAGGAGGCGGAGTATCTCTGCGACGAGGTGGCGATCATGGATATGGGCAGCATCATTGCCTGGGACACCCCGGCCCGGCTGGTTCAGGCCCACTGCAAAGGGAGCTCCATACTCCTGCCGGAATCGGCCTTCAAGATGAGCCTGAAGAGCTTGCCTTTTCTCTGGACGCGCCGTGACAAGACTATCGTACTTGAGACCAGCCAGGTCCATGAAGGACTGAACACCTTGCTGAATCTCGATATTGACCTTACAGAAATGGCCGTTCATACACCGAATCTCGAAGATGTTTTCTTATGTCTGACCGGCAAAGGGCTGAGGGATTAAAAGGGTTCCTGCATAAAAAACGTTCCAAACTCACTCAGAGTATTCAATAAGCACACGATGTAAACCATGAATTTCAAACGCATGTGGGCCATGTTTACGGCCAGAAATCACGAATTTTTCCGGGACAAAGCCGCCTTTGGCTGGAACTTTGCCTTTCCCTTCCTGATCATTGTCGGTTTTGGTCTCATCTTCGGGGCCAAGGAGCATCAACAGTTCAAGATCGGTCTCTTCTCTGGTGAAACCAAGACCCTGGAGGCCGGTACGGAAAGCACGGTGCCCCTTGCCTTTCAACAGGGGAAATACCTGCAGTTCATCAATTTCCCCAACCAGACGGAAGGTGAACAGAAGCTGCAGCACCACAAGATTGACCTGCTGCTCGACAGTCGCTCCCCGGAACACCGCTACTGGATCAATGATTCTTCTCCCAACGGCTACATTGCTGAACAGATCTTCCTCGCCTCCCTGATGAAAACCAGCGAGAAAGCGGCCGACAAGCAGCTTGTCAAAGGAGTGCAGATCCGCTACATCGACTGGCTTTTTCCCGGAATCCTGGGCATGAACATGATGTTTTCCGCCCTCTGGGGGGTCGGCTATGTGGTGGTGCGCTATCGCAAAAACGGGGCCCTGAAACGGCTCAAAGCCACGCCTCTCACCCCTCTCGAATATCTGAGCGCCCAGATGCTCTCCCGCATCTTTCTTATCATGTTCACCCTTATCGTGGTCTGGATCGGCTCCGATATGATCTTCCACTTTCAGGTCCATGGCAGCTATGCTACCCTGGCCCTGATCTTTTTCTTAGGCGGCCTCAGCCTCTGTTCCATGGGACTTGTTCTGGCGGCCCGTGGAACCAGCGAAGAGTTCACCAGCGGCATCCTCAACTTCATCTCCTGGCCGATGATGTTCCTCTCAGAGGTCTGGTTTTCCCTCGAAGGCTCTCCCGCCTGGATTCAGGCCATAGCCAAACTCTTCCCCCTGACCCATTTGCTGACCGGGGCCCGCAAGATCATGAACGACGGGGCCACGCTTGTTGATGTCCGGATCGAGTGCCTGGTGCTGGTGCTCACCACCCTCATCTCCCTGACTATCGCCGCCAGACTCTTCTCCTGGAACGAATGAGAGAGACAGCCGCCAGATACCTTGACAGTCACTGCCACCTGCAGGCAAGCCGCTTCATCCCGGAAATGAGCCGCATCATGGCAAGGGCCAGGACAGCGGGTGTTACCAGAATCTTCTGCAACGCCACCCGTGAAGAAGAGTGGCGGACGGTGGTCGATCTGGCAGCAAGGGAAGAGGAGGTCCTCCCGTTTCTGGGGATTCATCCCTGGTTTGCGGAAAGTGCCAGGGCAGACTGGGAAGTGAGGCTCATGGATCTGCTGCTGCAGGTTCCGGCAGGCATAGGTGAATGCGGCCTGGACAAGAGCTGCCGGGCCGATTTTTCACTCCAGCAGCAGCTCTTTGCAACCCAGCTGCAGATGGCCTCGGAACTGAGACGCCCTCTGGTCATCCACTGTGTCAGGGCCTGGGGCAGGCTGCTGGAGCTGCTGGAGGGATGTGCCGGCCCGCTGCCGCCGATGATGATCCATTCATTCAGCGGCTCGATTGAGACCCTGCAGCGGTTGATCAGGCTTGGCTGCTTCATCTCTTTTTCCCCCAGGCTGGCCACCGACAGCACGATCCACCCCTGCTTTCTGGCAACCCCGCTGACCAGGCTGCTCCTGGAGACCGACGGCCAGGGCCGTCCTGCTCCTGCCAATGAGCAAACCATGGTTTACGATGAACCGGCTGCCATCCCTCTGCTGTACCAATCAGCTGCCAGGATGCGCGACATGGAGCTGCACACATTCTGCCACGAGATATGGAGAAATGGAGAGATTTTCACGGATACACTCTTTCCTCGGTGAGGAGGGATTCCAGTTACTGCAGCAGAGTTTCATCACCATTGTCGGCATCGGCGCGGTGGGTGGGCATGTGGCCGAGGCACTGGCCCGGTCCGGAAGCAATCGACTGCGCCTGGTCGACTTTGATATCATCCAGCCATCCAATATCAACCGCCAGATCATGGCCCTCGAAACCACACTCGGCCGCCCCAAGGTGGAGGTGGCAAAGGAGCGAATTGCGGCCATCAACCCCGCCTGCCAGGTGGAGGCCTTGCAGCTCTTTGCCGGGCAGGAAACTCTGGAGCAGATCCTCTCTCCACCTCCGGACATCCTCATCGACGCCATCGACTCCATGAACCCCAAGGTGCAGCTGCTGACAGAGGCCCACCGACGCCGCATCCCCACCATCTCGTCGATGGGGGCGGCCCTGCGCTCCGACCCCACCCAGATCCACATCGCTGATATCATGGACACCAAAAACTGCCCCCTGGCCAGACGCCTGCGCCAACGGCTCAGACGCACCGGCGTCGAACGGGGCATCTCCTGTGTTTTTTCCACAGAAGCCGTCTCCTACCAGTATGATGAACCGGAGGAAGCAGCCGACACCGAATCCCCCTTCGCCGAGCGGGGACGTCAACGACGCAGCCTGGGCAGCCTGCCCACCCTGACCGGCATTTTCGGTCTTATCATTGCCAATGAAGTGATCCTCAGGCTCAGCAACACACGGCCATGACCTGCTTCACAGCATCGTCAGCGGCTGGCCTGAAACAACTCCGACTATCCCTGTGGCCCCCTCCGCCATTGCCAAGGCAAAAAAAAAAAGTTCCCATCCCTACTTAAAATTTCATTTCCTGGGGATGATGCGCTACAATAAAAGAAAAACCGATCGACACCAGGCCATCCATGGTTGTCGTCAGAAAAAGGTCAGGAATGGAATGATTCTTTCGTAATGACTTCTCAACAGCAGAAAGAGGTCACCATGCAATTCATACTCTCCAGACAGATTGAATCGGCTTTGGTCTTTCATCTCATGAAGTTTGCCTTTCATATT
The DNA here is from genome assembly GCA_002327225.1 of Desulfobulbaceae bacterium UBA2213. Classification (GTDB taxonomy): domain Bacteria; phylum Desulfobacterota; class Desulfobulbia; order Desulfobulbales; family Desulfocapsaceae; genus UBA2270. The sequence goes on from DCUN01000152.1 coordinate 5,281, forward strand.
TTTGAAAAAAAGGTAGCTGAGTTGACGATGGAAGAGTATGCAGAGACATACCTGCAGGCCTGCCAGGAGATGGCCCTGCAGGAAAAGATTCTCCTCTCTGAGGCTGCCTGCGGGGTTGTCATCCCGAAACAAGTGCTTCTCGCAAGCTATTCCTTCCTGCAGGCTGAGCATGGAGGAAGGAAGAGCTTCTTCCGCCACCTGCAAAAAAATAACCTGCAGGCAGCTGATTACCTCACCGCCCTGGAGAGTGATCTGCGGGTTGAGGCCATCTTGGCCAGGGTTGCCTTTCAGTCCGAGCCCGTAAGTGCTCAGGAGATTCATGACTATTATCACAGCCGGCATGATCCCTTTTGTTTTCCGGAACAACGCCGGGCCCGTCATATCCTTATCTGCACCGAAAGTGAGGATGCACAACTGCCAAAAGAAATGCTCCGGCAACGGGCACACTCTCTTCATGCGCGTCTGCAGAAGGATTCGCAGGCCACGAACGAAGAGCGCGCCGAGACCTTTACCCGGGAGGCCCTGCTTCATTCTGACGCCACTACCGCCTGCGACGGCGGAGACTTAGGGAAGATCAGTCCCGGTGAGCTCTGCGCTGTACTGGATCATACTCTGTTTCACCTTGCCGCAGGCGAGATCAGCCCGATCATCGAGACAGCCCAGGGATTTCACATTCTCTTCTGTGAGGCAATCCATCCAGGAGCCCGCTTAAATTTCCAGGAGGCCTGTCAGCAGATTCACCAGATCCTGACCAGAAAAAAAAGAATCACTGCCTGCAAGATATGGCTCAAATCGTTATTTCATAAAAATCCCGACCATGCTGAAACCCGCTGAACACGCATCGAAC
>DCUN01000161.1:0-2534 GCA_002327225.1 Desulfobulbaceae bacterium UBA2213
ACCGATCGCTACGATATCGAGCCAAAATACATGGGCAAACCCGCTGCTGCCATGGCCATCCGCATGGCCTCCGGCTCTAATGCCCTGGCTACGGCGGATAGAGTCAAAGCAAAAATGAAAGAGATGAGCCGATATTTCCCTGCCGGCATGAAGGTGATTTATCCCTACGATACCACTCCCTTTACCAAGGTAGCCATCGAGGAGGTGGTCAAGACCCTTTTAGAGGCAATTCTGCTGGTTTTTGTGATTATGTACCTGTTTATGGGTAACATCCGGGCCACCCTGATACCAACCATTGCGGTGCCGGTAGTGCTGCTGGGCACCTTCGCGGCGTTAGGGTTCTTCGGGTTCTCCATCAACATGCTGACCATGTTCGCTATGGTGCTGGCCATCGGGCTTTTGGTGGATGATGCTATCGTTGTGGTCGAAAATGTGGAACGGATCATGGCAGAGGAAGGGCTTTCGCCCCGGGAGGCTACTGCCAAGTCCATGGACCAGATCACCAGCGCCCTGATCGGCATCGGTTTGGTGCTCTCGGCGGTCTTCGGCCCCATGGTCTTTTTCCCGGGTTCCACCGGCGTCATCTATCGCCAGTTTTCCGTGACTATCATCTCCTCTATGCTTCTCTCAGTGGTTGTTGCCCTGATCCTGACCCCGGTTCTCTGCGCCACATTCCTCAAGCCGGTGCCGGCAGGGCATGAACCGTCAGACAATGCAATTCCCTTTATGCGTCCCTTTTTCAGATGGTTTGATAGCGTCTTTTCCCGGGTCAGAGATCGCTATGTAAGATTAGTCGGTCACGTTCTTGCAAAAAAACTGCGCTACGTATTCATGTATGTTTTGATTGTGGCTGCGGTGGGGTATCTGTTTCAGCGTATGCCCACCTCCTATCTGCCGGATGAAGACCAGGGAATACTTCTTGTTCAGGCGAACCTTCCGTCCGGTTCCACCCTGGAGCAGACCCAAAAGGTCATGGATGAAGTCAAAGACTATTTCCTGACGCATGAGAAAGATGCGGTGGAGTCCTTCATGGGAGTCTCGGGTATCAGCTTTAGCGGCCAGGGCCAGAACATAGGCCTGGGATTTGCCAAGCTCAAGGACTGGGATCTGCGCAAAAGACCTGATCTGAAGGTCAATGCCATAGCCGGCAGGGCCATGGGCAGGTTCTCAAAGATTCGTAACGCTATTGTATTCGCCTTCCCGCCTCCGTCAGTCATCGAGTTGGGCAATGCCACGGGGTTTGATTTTCAGTTGCAGGACCGCGGCGGCCTGGGACACGCCGCTCTGATGGCGGCCCGCAACCAGCTCCTCGGCATGGCCTCACAGGACAAGCGGTTGATGGCTGTACGGCCCAACGGTATGGAAGACGTACCCGAGTACCACATCGACGTGGATTGGGGAAAGGCCGGCGCTTTGGGAATTCCGATCAGCGCCATCCATAATACGATTGCAGCGGCCTTTGGCGGCGCTTATGTCAATGACTTTATCCAGGCCGAACGGGTCAAGCGGGTATACGCCCAGGCAGACGCCCCGCAGCGCATGCTGCCCAAGGACCTTGAGAAAATTTACGTACGCAACACGGCCGGGAAGATGGTGCCCTTTTCTTCTTTTGCATCCGGACACTGGATGTATGGTTCTCCCAAACTGGAGCGCTACAACGCTTTTTCTTCTATAAACATCTGGGGCGCGCCGTCGCCGGGTAGAAGTACCGGTGAGGCAATGCAGGCAATGGAAGAGATCGCCTTGAAGCTGCCGCAGGGAATCGGCTTTGACTGGACAGGGCTTTCCTACCAGGAGCGAATGGCAAGTTCCCAGGCCCCAATTCTTTACGCATTTTCCATCCTCGTGATTTTTCTGTGCGTGGCTGCCCTTTACGAGAGCTGGCCCATTCCCCTCGCGATCCTGCTGGCTCTGCCCCTTGGGGCCATCGGCGGAGTCATAGCTTCGAGCCTGCGGGGACTGCCCAATGATGTCTATTTCCAGATCGGCTTTCTCACCACCCTCGGCCTTTCGACAAAAAACGCCATCCTTATCGTCCAGTTCGCCAAGGCCAGAGTGGGAGAAGGGATGGGACTGATCGAAGCGACTCTGGAAGGCGCTAAATTAAGACTGCGGCCCATCGTTATGACCTCATTGGCATTCGGGTTTGGTGTTCTGCCACTGGCCCTGGCCAGCGGAGCCGGTGCGGGAGCGCAAAAGGCTATCGGCACAGGTGTGCTGGGGGGCATGGTTACCGCCACCTTTCTGGTGATCTTATTTGCGCCGCTCTTTTATGTGCTGATCGAAAAAACCTTTGGCAAACAGGGAAAAAGTGAAGCGGCCAAGATAGCTGATATAAATCAATCAGGAGGAGGATCACAAAATGAATAAAAACCTCTTTCTTTTAATTGTTGGTATTGTCATATTTCTGAGCGGATGCACGTTGGCTCCCAAATACAATCGGCCTCAAGCCCCGGTGCCTGCCGAATGGCCGACCGGTGAGGCATATAAAGAAACCAAAGCTGCGGCTGGCACACCAACAGCCCCGGAGGTGA
>DCUN01000161.1:2686-4052 GCA_002327225.1 Desulfobulbaceae bacterium UBA2213
CGTATTCGCAGTCTGAAAGATGCGGTGCTGCAAGAGTATCTCGCCACAGAGCAGGGACGCCGGAGCGCACAAATTTCTCTGATGTCTGCGGTTGCCAATACGTATCTATCCCTTGCCGCTGATCTGGAGATCCTTAAACTGGCAAAATCCACCCTTGAGACCCAGCAGGCCGCATATAATTTGATTAAACGGCGCTATGACATCGGGCTCACGTCAGAATTGGATCTCCGTCGAGCTCAAACGCAAGTGGATACTGCAAGAGGAGATGTCGCCCGATACACGCAACTGGCGGCGCAAGGTGAAAATGCCTTGAACCTACTTGTCGGGTCACCAATTCCAAACGATCTTTTGCCGATAGACTTAAGTACTGTCAGCCCTTCAAAGGAGATTTCCCCGGGCATCTCTTCCGACGTACTCCTGCGCCGGCCTGATGTCCTTCAAGCTGAAACTCTCCTCAAGGCTGCCAACGCCAATATTGGGGCTGCACGGGCGGCTTTCTTTCCCCGTATTTCTCTTACGGCGGCAATCGGCACTGCAAGTGACGAACTGTCGGGCTTGTTCAAAGGTGGTACAGGTACATGGAGTTTCACTCCGCTGATAATTATGCCGATTTTTGATGCGCGCACGTGGTCTGCCCTGGATGTAAGTAAAGTGGACAGGGAAATTTTATTGACCCAATACGAGAAGGCAGTCCAGGTGGCCTTCAGAGAGGTTGCCGATGCTCTTGCCCAACGCGGCACAGTGGACCAGCAGGTATCGGCGCAGGAATCCCTGGTGAATGCTGTTTCAGAAACCCATCGCCTTGCCAATGCGCGTTATACAAAGGGAATTGACAGCTACCTGAGCGTTCTGGATGCGCAACGCTCGCTTTATGGTGTACAGCAGGGCCTGATCGCTGTTCGCCTCTCCAAACTGACTAATCTGGTGACGCTCTACAAGGTGCTGGGTGGAGGTGCAGGGGAGTAAGGTTAAGAAGCGGTTTCTTTCCATCCATGTGTGTCAATAAAAGATGGAGCAGATCAATAAGAGCCGTGGCTCAAAAAGGGATATGTAAAAGTAATATGACAGAGATTAGACAGCCTAAAATAGGTTTGGCATTAGGGAGCGGTGGCATCAAAGGATTTGCTCACATTGGCGTCATCAAAGCTTTGGAACGAAACAATATTCCTATTGATTATATTGCCGGTTCAAGCATCGGGGCCTTGATCGGTGGTTTATATGCTGCGACAAACGATATTAAACAGATTGAACAAATAGCGCTCAAAACCAATCGGAGGCGAATGTTGTCTTTAATTGATCCTTCTTTGCGCCTCGGAATACTATACAGTGAAAAAGTGACAAATTTTATCAGAAGCCATGTTAATAA
>DCUN01000197.1 GCA_002327225.1 Desulfobulbaceae bacterium UBA2213
ACCTACGGCTGCATCAACCATGATCCGAAAGATCCGGCCATGGAGGAAAGGGATCGGGTTATTGTCAGCATGGGCCATATCTCCCCGGGTGTCTATTCTACCCTGGCTGAATATGGATATTTCGCTGAGGAAGATTTTCTTGCCGGCTTTCGCCGCACTGATTCCGGCTTTCCCGGTCACGTCGAACGCATTGTCCCGGGAGTTGAGTGGGATACCGGCAATCTGGGCCAGGGGCTGTCTACTGCCGTAGGCATTGCCCACGCCTTCAAGATCCAGGGGCGTCCCAACAAGGTTGTGGTCTTTATGGGGGACGGTGAACAGCAGAAGGGCCAGATCATGGAGGCCATCCGTTTCGCCAATAAATACAAGCTTGATAACCTGATTGTGGTCATTGACCGGAATCATCTGCAGATCTGTGGTTCTACCGAAGAGATCATGCCCCAGTCGGTCAGGGCTATGTATGCCACCAATAACTGGGATGTCAAATATCTGGAAGACGGTCATGACTGCAACAGGTATTTCCGCGCCTTTGCTGATGCCTACACCAGGCCTTGCGGAAAACCGACGGTGATTGTCGCCCGCACGACGATGGGCAAGGGGATATCCTTCATGGAAAACCTGGCCAAGTACCATGGCTCGCCCCTGAATCGGAGCATGCTGGCCGACGCCTTGCAGGAATTGGGTGTAGAAAATGATGTGGAGAAGTGGCAGGCCCTGCGTGCCCTGCCTGTGGCCACTCATACCATTCAAAAATATATCTCCAATGCGCCTGTGATTGTCTCCGGAACGCCAGTTCTCTATGGCCCTGACAGCAAGACCGATAATCGTTCCGCCTACGGCAATGCCCTGCAGGGGTTGGCCGAGGCCAATAATGTTGATGGCGTAATCAAGATCAGCGGTATCTCCTGTGATTTGGAAGGATCGGTGAAGATGGGCGGGTTTCGCAAGCATTCACCTGGCGCCTATATTGAGGCCGGCATCCAGGAGCATCATGCCGCCAGTATGGCCGGGGGTATGAGTTCTGTGTCCATGGTGCCTTTCTTCAGCACCTTCGGCGTCTTTGCTCTCTCGGAAGTGTATAATCAGACCCGCATCAACGACTTTAATCATACCAATGTGAAGGTGGTTGCCACCCATGTGGGGCTGGATGTGGGAGAGGATGGTCCGACCCATCAGTGTATTGATTATCTGGGGCTGACACGCAACTTCTTCCGCTTTTCGGTCTTTATGCCGGCTGATCCCAATCAGACCGACCGCATTATCCGTTATGCTGCTACCCTTCCCGGCAACGTCTTTGTCGGAATGGGCCGGTCGATTACCCCGGTAATCCTGAAGGAAGATGGTACCCCCTTCTATGATGTGGACTACACCTTTCAGGCAGGCAAGGCAGACTGGCTGCGTCGGGGCTCTGAGGCCACCATTATCACCTATGGGGCGCTTACCCCAACGGTCATGGAGGCCTGGTCCCTGCTGGTGAAAGAGGGGAAGTCTGTGGGGGTGTTGAATATGGCCTCCCTGATTCCTCTTGACAAGGAGGCCATTCTTGAGGCCGCGGATAAGGGGCCTATAGTCACCGTGGAAGATCATCATGTTGACAGCGGAGTCGGGGCCATGGTGGCCCTGGTACTTGCCGAGTCAGGTAAGGCGGCACGCTTCAAGAGATGCGGGGTGCAATTTTATGGTGGCTCAGGACAGCCTGCAGAATTGTACGCGAAACAAGGTCTGGATGCCGGCTCCATAGCTGCCGCAGTGCAGGATATGCTGTAGTATATCAACCCTGGAATAAAGAAATAAAAAGGCCGTTCCCGGTTCCAGGGACGGCCTTTCTGGTTTAAACGGAAAAAGGATATTGAGATATCCTTCTGAATCAGAATATTATATCTGTGATATCTTGCCCAGCGCCTTCATGTAGATTTTTTCTGAAAGGTTGTCAATAATGGTCGCCAGGGCCCTTTCTTCATTATCTGAAGTCGCTGTTGAACTGCTGCTGATCCTGGAATATTCGGTCCATGTCTCACTGGGGACTTCCATCAATATATTGCCCGTTTTGATCTCTTTGAGGATGTAGCGGACGGTGAGAATTACTTTTACCTCGGTGGTGCTGTTACCAGCGCCATAGGAGAGACTCGGCAGTTGAATGGAGATGATCTCGCCTGCCAGGATAAAATCGGCCCCTGCCTTTTCTTTGCTTATCTTAAGAGAACTTGATTTTTGAAACCAGTGGGTCAGAGACTGATAAATCCTGGAATCAAGTTGCAGGGCATTTGTCCTGTTTTTCCAGTGGGGAACATAGATGGATTTTTCAGGCCCGCTGTAGGCATAGGGGGCATGATAGCCACACCCTGAAAGGAACAGGGCTGTAAGGAGGAGAAAAAGCAAGTTGAGACGAAGTGTTGTTTTCAACAGGTTACTCCGATATGGTTTAGGAGGTTCATTCAAGGTGATGATATTACCCGCAAACGGCTGCTGTCTTGGTTGCTGGAGGCCATTTTAATGAGATAACATAAGCATAAGTATAAAAAAATACTCCTTATTTCATACCTATCCTTAAACAACAATATTGACAAGCTTCTTCTGCACCACAATAACTTTTTTGACGGGCTTGCCTTGAATGAGTTTCTGAATATTTTCATCCTTCAGTGCCATCTCCTTGATGACATCATCATCGATATCGACCGCAACCTGGAGACGGGAACGAACCTTGCCGTTGACCTGAATGACGAGGGTCAGCTCCTCTTCTTTGGCCGCTTCAATGTCAAGCTCAGGCCACTTCGCCTGATCAATGGGATGGGCGTTGCCGATCTGCTGCCACAGTTCAGCGCAGAAATGCGGAACCATGGGGGAGAGTAAAAGGAGAATTGTTTGTACAGCCTCCTGGATCAAGGCCGGTGTCACCTGCTCGAGAGTTGTCTCTTCGTCCAGGGGAGAGAGGGTGGTCAGGGTGTTGAACAGTTCCATGACACCACTGATGGCGGTGTTAAAATGGAAATTGCTCTCAATGTTCAGGGTCACCCTCTGGATGGTCTGGTGGGTCTTGCGATGAAGTGCCTGGTCCGCCTCACTTCGAAGCTCTATTTTTCCGTCGCTGAGGGTCAGGAGTTCCCTGCGAGCCATGACGTAGCGATAGATGCGATTGAGGAAGCGAAAGGCGCCTTCCACGCCCTTGGCATTCCA
>DCUN01000141.1 GCA_002327225.1 Desulfobulbaceae bacterium UBA2213
GACAGCTATTACTCCCAGGCCTTCGGCATCTTTGCCGGGCCGGCGGACAAAACAGCCACCCTCCGTTTTACCCCTGAGCGCGCCCGCTGGGTCGCCGCTGAACAATGGCATCCCGACCAGCAGGGAAGCTGGCTGGATGACGGCTCATATCAACTTCGTCTGCCCTACAGCGATTCGCGTGAGTTGGTCCTTGATATTCTTCGTTATGGGCCGGACGTGGAAGTCCTTGGTCCCAAGGAACTCAGAGAGGAAGTCAAGGAAAAGCTCCTGGCCGCTTTGGGTCATTACCAGTCATAAAAAAATCAAAAAAAGATTGTGAAGATCATATATTGAGCCTCTCCCCTGATATGTTGGATGAAAAGAGAGAACCTTACGCGATGGAGGGTTCAACCCAACAAATTATCAGAGGAGTTCAACCATGGCTTTTTTATTAAAGTGCAGCAGCAAATCCAGTGAGACAATCTATCAGTTTCAATTAACCAATTCCGGCCTGCTTGACATGGTGGGCCGCGTCGAAAACTCCGAGCCCAATAGCGAAGATGCCATCCTCTTTCGGTGGGAATTTGATGAGGTTGGCGGCAAATCAACCTTGATAGCCACTCCCGACCAGCACACCCCTCTTTCCTCGTCCCAGTTTTCCGGACTTGCCGTCATTGCCCGCATTGAGGCCTTTATCCAGGCTGGAGTCTTTTTCAAGGCCGCCCAGTGGATCAATTATAAGTTTCAGCCCGACACCCTCTTTTTTGCCTGGCTCAAGGCCATGCTTGGCCCGGAAATTTGTCGTGAGTTGTACTTCTCTTTTCATCTGGGATCATTAAGGGAAAAAGGGGATACTTTGCTCAACACCAGTCAGTTAATTGACGGGCCGATCCTTGACATGGAGGAGGAAGTCAATAAATGGCTCTCCAATTGCCTTGGTCTACATACCGTGGTTGCTGGTTTTGGTTATCGTCAGCAGCGATTTGAGTTAACAAAAAACGGAGACGTTCAACTACGGATTGCAGCAGGAGATAACATTGTCACTCAGCACGAATTCCACAACCGGTACACCCCTGCCATAGCTATCCTCTGAAAGGATAAGGGAAAAGGGGTACATCAAAAAGGAGCTTGCCCGCTACTTGGCCCCGATCATGGATGCTCAGAGCCCATGGAAAGACACGGTCACTGCCGTTCTCCCCGATTGGCGCGACCCTAATGAACGGGTATTTGTGGAATTAAAGCCGGTGTGGGGGAGAAGTGTGACTGCATTGAGGTTGGAATTGCAATATCACCAGTCATAAAGTGAAAGCTAAGAATTCGTTTTATGATTAAAAAATGAGAATATTGTATTATAAAATCCGATTTTACTATAGTTTTAGGAGCAAGTTTTAACTCTGATAATGCTTTCAGAAAAAATATGATAAATAAAGAAATCGAACAAAAATTATATAATGGTGAGATTGTAGCGGGTTCTCTACTGATTCCAGAAAGTAGGGAAATTGCCACACTGCTTCTCCAAGGTGCATCTGAAGAAGAGTGGCACCAAGCCATTATTATCCACAATATTTTACAGAAAAGAAGTCCGGCTTCTGCAAAGCGGCAGGCCATGTTGATCAGAAAACGGCTGGGCCTCATGACTCCTGAACATTGGGCCTTGGTCAAAGATGGCAACGCAGAGGTTACTACCCAAGCACTGCTTGCAGCAGCAGTCAAGCATAGTCGCCTACTGGGTGACTTCATGAGCAATGTCTGTCGTCAGCATTGGCTGACGTTCAACAGGACGCTTTTAGACAAGGACTGGCGGGAGTTTTTGGAAACCTGCTCCCAGGTAGATCCGGCTGTAGGGGAATGGACTGCAACGACAACCGCTAAGCTCAAGCAAGTTGTTTACAGAATACTTGCTGAGGCGGGGTATGTTGACAGCACCAGGAAGCTGAACCTGCAACCGGTTTCGATTGTCCCGGAGGTACGGGATTATCTGACAAACCATTCAGAGGGCTATATCCTTCAATGCCTGGAGTGTACAAAATGAGAGAGGGCATGTGATGGGCACCCTTCAGGACCGGCTCAACAAAATTATTCCCCGGCTGACTTCCGATGAACTCCTGAACAATCAGGGCCTGGGCAACGAAATCGGCTTTTACATCTTTGATTATCCCCCGGAAAACGAACTGGAGGTTCGGGACTACCTCCAGGTGGTCTTGAAGCATCTCAGCAAGAAGAAGGCTGGAGTCAGGGTGAAGCATATCAATTTGTTTGCTTTGATCATTGATTATCTTAAAGAGGCAAAGTTTCTTGATAAGGCAATCACCCTGCAGAAGGACAAGGGGAACCAGGCACTTGAGAAGGCCCTCAAAGGGCCACTTGATTCAAGGAAAATTGCCAAAATCTTTACGGCCAAGGCAGATCCGGACAATCACGATCTTATCCTGATTTCAGGAGTTGGTAGTGCCTGGCCCATGCTGAGGAGCCACAATCTGCTAAACAATCTGCATCCTGTGATGGGGCACACTCCACTGGTTATGTTTTTCCCTGGTGTATATACGGGGGCAGGGATGAAGCTCTTTGGTAGTATGAAAGAAAGTAACTACTACAGGGCATTTCAGCTCGTTCCCTGATGGTTTTTCCACTCTTGGCTTAATTTGAGTAAGATTTTTATTTGTGAAAAGGAGATGGGGTGGGTATGCCGATACACGATATTTTTTCAAAGAACATTGCCAGACCGATCAATGGAGTGGTCAAGGCGGAGCAGCAGGATGATGATATCGTCTGGCAGGAACTGGAAGAATATGTCGTTACCAGGGAACTGGACCAGCACTTCAGAAAGCTCTTCCAAGCCTATCTCACAGCCATTGATAATGCAACGGACCCCAATGTCACTAACAGGATGGCCGTCTGGGTCTCGGGCTTCTTTGGCTCGGGTAAATCGCATTTTGTAAAAATACTCTCCTACCTGCTTGAAAACAGGGAGGTCAAAGATCCAACCACCGGCACCTCCAGGAAGGCAATTGAATTTTTCACAGATAAGATAAAAGATTCCATGCTGCTGGGTGATTTTAAGCGAGTCGCCCAGGACAGTACCGATGTCATTCTTTTCAATATCGACAGCCGGGCCGATGCCTCCGAAGGCCGGGCAGCCATCCTTCTGGTGTTCTGGCGAGTATTCAACGAGCTGCAGGGACTATGCGCCCAACATCCCCATATCGCCGAACTTGAACGGCATCTGATTCAAAAAGGCAAGTATGAGATCTTCTGTGATTCCTTCAAGCAGGCATCAGGAGGAGATGCCTGGGCAGATCAACGAGATTCCTATCACTTCCACCACGATGAGATTATTAAGGCCCTGAATGAATCCTTGGGCATGAGCCAGCAGGCAGCGGAGAAATGGCTTGATAAGGCCGAGGATGAAACAAGCCTTACCGTGGAAGGATTTGCCAAACGGGTTCGGGAATATCTGGACAGCAAGGGGCCGAAGAACCGGCTCATTTTCCTGGTGGATGAGATGGGGCAGTTCATCGGCAAAGACACCCACCTCATGCTCAACCTCCAAACCGTCGTCGAGGATCTTGGCCGACTCTGCAACGGCAGGGCCTGGGTGATCGTCACCTCACAGGAGGATATCGATGCGGTTCTTGGAGATATCAAGGGCGCAAAGGCCAATGACTTTTCTAAGATCCAGGGACGATTCTACACCCGGCTCTCTCTCTCCAGCTCTGATGTGGCGGAAGTCATTAGAGCCAGGCTGCTTGAAAAAGTTGGGATTGCAGAGCATAAGCTCGAAGCATTATTTGCCTCCAAAGGCGATATTCTTAAAAACCAGCTCAGCTTCACCAGCGACAGCGCCACCCAGAAAAATTATCTTGATGGCAAAGACTTTGCCGCAACCTACCCTTTCGCCCCCTATCACTTCCCGCTGGTCCAGAAGATATTTGAATCGATCCGCAAAGCAGGGGCCACCGGCCTGCATCTGGCCCGAGGGGAGCGGTCAATGCTCGATGCCTTCCAGTCGGCAGCTCAAAAAGTATCGGCCAAGGAAATCGGGGTTCTGGTTCCTCTGTATGAGTTTTTTCCATGCATCGAGAGCTTTCTGGATACGGCGGTCAAACTCTCCATTGACCAGGCCAAGGATAATACCGGCCTGCACCATCCCTTTGACATTCAACTCCTTCAGGCCCTCTTTCTTATCCGCTTTGTGGAGAGTATTAAGCCGAATGTCGAAAATCTGGTCACCCTCTGTATTGACCAGGTGGATGCCGACCGGATAACCCTCAAACGAAATATAGAGGCAGCCCTGCAACGGCTGGAGCGTGAAAACCTCATCAACCGCAGCGGTGATCTCTACTTTTTCCTGACCAACGAGGAGCGGGAGGTATCCAGAGAGATAAAAAATGTTGATATCTCGGCAGCAGAAGAAACTAAGCTGCTCGGTGACATCATTTTCGATGATATCCTTAAAGGCAAAACCAAACACAAGTATGCTGACTTTCGCAGGGACTACCCACTCAACCGAATATGTGATGAGCATCTGTTTGGCGGCAGTGGCAGTGAGGATTTGTCCATTGAGTTCATCACCCCGTTTCATGATCAGTATTTGATGTACGGGGAACCAAAATGCATTCTGCACAGTGTGGAACGGGAAGGCCGACTGCTGATCAAATTGCCGGACAGCAAGGACATGGAAACAGAACTGCGGACTTTTCTGCAGACCGATAAGTTTATCAGGGACAAAAGCGATGCTGCCGCCTCTGATACCCAAAAGAAGATATTGAGCGACCGGGCGGCAGAAAACCGGCAACGAAAGGACAGGCTTCTTTTCCTGCTTGATGATCTTATTCAGAAAGCTGATTATTACGCCCTGGGTCAGGCATTGGAGGTCAAGGCCGCCAAGTGCATGGCTGCCGTTGATGAAGGCCTGAACTACATGGTTCAGAACGTGTTCAGGAAATTCAGTTACCTGCAACAGCTTCACGATGAGCCGATAAAAGAATTAAAGGCCATACTTTTTGCCGACGACCTGGGGCGGGAACAGTTGAAGCTGGAGTTTGCCCAGGGTGAAACAACTGCTGTCAGGGAAATCAGGACCCATATTGAGTTGAAGATCGCCAGTAATTACCCGGTACTGCTGAATGAACTGGTCAATCATTTTGCCCGGCGTCCTTATGGCTGGCCGGAATGGGAGATCGTTTTGCTGGTGGCCAAGATATTCACAAGTGGCCTCATCCATCTGATGATAGACGGGTCAAAAACTTCGGCAAAGGATGCCTATGGAACACTCTCCAAAGCCTCTCAATGGAAGAATGTCAAAATAGTCCAGCGGAAAACACCGGACGCAGCGGCATTACAAAAGGCCAAGGATCTGGGTAAGGATCTCTTCGGCACCATCGGCTCTGAAGGTGCCGACAAACTCTGTAAATTCCTTAGGCAGGAGCTGACAGGGTGGAAGAACGACCTGGAGAAAAACAAAACCCTGGCTGATACAGGAAACTATCCAGGCAAAAAGGAAATTGACACCTGCCTTGCCTGCATCAGCTCGCTTCTGACGATCAGTGACACGTTTGAATTTATCAAATCATTGAATGACAAAAAGGCAGACCTGCTCGATGCAGCGGAAGATCTCAACGACCTGACTGGCTTTTATACGAATCAGATCAAAACATGGGAGTCACTCAGGAAGGCCATCACAAAATATAAACCCAATAAAGCGGCACTTGCTAAAGATATCAATGCAGCCAAGGCCCTCACAAGGCTTGAGGAGATCCTTGCCGCTCCCATCCCTTACGGCATGCTCCATGAAGTCAACGATCTTGTCACTGCCGTGAAGACCGTTAATGACAAACTGGTTCAGGATGCTCGGGACAAGGCCATATTGGCTATCGATAAAAAGATCGCTCAACTTGGCAAGTTACTGGATGATACCAGTGCCTCTGCTGAACTACGAAACAAGGCATTATATGGACTTCAGGATCCAAAGAAGCGGATCCTGAATGATGTGAGCATCCCGAACATTGCTTACACCACAGGTGAAGTTGACGAGAACTATGATACGGCAGTTGAGCTTATTGAAAATGCAAAAGATCCGATTCATCCCAAACCACCTGCAAAAGAAGTCACCACCATCCGCCCTGCCAGTCTTTCTTCAAAAACCTACCTTGAAACCGAAGAGGATGTGAATGAGTTCCTGAACGCCATAAAAAACAAACTCATGAAAGCGGTCCAAGATAAAAAACGGGTCAGGATTCAATAACCGGTCGAGATAAGAGAATGAATACAGCCAATATCAAATCATATGCCCCCAAGGCCAGACGGGACTTTATCCAGGCGGTCACGGAAAAGGCCCACCTGCTGGGATTGTCCGAGGATCATGTCGAGCCGGTAGAAATCAAGGGTGATGTTGCGATCATTGCCGGACGGCCATATCCGAAGAAGATTGCCGAACTGAGGCAGCAGCTCGTAGAGCGCATCAACCGTGAAGGGTTTGATGTCGTTATGCGGGCCATGGCCTATACCTGGTTCAACCGCTTTGTTGCCATCCGGTACATGGAGCTGCATGACTATCTTGATCATGGTTTTCGGGTCTTGAGCAATCGGACAGGTTCGGAGATCCCGGAGATAGTGGAACATGCCACCGAAGTTGAGCTGCCAGGTCTGAACAAGGAAGAGGTCGTCCGTCTCCGTTTGGCCGGAGACAAGGATAATGAACTCTACCAACTCCTTGTTGTCGCCCAATGCAACGCCCTGCACCAGGCCATGCCATTTCTGTTTGAACGGATTGGCGGCTATGATGAGCTTCTTATGCCGGACAACCTATTGCATTCCAATTCACCGGTCCGCCACCTGGTCAACGACATTCCGGAAAAAGACTGGCAGCAGATCGAGATCATCGGCTGGATTTACCAGTTCTATATCTCCGAGAAAAAGGAGGAGGTCATCGGCAAGGTGGTGAAGTCGGAAGACATTCCGGCAGCGACCCAGCTGTTCACGCCCAACTGGATCGTCAAGTACATGGTCCAGAACACGCTGGGGGCGCAGTGGCTGGCGACCTATCCGGATTCAAAGCTCAAAGGACAGATGGAGTACTACATCGAGCCCGCCGAGCAGACCGACGAGGTCAAGGCGCAACTTGCAGCCATCACGCCCAGCGCCCTCAACCCCGAGGGCTTGACCCTCATCGACCCGGCCAGTGGCTCCGGGCACATCCTGGTGGAGGCCTATGAACTTTTCAAGGCCATCTACCTGGAGCGCGGCTACCGCCAGCGGGATGTGGCGCAGCTGATCCTGGAGAAGAACCTCTTCGGCCTCGACATCGACGGGCGGGCGGCGCAGCTGACGGGCTTTGCCCTAATGATGAAGGGGCGGGCGGACGACCGGCGGCTCTTTGAGCGGGGTGTGCAGCTCAATGTGATGGCACTGGTGGACAGCACGGACTTCGATGCGGAGCAGCTAGCGAAGGGTGTGAAGCTGGCCGACTACAGGCTTCAGCCGGACGACCTTACGGAGTTGAAGCTGCTATTCGAGCACGCCACGACCTTTGGTTCGCTGATTCAGGTGCCTGAAGGATTGGCGGCGAAGCTACCGGCACTCAAGCAGATGGGCGAGGCAGCAAGGCAGGGTCTGTTTGTGGCGGACGTACTGAAGCGCATGGGGCCTTTGGTGCAGCAGGCTGAGCTGCTGGCGGCACAGTACGACGCGGTGGTGGCGAATCCGCCGTATATGGGCGGAGGTGGCATGAACGCCTTGGTGAAGAAGTTCGCTAAGGACAACTTTAATGGCGCTAAAAGCGACCTTTTCGCGTGTTTCATCGAGCGCGGCAACACCTTGGCGAAGAATGCAGGCCGAGTTGGAATCGTGGCGCCTTATGTTTGGATGTTCATATCGTCTTATGAGCGGCTACGAACGAAGCTTCTTGATGAGACTAGTCTCACTAGTCTTATCCAGCTCGAATACAATGCTTTTGAGCCCGCATGCATCCCTGTTGCAACGTTCACGTTCATACGTCATCGCGTTCCTAGCCTAGTCGGTTCGTACATCAAGCTATCTGAATTTAAGGGGCATCAGAACCAAGCACCGAAGACATTAGAAGCAATCAATAACCCTGACTGTGGCTGGCTCTACAGATCGAAGTCGGACGAATTCAAACAGATCCCCGGCACTCCGGTTGCTTATTGGGTGAGTGAGAAGGTTTTTCGCTGTTTTTCTTCTTTCCCCAAACTAGGAGATGTGGCCCATGCCTACTCCGGAATGTCGACGACAGATAACGAACGTTTTTTGCGAAAATGGCACGAATGTGACCATCAAGGAATCTGCTTTGGAATCCAAAGCTCCGAAGAATCAAAAAAAGATAATGGGAAATGGTACCCATACAACAAAGGTGGTAGCTACCGGAAATGGTATGGAAATAACGAGTTCTTAGTTAATTATTTACATAACGGCGAAGAACTAAAAGAGTGGGTCGTCAACAACCCTTCTGATCCCAATACCACCCATTGGTCTCGAAGGCTTTTCAATACGGAGTATTTCTTCCGGCCAGGACTAACGTGGTCAGCACTGACTAGCGGCAGCATCAGCTTCAGATTTTATGATGATGGCTTTATTTTCGATTCAAAGGGCCCTGCACTACTCCCACTTGATGCGAGCAGTAGTTCTTCTATATTGGGGTTCGTTAACTCAAAATTGGCGATGTCATTTTTAGAGATCCTGTGCCCTACCCTTGACTTTAATAAAGGGCCGATCGAGCTATTGCCAATTCACCATGACATCTGCAGTTTAGCAACTGAACTAAATGCCGAAAAATCTATATTCCGATCAAAGCGAGATTGGGACGCCTTCGAACGATCTTGGGACTTCCAGACCCTTCCAATTTTAAAACCTCTAGCCGAGTCTTCTGTAACTCTTGAATCTAGCTACATAGCCTGGATAGTTCAAAACCGCGAGACCATCGCAGAGATGCAGCGCCTCGAAGAGGAGAACAATCGCCTCTTTATCGACGCCTACGGCCTTGCGGACGAGCTCACCCCCGACGTCCCCATCGAGCAGATCACCCTCACGGTGAACCCCGCCTACCGCTACGGCGGCAAGCTCAGCGAAGAGGAGCTGTGGACCCGCTTCCGCCAGGACACCATGGCCGAGCTGGTCTCCTACGCCATCGGCTGCATGATGGGCCGCTATAGTCTGGACGCGCCGGGCCTCATCTACGCGCACAGCGGCAACGAGGGTTTCGACTCCAGCCGCTACCCCACCTTCCCGGCCGACGACGACGGTATCGTCCCGCTCACCGACACCGAGTGGTTCGACGACGATGCCTGCCACCGCCTGGTCGAGTTCATCTCGAAAGCCTGGGATGCGGCCCACCTTGAAGACAATCTCACCTTCCTGGCCGACAACCTCTCGCCCAGGAAGAACGAGTCCAGTCGCGACACCATTCGCCGCTATCTCTGCGACAGCTTTTTCAAGGATCACCTGCAGACCTACAAGAAGCGCCCCATCTACTGGCTCCTCTCCAGCGGCAAGCAGAAGGCCTTCCAATGCCTGGTCTATCTGCAGCGGTACAATGAGTCAACCCTGTCACGGGTACGGAGTGCCTATGTGACCCCCTTATTTGGCAATTTTAATGGTCGCTTGGAATACTTGCAGAATGAAAGAGATGCCGCTGATACTGCCTCGGCCAAGCAGAAGATCCAGAAAGAGATCGACGATATGAACAAGAAGCTGGCCGAGCTGAGCACCTTTGACGATGAACTCCGCCATTATGCTGACAAGCGGATCTCCCTTGATCTCGACGACGGCGTCAAGGTCAACTACGACAAATTCGGCAACCTGCTGGCAGAGAAAAAAACGGTAACCGGAGGGAGCGAATGATTTCACCAGCTATTGATCATGATCAGAAAATATACAGATTTGTGAATTTCTGTGATCTGTACAACCTGTGCAAAAAGAATGAAATCAGGTTCACCAAGCTCCATAAGCTGGATGACAAAAATGAAGGACTTGGAAAAGTATTAAGATCTTTTGAGTTGTCACCAGCATTCCCAACCAATTTGAAGTATCTAAAAAATGTTGAAGATCCCATCACCAGGCACACCACTTATGTCTCATGTTGGACTACAGACCCTGATAATATTGCCATGTGGATGCTTTATTCCCCCGATGAATCTGGGATGCGGATAACAACAACTGTTTCCAAATTATATGCTGCGATGGGCACATACAAAAGAGATTACTTGAATACAACTGATCCCATAGAAGGTTTTCATCCAGGTCAGATTGATGTCTTTGGTATGGACTACCAAGACTTACGAAAGGTAAAAACTGAAATCGAACGAAATGTCACTGCGGCCCATGCGGCCATGCGTAAGGCAATCAAGGGTAAAT
Source organism: Desulfobulbaceae bacterium UBA2213 (assembly GCA_002327225.1). Lineage (GTDB taxonomy): Bacteria > Desulfobacterota > Desulfobulbia > Desulfobulbales > Desulfocapsaceae > UBA2270. The sequence goes on from DCUN01000141.1 coordinate 10,348, forward strand.
CGGGCACTGATGCTTGCCGGGCCTGGTATAAAACAATGCGAGAGCACTTGAACGATTTCGTCCTTGAAAACGATGCCTTGAAGTACAAGGATAAAAATTATTTTCATGAGCAAGAGGTTCGTGGTCAGATTAAATTTGAAACCATCAATGAAGCCGCAGATGAAGACGGACCAAATAATCCTTATGGTTACTTGCTGGATTGTGACTTTGAGGACTTCGACGACGTTATCTGGTTTACAGTGGATGAGGATTTTATTGAAGAAATATGTATAGACCCACGCTGCGTAGATTACAAGAAGGTAATTTTCGAAGAAATAATTGATTTGAAAGAGAAGTGGAAGTGGGTGAATTCTGATGCGTTTGGGGAAGTTCTAACGCCATCATCTGTCTAAAATCAAACGAAATAAATTTAAAAATCCACAGCAAATTCAAATGAAAACAATTCCATCCCCAGACGCCAATACTGCAACTCCTCGATTCGCTGTTGTAAAATTTGTTGTAAAAGTTGTATACGGGTAAAAATAACTTTCAGACAGGATTGGTCGGATTTCAAAGCATATGAATATCAAGCAAATTACTGACAGCCTGAGCAAGATCTATCAGGAAGAGAACAAGCGGATTGTCTTCTGGTACGACACGGAGGGAGAGTTTACTGAGATCCTTCCTACTCTTGACCTTGCCGGTGTCTCCATTGTCAGGTTGGACGAAACCGCCCCCCTTGCGGTGAAGATCAGGCTGGAGCTGGAAGATATGACAGGCCGTTACCTGCTCTATTCCTCTGGGCCTGAGCCTGCTCGTGAAGACGACTGGCTCCTTGATATACGGATGTACAGCCATGTTTTCCATGCTGACAAGGCATCCATCATCCTGAATGATCTGGGCCTGACTCGCCAGAGCATGCGATCGTATTGCCACAGCCGGAAAACCTTTTTCAGCAGTAAAGACCGAACCGAGAAGCTGAAGAAGTGGATAACACCTGATGACCATGAAGAAGGACTGGATCTGAAGATGCTGTCCGTAATCACCAAGGCTGAGCAGCCGGATGCCTTTGTGCTATTCATGAAGGTCTTTGCCGCCTTTTGCGGAGAGGGGACCTATTCACCAGACAATGAGCCGAAAATCTGGACGGATATCATCAAGCTGGATCTTGAAAAACCGTTCTGGGATCTTGTTGCCAGGACATTCGGCTATGCAGCGGATTTGCCTTCAATCTCGGATTTAATCCTCAGGCTGCTGGTAACCGACTTTGTGAATACCCTAAAAACCTTACCGCCTGCCGGGCTTGAACACTTGGTCCTGAAAGCCGGATCCCAAGGATTTACGGTCTCTGTCTTCCTTTCCCAGTGGCGAAACAATACCTGTCAATTTCAGGCCTATAATCATATCGCTGACCATTATGCCGGGAAGCTGAGGGTCGCACAGTTGGTCCAAAATTACGAAAACTCTGTGCTGCTCGATGTCATGACCTTTGAGGTGGTAGAGAAAAGAATCATCAGTGACCTGCGGGACCTTATCCTTGGCGGCAAGCAGGAAGAATTCGCTGCCGTCGAGGAGAAAATTCAACGCCGCCGAGACGGTTACTGGGTAACTACCGGTGACGCCCAGGGGAATTTGTACAGGATCACCTATGATGCCCTGGAATCGGCCATGGCCCTGTTTCGACTCCGCATTAAATATGACAAGGGTTTAAGTTATGCCAGGGCTGAAGAGATGTTTTCTGCGTATACAGGAGAACTGTATCTGTTTGATCAACATTACCGGCATTTCCATGAGGCGGCAGGAAAGGTTGAGCTGGCAGGCTGGGATATCCTTAAGGTCTTGCAGGCATCCATAGAAGATTGCTACAGCGGCTGGTATCTGGATCAACTGTCTCTTGCCTGGGATGGCCTTCTGGAGGGAGGCGGCAGCAATGGTCTTCTGAGCAAGTGGAGACTCTCTGGTGTCAAAAGACAGGACGATTTTTTTCAAGAAGTGAAGTCCCGCCTTTATGGAACCACCAAGGGCAGGGCCTTTGTAATCATCAGCGATGCCTTTCGCTATGAGATTGCCGAGGAGTTAGCCGGGGCCATCAACAGCCAGTATCGATTGAAGGCGGATCTTTCAGCCATGCTGGGTGTCCTGCCCAGCTATACCGCTTTGGGCATGGCTGCTTTGCTACCGCATAAATCGATTACCTTTAAAGAGCAGACCGATGGGATTCTGGTGGATGGTCAGCCTTGTGCTGGACTTGAACAGCGTAGCAAAATACTGGAGCAGCATAAGGGAGTGGCCGTCAGGGCGGATGATCTGATGGGTATGTCCAGGGATGAAGGGCGGGAGCTGATCAAACCCTTTACAATTGTCTATATCTACCATGACCGGATCGATTCAGTAGGTGATACAGCCTCAACCGAATTAAAGACATTTGAGGCGGCCAGGAATGCCATCGATGACCTCCACTCGATCATCCGCCATGCAATCAATAGTTTGAATGCCGGACAGGTGCTGGTAACGGCAGATCACGGATTCATCTATCAGGACAAGGCCTCTGACCATACAGACAAGAGCGTGCTTGATGTAAAGCCCGAGCAAGCGATCAAAAGCAAGAAGAGGTATATCCTGGGCCGAAAACTAGGAGACTCTGCAAAAGTCTGGCATGGAAACACTAGGGTGACCGCAGGAACTGAAGATGATATGGAGTTCTGGCTGCCCAGGGGAAGCAACAGGTTTCACTTCACGGGTGGCTCCCGCTTCATCCATGGCGGGGCAATGCTGCAGGAGGTCGTTGTGCCGCTGATCACGGTTACCGCGCTGACAGGGGTGGCCAAGGCCAAATCTGAGGTGCGGAAAGTAGGCGTATCGCTTATCGGATCTCACCGGAAGGTGGTCACCAATCTCCACCGATTCGAGTTTATCCAGACAGATGCTGTGTCGGAACGGATGCGGCCGCTTATTCTGGCGATTTCGCTCAGGGATGGCAACGAAGTGATCAGTAATGAAGAAGTGGTGACTTTTGACAGCTCTTCAGCCTCGATGGATGAACGGAAGAAATCGGTGAAGCTTATCCTGAAGGGCTTGCCGTTTGACCGAAAAAAAGAATATTTTCTGGTCCTCCGTAATCAGGAGGATGATATTGAATACGAGAGAATTCCCATTCACATTGATCTTGCCTTTACAAAGGATTTCTGATGGAAAGCGAAATAAGCACCAACAACCTTGATGCGATGCTGAACCAGCATTTTGCCGGACGGGTGGTTCGTAAGGATCTGACTAAGCTGTTGAAAGAAGGGGCCAATGTGCCTGTCTATGTTCTTGAATATCTGCTGGGCATGTACTGCGCTTCCGATGACGAGGAGGTTATAAGGGACGGCTTGCAGACCGTGAAAAACATCTTGGCGGAAAACTATGTCCGTCCAGATGAGGCGGAGAAGGTCAAGTCCAAGATTAAGGAGCTGGGCAACTATAAGGTTATTGACAAGGTCTCGGTCAAGCTGAACGAGAAGGATGACGTATATGAGGCCGTGCTGTCCAACTTGGGCGTGAAAGGGATCATTGTCCCCAGCCAGACGATAAAGCGGTATGAGAAGCTGTTGGCCGGTGGCATCTGGTCCATTATTGATTTGGAATATTACTATGAAGAGGGGCAGAGGAGCTCACCGTTTCTCTTGAAGGAACTAAAACCCATCCAGATGCCGAATCTTGATCTGGAAGCGGTATTTGAGGGGCGAAGGGCATTTTCCGAGGAGCAGTGGATTGATGTCTTGCTGCGGTCAACAGGCCTTGAGCCGACCTTGTTTGAAGAGCGGGTCAGATGGCATTTTGTTGTCCGCCTGATCCCGCTGGTTGAAAACAATTACAATATCTGTGAGCTTGGCCCGAGGGGAACCGGCAAGAGCCATGTGTATAAGGAGATAAGCCCCAATTCAATCCTGGTCTCCGGTGGGCAGACGACGGTTGCCAATCTCTTCTACAACATGAGCACCAGCAAGGTCGGGTTGGTTGGCATGTGGGATGTTGTTGCCTTTGACGAAGTGGCCGGAATCAGGTTCAAGGATAACGACGGTGTCCAGATCATGAAGGACTTCATGGCGTCCGGTTCCTTCTCAAGAGGGCGAGACCTGATCAATGCCAATGCCTCCATGGTCTTTGTGGGTAATATCAACCAGAGCGTTGACAGCCTGGTGAAGACCAGCCATCTTTTCGCGCCCTTCCCGGAGGAGATGATCGATGCCGCCTTCTTTGACCGAATGCATTGTTACCTGCCAGGCTGGGAAATCCCCAAGATGCGGCCTGAGTATTTCACAAACCAGTATGGCTTTATCGTTGATTACCTGGCCGAGTTCCTGCGGGAGATGCGGAAAAGGACCTTCGCGGATGCCATTGATAAGTATTTCAAGTTGGGCAACAACCTGAACCAGAGAGATGTCATTGGGGTCCGCAAAACTGTTTCCGGTCTGCTCAAGCTGATGTATCCACATGGCGACTTTGACAAGGATGCTGTGGAGCGTTGCCTGAAATATGCCTTGGAAGCCCGCCGGAGAGTTAAGGAGCAGCTCAAGAAGATCGGTGGCATGGAATTCTATGATGTCCACTTCAGCTACATTGACAATGAATCCATGGAAGAGAAGTTTGTCAGCGTGCTTGAACAGGGAGGCGATAAACTCATCCCAGAGGGGCCTCTGAATCCAGGCATGTTGCATACGATTGCCATGGGAACAGGAAATTTGCTGGGTTTATACCGCCAAGAACTTCAAATTACCAATGGCAACGGGAAGCTCACTATCTCCGGCGTCAGTACAAGCTCAAAGACCAAGGAGGCTATCAAGGTCAGCTTTGAATACTTCAAAGCCAATGTCTCCCGAGTCAGTGCATCCGCAAAAATGGGAGACTGTGACTTCCACTTGCACATGGTTGAATTGCATAATACAGGGCCTGCCTGCTCCTTGACTCTGGCAAGTTTTGTTACGTTATGCTCAGGTTTAATAGGCAAACCCTTACAAGGTCAAATGGTGGTTCTTGGAGATATGAGCCTGGGCGGCAGTATCACCCCGGTGGAGAATTTGGCGGGAACATTGCAAGTGGCCTTCGACTCAGGGGCAAAACGCATACTCTTGCCGATGAGCAGTGTGGGGGATATTGCCACCATCCCAGGAGAACTCTTTGCCAAGTTTCAGACAAGCTTCTATGCGGATCCTATTGATGCGGTATTTAAAGCCTTGGGGGTTGAGTGATTGAGAAAGACTTGGGTGAAACTGAACATGTCTATTCAATCTGTCCAGAAGGTTTGGGAAATCGGTAACTGTCAGAGCAGGTCTGAATCAATTTACTAAATCCACCCATAGTAAGGATCTTCTATGCATGACGACGGGCATGACAATATCTTTGACGAAGACGATGCCTTGGATTTCATTATCTATGAGGAACTTGAGAAACAGGGTCGAGAGCAAAAGGGCGGTAAAGGAGGCTGTTTTGGTATTGTTGTGCTGCTGCTCTTGCCGGCGGCGAGTGTGATGCTTCTGAGCTGGAGATGAAGTGAACACAATGGTCAAGATACAGGCTGTCCATTTTTATCAGTCCCGGTCACCTGCCAAACAACCTGACAGTGGAAAAAATTCTGGCCGGCACTCCAACATCCGTAATCTGATCCTGGTTTCCTATATTGCTAAAGGATTGCTTCCCTATAAAGGAATAGGTTCAGGAATCAGAAGGGCATTAGACGATTGGCACAAAATCGAATTTATAGATGATCGTGAAGGATGTCTTTTTACCGCAATAGTTCAACGAACCACCGAGAAAAGTTCGGTGAAAAGTTCGGTGAAAAGTTCGGAGAAAAGTTCGGAGAAGATAATGGAATTACTTATCCATGCCCCGAATATGACTATCCCGCAACTGGCAAAGGAGCTCGGATTAAGCACCAGGGCCGTTGAAAAACAGCTTGCCAAATTACAGCAAGACAACCAGTTAAAACGGATTGGGCCAGCAAGAGGCGGCCATTGGCAAGTGAATCGCTAAATTTTCCAGAGGATAGTTGTCAATTTCAGTTGTCACTATGATCAATAACCATTCATAAACATGAATCCACGTTGGTTTTTGGGTGAAATTTTCTCTTGAGTAGGCATTGAAAGTAGCATATAGTTTATCTTATGATGATATTGTGAAGATAAAAACTCGCAAAAGGTGAATTATGTTAGTTTCGTTTTCAGTTGAAAATTTTCTGTCATTTAAGCATAAGGCTTCCTTCTCCATGGTGGCTAGCCGGGAAAAGCAACATGGTGACCGGCTCCCCAATCTTAAAGGCTATATGCGTCTTCTGCCGGTTGCCGCCATCTATGGGGGAAATGCCTCCGGCAAGACAAATTTCTTTAAGGCAATCAATTTCGCCCGACATATCGTGGTGCAGGGAACTCAGCCGGATGGGCGTATCCCGGTGGAGCCGTTCAGGTTGGATGAGAAATGCAAGACCCAGCCATCCACCTTTGTCTTTGAGTTCTGGGTTGACGAAAAGTGCTATGAGTATGGCTTTTCATTAACCGCAAAGATGGTGGTTGAAGAATGGCTGATTGAGGTGCTGAAAACAACGGAGAAGGAGCTGTTCCGTCGAGAAGGAAGTTCCATTAGATTTAAAAACCTCCTGAAAAAAGATGAATCCTTGAGGTTCATTTTTCAGGGGACGCGGGATAATCAACTCTTTCTCACCAATGCCGTAAGCCAGAAGAATGA
>DCUN01000051.1 GCA_002327225.1 Desulfobulbaceae bacterium UBA2213
TCCCCCTCTTTATAGCCCTGGTGGCCATGGCATTTCAGGCAGCCTTTCTCCGTATAGAAAGGGCGCATGAAGCGAAGATAGGGCGCCTCACCTTGCTCCACAACCTCCCACACCTCATCTTTCCCCTCTTCAAAGGCCTGCAGGGCCTCGGCCTCCCAGGGATCCGGTTCATTGCCGGGACGGAGGGCCCGAAGGCTGGTGATATGGCCGCGCACGCCCTGCTGCTGATAGCTCAGCTCCTGCACCTGTCTGGTCATGTAGGCTGGATTTATCAGGGTGAGCCTGCGGCCGGAGGGCGTGGTGATATCCCGCTCAGGAACATGGGCGAGATAGGGGCTCACGGGCGTCGAATCTGTGACCGGCACATAGACCCCGCCATGACCGGTAGCCCAGCTCCGATAGGTCGCATCCTGATAAAAAAGCCCCCGGGCCTCACTTCTGGCCTGATCCAGAACCGCTTGCCGCTCACTCCACAGGTTCCAGACAAGGGAGGCACCACACAAAAGGGTCCATACCAGGGCTATCAGCAGGGCCACTCTGCGGACCGAAAGCAGCGGCAGGGATCTGGCGGAATCAGAGGTCATGGCTGCTCCACTTGCTTTATTTTCTCAGCGGACAAGAGTGAAGGATTGAAGTGATAGACAACGTACTGAATCTTACGTTGTTTCTTAACAAAATTGCAAATCCTTGATGAAAAAAATTTACGCCCCGGCCCGTTTCACCTTGTAGCCCCGGGCCGCAAGATCGACCAGCAGCAGCTCCCGATGGTCGCCCTGGATCTCAATCACCCCGTCTTTGATGGCCCCGCCACAACCGCATTTTTTCTTCAGTGATAAGGCAATTTCCTTCAGCTCCTCCGGGCCAAGGGGAAGACCAATGACCAGGGTCACGCCCTTGCCCTTGCGGCCCTTGCTCTCCCGGCTGATCCTGACGATGCCGTCCGAACGGGTGCGCACAGGCGCTTTGCTGCAGTCCGGACACGTCCTGCCCTGTTCCGTGGAAAAGACCAGGGCGCCATCTTTGCTGTTTTTTGGGGACATCGGGTGGCTCCAATCAAAGGTTGATGGCGTCGTAAAACGTCGCCTCCTGCTTGCTGAAAGGGCAGTGTAGCAAAAACAGGGCGGATGTGCACGAGAGATTGAACAGCAGGTAACAAAGGAAAGAGAGCAATGCGGGTCAGGGAGCGCCCGGCCAGGGGATTTTGAGGATGAGCGAGACAGGTCTGAAAAGAGAGTCGGACGAGACTTAGGGGCCGTTAAGAAATAACCATTTGATTCTTATGCATTTCTTTACAGCCCCTTATGCCGTTTACGAGATGAGAATGTTATAGTTATTTATTTACAACGGCTTAACGGGAACGGGCAGGCAGCAAGGAGGATTCCTTCTTGTCATCAAGCATCTTTCGCAGCAGCTGCAGCTCGGCCCGGGACTGCCGCAACTCCTCAAGCAGATCCTCTCCTGCGCTCAAGGGCAGGGCCTCACATTGTGCTTCAAGGTGAGCGACATCCTGCCGGGCACGATACAACTCTATGGCCAGTAACTTAATTGACATGAAAGGGGAAGGGGGTGTGAGTCAGAAGACTCATGAAGAAAATGGATGGAAACCCCGGCTAATTTTTGCTGGTATCTGGCTCATTCTGCGGTATGGCAAGTTTATTGAAAAAATCACAATATTCCTGCACCAGCTTTCTGCGTTCAGCGGGAGACATCTTAAAATAAAACGGGCTCAGCATAAGGATACTGACGGCTTCCTGGATCGTCATGTCTGATCCTCCTTTCTTTTAGGAGCCGTTGCGAAATAACATGGCCATGTATATCGATTTCGCTACGGCTCCTTATGCCGATCAAGCAAATCAAATGGCCATGTTATTTTTTTACAGCGGCTTAGGTGCCAAGACAAAAAAAAGGGTACCACGGTCTGGTATTACTCTTTTCGACCAACCCTATACTTTTATTTAGCACAAAAAGGAGAGTCTTGTAAAGATTTTATGCAGATAGCCGTCGTTCAGACATAACCGTAACAAAAAAAGACCAGGATTGAGCCACTTGAAACATCACAAAAGCATCAACCCTGGTCTGGAAAGCATCCTCTGCAACCTGCAGGGGTTTCAGCAGCGATTGATCCCTCAGCCACCGGCCTTGGCGGGAGCCGCGACATTAGAGCTTTCAGGCCCGGCAATGGCGGAACGGGAGACCTTGACACGGACGTCCTGAGCGATCTCCAGGGTGATGACGGTCTCCGTCAACCCGGTGATCGTGCCGTGCAGACCACCCTTGGTGATCACCTTGTTGCCGCTCTTCAGATCATTTAAAAACTGCTGATGCTGCTTGGCCTGTTTCTGTTGCGGCCTGATCAACAGAAAGTAAAAAACGACAAAAATAAGAATAAGAGGGATAAAAGAGGCAATGCCACTCCCGGCTCCGGTTGTCATAATAATTCCTCCAAAAATTTGTAAGGTAAACAGCTCACTAAGCTAGTATCAGGGATAATTCCCTCTATGAAATCAAACCATGGTAATCATTCACCTGCAAGCATGCCATAAAAATCGTTGCGAAAGGCACTGAATTGATCCCGTTCAATCGCAGCCCGCATCTCAGCCATCAGGTTCAGATAATAATGGAGATTATGGATGGTATTGAGATGATAGCTGAGAATCTCCCGACACTGAAAGAGATGACGCAGATAGGCCCTGGAATAATTACGACAGGTGTAGCAGCTGCAATTGGCATCAAGCGGCGCCTTGTCATCCCGATAGCGGGCGTTTTTAATGGTTATTCTGCCGGTTGAAGTAAACAGGGTGCCGTTACGGGCGTTGCGGGTGGGCATAACACAATCAAACATATCCACACCCCGGTACACCCCTTCCACCAGATCTTCCGGGGTGCCGACCCCCATCAGATATTTGGGATATTCGGCAGGCAGATGGGGGATGACGGCTTCGGTCATCTCCTGCATCAGCCCCTTGTCTTCGCCAACGCTCAAGCCGCCGATGGCATAGCCGTCAAAGCCGATATCAATCAGGGCCCGGGCGTGTTCCCGGCGCAGATCAGGAAACATGCCGCCCTGGACAATGCCGAAGAGGAGCTGGCCGGTATCGGTCTGGGCCTCGCGGCAGCGCCTGGCCCAACGAGTGGTGAGATCGGTGGCCGTGACCGTCTCCTCTCGTGTGGCCGGATAGGGAATGCAGGTATCCAGGCACATCATGATATCCGAGCCCAGGGCCTCCTGCACCGCTATCGCCTCTTCCGGCCCGAGAAAGAGCCTCGAGCCGTCGAGATGGGAACGGAAGGTGGCACCCTTTTCGGTAATCTTCGCCAGCTCCTTGAGGCTGAAGATCTGGAAGCCGCCGCTGTCGGTGAGGATAGGACGGTCCCAGTTCATGAAGCGATGCAGGCCGCCAAACTCCCTGATCAGCTCATGACCGGGCCGAATATAGAGATGATAGGTATTGCCAAGAATGATCTGGGCCTGCATCTCTTTCAGGTTTTCAGGGGTCACTCCCTTGACCGTGCCCTGCGTGCCAACCGGCATAAAGATCGGGGTCTGAAAAGTGCCGTGCAGGGTGCGCACTTCCCCCCTGCGGGCGGCGCAGCAGGAAGAGCTGTTATGGAGTGTATAGGGTGAGCTGTTGAGCATGGAAAAGGGACCAGGGTTGTTGAGCATAGGGATATCTTCAGCATTCTTTTCATACAAAAATTACTATATTCACGCTCAATATTTTTTACAACTACCATATATTGTGGCCCTTACCCGTCCTCATTGCTGCACGACCTGCAATCAGGGACAAATTTTTGAACTTCCCCGCAACGCATTACGGGCAGGTCAAATAAAAAAAGTAGATAATTAGTTGACATGGAAGCAGATATGCGGTAGTACAAATAATTATATGCTTATTTTTTCTCCTTGATTATGACTCATCAAGGAGCATGACCAAGGAAAGCGTTGGAATTGTTTGACTCTTCTGTCCATGTATCCGGGCGGGGAGTGGTTTTGGATGCGATTTCGGGATCTCAGGAGGATTCTGGAATCGTCAGAATTAAAAAAAAAGAAGGAGAAAAGAAAATGGTAAAACAATTTTCCATGTTGGCCCTTGCCGGCCTGCTCGCCCTGCCGGTTGTTGCTGCCGCCGGTGTTGGCCCCCAGTCAAGTGATCTTGATCGCAAGATCCAGGACCTGAGCGCCCAGCTTGACCAGTTGAAATCACAGATGGCTGCCCAGGCAGAAGCCAATGCCGCCACCAACGCCAAAGTAGGCGCTTTGGACAATACCGTTGCCAGTTTCAGTGACCGTGCCGAGGATTGGGACCTGGCCGCCCGCATTAAAATGTACGGCGACTTCCGTGCCCGGATGGATTACTACTATGCTGAAACGACAAATGGAACTGATCTCCAAAACGAGACCTCTTTCACCAATCGTTTCCGTCTGAACATGCGGGTTGGCGTCACCGAGAACGTCGAGTTCAAGGGCCGTCTGGCCATGTACAAGTACTGGGGGCAAGAGTTTACTAGTCAAAACCTCGCCTGGTACGAAGATGGCTCCACCACCCGCACCCCTGCTGACAATGCCCTGCGTGTTGACCGCGCCTTTGTCAACTATAACAACATCGGTGGNNTCCATGGGCTATGCCTATAAATGGGCTGGAGATATTGGCGACGGTCGTCTTCGCGTCTGCTACGGACGTGGTTTTGAGGATGGACTGCAAACTGATCACGAGCCCATGGACGATATGGACTTCGTTGGCATGAGCTGGGATATCCTGCAGAAGGGGGATCGCTTCCTCTATGCCCAGTCCTTCCTGGCGGCCAATATTCTGAACCCCCTTACATTTCAACAAGGTGGTAATATCCAGCATTCAGGCGCCACCTATATGGACAAGATTGCCGGGCTGAACTACTTCGTCGCCGGTGGTTGGAGCCGTACCGACCCTAATAGCAACCAACTCTTACTTGGAAGCACTGACAGCGAGGACGGCTACCATGCCCATGTCGGTCTCCGCTATGATATCGACCCAGCCGGCCTTAAGCTCGGTGCTGAATGGAACTACGGTTCCAAAAACTGGATCGGCATGACCCCTGGCCACGATGATCTCTATGAGTCCAAGATCGCCGCCCGCGGTAATGTCTATGAAGTCTACGGCATCTATGACCTGCCCATGGGCGAGGCCATCTCCAAGTATGCCGACACCTTCATGCGTCTCGGCTATCAGCGTTACGAGTATGACTACCACGGCTCCAATGACTATTTTGATAATCCATATAATTTGGATGATAACGAAAATTCCTTCGACATCAGAAAAGCCAATCAGATTTACCTGACCCTTGAGGCAACATTCTAGTCTCTTGTGCAAAAAAACAGGATCTTGATCATGGGGTGACTACGTCCTGATCAAACGTTCTGTTGCTGAGTATCCGGGGAAGGTTCCTTGAATGGAACCTTCCCCTTTTTTATTTTATACAGTCAAGTGACACCAGCATGTTTCCACGCAGAGGCGTAGAGACGCTGAGAAAAACTTTTCAGGAAATGTAATTATTCGACCTGACTTTGCTCTCAGGTCGAATTTCAAGCAAGCTGGAGGATTGGTGGTTAGCGGGCAAGTCCTGGTTCCCACGCTTACAACAGACCTCTATATCATGGTGAATAGGTACAACTTTTTTGTCCTTCTCTGCATCTCTGCGCGAAACAAAAAAAAACAGAGTTGCTCTCACAATAGAATCATATCTACAACAGACCCATGCCAAGACCCCACACCTTCCTCATCCCCCCTGGACCTGACCTTATCCAGGCCACCTTTGACCGCCATGATGGAGAAAGCCCCGCCCCTTTTGCCTCCCTCAACTCCAGTTTCTCCGTTGGTGACCAGGAAGAAAAGGTGCGGAGCAATCGCGAGCGGATGAAACAAACCTTAAGCATCAAGCGGCTGGTCTCAGCCAGACAGGTGCATGGGGAGCAGATTCACAGAATTGAAGAAACGCCTGAGAGTGATGAGGAGATAGACGGCGTTGACGCCTTGCTGACCGACAGGAGAGGGGTGGGGTTGATGATCCAGCATGCCGACTGTCAGGCCATCCTGCTCCATGACCCGGTGCACTCAGCAATCGCGGCCGTTCATTGTGGCTGGCGCGGCAGTGTCATCGGCATCATTGAAAAGACCATGCGGCAGATGAGTTCCTGTTACGGCTCCCGGCCTGAAGACATTACGGCAGGTATCAGCCCCTCGCTCGGCCCCTGCTGCGCTGAATTCATCAATCATCGAGAGGAGCTGCCACGCTCCTTCCTCGCCTTTCAGACTCGCAGCACCTATTTTGACTTCTGGCAGATATCGAGGTGGCAGCTGCTGGAGGCCGGCCTGCAGCCGGAAAATATCAGCCTGGCTGCGATCTGCACCTCCTGCAGCCCTGATTTTTTTTCCTACCGCCGCGCCGTTCGTAAGGGCAATGGCATAACAGGACGGAATTGCAGCATCATTGCCCTGGCATCCACCAGAAAATAACCCTAAGCCACTGTTACAAAATAACATGACCAACTTATTGACATGAGCGGCATAAGGAGCCGTAACAAAATGGATATAAATGACCAAGTTATTTTGTAACGGCTCCTAAGCTGATTCAGGACCAGAAGGAAAGGCTGATCTCGCGCCGAGGTGCAGAGAAAAGTTTTTTGTCGTTTTCAGCGTCTCTGCGCCTCGGCGCGCAAAAAAAATTACAGCAGAATGAACGCCCACGCCTCAACCCTGCAGAGCCTTCACAACCACGCGATTCCGGCCATTCTGTTTCGCCTGATACATTGCAGAATCAGCGGCCATAATCATTTGTGATTTATCCATCGACCTCATCCGTGGTTCATGGGTCGTCACACCTATACTGATGGTAATCTTGATCACGATGCCGCCAATCACCATTTCCATATCTTCAATCCGCCGCCGTAATCGCTCGGCAAAAACCATACAACCAGCCTGTGCCGTCATGGGAAGGACCACCGCGAATTCTTCCCCCCCATAACGAACAAAAATATCCGAGGTGCGCATGGTCGTTTTTACAAGTTTTGCCAGGCTGCACAGGGCTTCATCACCGGCGGGATGGCCGTAGGTATCATTGACTATTTTAAAGTGATCAATATCAAAGAACATAAGCGACAAGGGCAGTTGGTAGCGCACAGCCCGGCTCAGCTCTCTGTCCATCAGTTCCTGGAAATAACGATAATTATAGAGACCCGTCAGGCCGTCACGAAAGGCCAGCTCTCTGAGCTTGGCATTGGCCGCCTGCAACTCGACAGCCATCTCCTCCGCCTTCTGCCTGTCCTGCTTGGCCTGCATCACCAGCTGCTCATAGGAGAGATTGATCCGACGCAACTCTTCATTCGCCTCATGGAGCAGCAGGGAAAAAGGTTTTATCTCACCGGGGTCGATCTCGAAAAAAGAAAGGATCTCGACACTCTTTTCCGCCACAGTATCGACCAATGCATCAATAGCCTCTTCAGCAATCTTGAATCGGGGACAGATTGCCGCCTTGAGTTGTTGAACCTTTTCCACACTCCGTGAACCATAATAAATCGATGCAAGCATGGTTGACCAGCTCAGAATATTGACCGGCATCTTGACTTCAGCAGGGCAGTCACTTGCATGATGATAGCTGATCAAGGTCGAGATCGTTTCCGGCAGGCCCCATTCAGCAAGGAGCTCAGCCCCGACCTCCTGATGGTCAAAACCAAGGATTTTCCGCTCAATGCCAAAAACCGAGGACTCGGTCACCCTCTTCTCGTCCAATACCTGCCGATATTCTTCGGGCCGGCAAAGATAAATAACCAGGACTCCTATATCCTGAAGCAAGGCAGAGACAAAAAGATCATCATTCTTATAGCGAAGCAAAGAAGCAAGCAGCTCAGCGCCTACCGCACAGGTAACCGCCCGTTTCCAGAATTTTCTGAAGCTGAACCCTCCACTCTCCGACCCGGTCACTTCCTTGGCAATGACAAAAGAGAGGGCAATGTTCTTGGTAACATTCAGGCCCAGAACCGACAGTGCCTTTTCAATGGTATTCACCGTGTTGGGCATACCGTAAAAGGAAGAATTGGCGACCTGCAGTATCTTGGTGGTCAATGCCGGGTCGATCTCGATAATCCGGGCCAACTCTCCAAAAGAGGAGCTATCCTGTTTCACCGCCTCAAGAATACGCAAGGCAATAGCCGGTGGGGAGGGCAGCTTGATATCTTTTTTCCTCATGCCATGTATCATTTCGTAACGACGCCTTCTATGAGTGTTTGCACCTTATCGGCCTGGTGCCACCCACAGAAACAGCAGGAAAAGATTGGCTGCTTCTGTGAGGCGGCTGCAGGTGCCGTAAACAAAGTATGCAAGAAAAAGCCCTTGCTTACTTTGTAACGGCTCCTAAAAAATTAAGAGCGGAACCCGCCTTGAACCAGTCAATCTGTTCACCATTGAGAGAATGTTTCAGGGATATACCCGATTCCGTGCCATCCGCATGATGACACACAGCCGTCAGCGTGGAACCGGGGGCAAGTTCTGTCAGACCCAGGATATCGACCCGGTCAGCCTCCTGAACGAGGTCATAGTCGGCGCCTGTGACAAAGGTCAAAGGCAGTACCCCCTGTTTCTTCAGATTGGTCTCATGGATGCGGGCAAAAGAGCGGGTAATCACCACCCGTCCCCCCATGTGCCGGGGGCTCATGGCCGCATGTTCCCGCGAAGAGCCCTCTCCATAATTGGTATCACCCACCGCCAGCCAGTGCTCGCCGGCAGCGCTGTAGGCCCGGGCAATCGTATTGTATGGCTGACGCTCTCCTGTCAGCTGATTGAGGCCAAGCCCTGTCTCACCACTGAAGGCATTGGTGGCGCCGCTGAACATGTTGCCGGAGATGTTATCCAGATGACCGCGAAAACGCAACCAGGGGCCGGCAGGCGAGATATGATCGGTGGTGCATTTTCCCTTGGCCTTCATCAGCAACCGCAGGCCCATGAAGTCACGCCCGTCCCAGGGGGAGAAAGGGGAAAGCAGGGCCAGACGCTCCGACCCTGGCGCCACCTGCACAGGCACAGCCGTTCTTGCCGCGATCGACTCGATTGGAGCCAGGAAGCCCGCTTCATCACGAACAAGACCCTGGGCAGGCACCTCCGGGACTTTGCCGGGAGGCGTCAGGACAAAAGAAGCGCCATCAGCCGCCTGCAATTCAGCACGATAGGGATTCACCTCAAAGGTGCCAAACATGGCATAGGCCAGACAAGTCTCGGGACTGGCTATAAAACCGCAGGTGCCTGTGTTGCCGTCATTGCGTTTAGGAAAATTGCGGTTGTAGGAGGTGACAATGGAATTCTTGAACCCCGGTTCAATCCCTGTGCGGGTCCATTGACCGATACAGGGGCCGCAGGCATTGGCCAGCACAGTGGCCCCGATGGCCTCAAGTTTGGCAATCTGCCCGTCCCGCTCGAGAGTGGCACGCACCTGCTCGGAACCTGGAGTCACCAGTACCGGAATCTTCAAGCTCAGACCTTTTTCTGCTATCTGTTCAGCCATGGCGGCCAGACGTCCCATGTCTTCATAAGAGGAATTGGTGCAGGAACCAACGAGAGCATAGGTCACATTGGCAGGATGGCCGCCCTTTTCCACATACTCTTTCATCATCGAGACCGTGACCGCCAGATCAGGCGAATGGGGACCCACCAGATGCGGTTCAAGGCTGGTAAGATCAATCTCAATAATCTCTTCATAATATTTTTCCGGACTGGCCAGGACTTCCTCATCGGCCTGTAACAAGTGGGCGTACCTGTCGGCAAGCATTGCCGCCTCGCCGCGCCCACAGGCACGCAGATACGCTGCCATGTGTGCGTCATAGGGAAAAACCGAGGTGGTGGCGCCCAGCTCCGCGCCCATATTGCAGATGGTAGCCTTACCCGTGCAGGAAAGGGTGGCGGCACCCGGTCCGAAATATTCAAAGACCCGATTGGTGCCGCCGGAACAGGTGAGCATGCCCAGGATCTTTAAAATCACATCCTTGGGCGAAGCCCAGTCCTGCAACTCACCGGTCAGCCGGACCCCGACAAAACGCGGATGCAGCACCTCCCAGGGCATGCCGACCATGACATCGACGGCATCGGCCCCGCCCACCCCAGAGGCAAAGGCGCCGATACCGCCGGCGTTCGGGGTGTGGGAGTCGGTGCCCAGCATCATCAGTCCGGGAAAGCCATACTGCTCGATCACCACCTGATGAATAATGCCGGCACCCGGTAACCAGCAGCCAAAGCCATAGCGCTGAGCAGCAGAGGCCAGGAAGTCATAGACTTCACGATTATCCGTTCGCGCTGTATGCAGATCCGACTCTGCCCCCTGCTGAGCCCGGATCAGATGGTCACAGTGGACAGTGACCGGCACTGCGGCCTCATCCTTGGAGGCCAGCATAAACTGCAGGATGGCCATCTGGGCCGTCGCATCCTGCAGGGCAATCCGGTCAGGACGGGTCTTGACATAAGAAACACCGGGGGTCAGCTCCGCCTCCATTGCATTGTCAAGATGGCCATAGAGGAGCTTCTCGCCATAGGTTAAAGGACGGCCCAGCCGTTTTTTGACCAGGGCAATATTGGCGTCCATTTTCCGGTACACCGCTTCAATGAATTCGGGGGTAGAATCTACTGAACTGTTCATGATATCTCCAAAAAGGTACTGGGTATTGGCAATAGATAATTGAAAACTATTGATAACTCTTCAGCAAGTAGCCTGGATGAAATGGAATGGAATCCGGGACAGGGCGTGGCAGAAACGAACTCCGGTCCCGGATTACGCTGCCGCTCCATCCAGGCTACTTCTGTTATGTCAGGACTTCGGCGCTCAACGAGCCATGGCATCAGGAACGAATCAGCTCTTCCGCCAGCATCGTGTCTGCCAGATCGAGGATGAATTGCCGCTGTTCCTGAGTTGCATGGGCGATACAGTCACAATGGAGGTTTGCCTGACTGCGCACCAGCATCTCAAAACAGACTGAACTCTTCCCCACCTCAACTCCGCAATAATAAGGACCGCATTTCCCTACATGCTCCCGTTGAAGCTCGGAGAGCAGATCAGACGGCAGAACGATCCAATACATGCCGATCATGGGTCCTCGCTGCAGGCTGCGTTTAAGATACGAATCTATATTGTCCCGCTCCATGGGGGACAGATCATCAATGAGGTATTGGCGCATACTTTATCCGAGAATCTCTTATTTTCCTTTACCAAACAGGCTGTTATGCTCGTTATTCCTGCCTGCGATGAGGGGGGTTGTTTATGATACAAAAATTTATAACAACTGGGCGGCAATGGCCGACAGCGGACTTCTTTCACTCTTGCTCAAGGTCACATGACCATAGAGCGACTGCCCTTTCAGCTTCTCCACGGCGTAGGAAAGACCGTTCGATGATGAATCGAGATAGGGATTGTCGATCTGCTGCGGATCACCGGTAAGCACCATCTTCGTGCCCTCACCAGCCCGGGAGATAATAGTCTTCACCTCATGCGGGGTCAGGTTCTGGGCCTCGTCGACGATGACAAACTGTCTGGGGATGGAACGGCCGCGAATATAGGTCAGGGCCTCAAGCTCCACCAGTTGATCCTTAAACAGCGCGTTCACCTTCTGCTGAACAGTCCCTTCTTCGTAACGATGATCTTTCTGCATCAGATAGACGAGATTATCAAAGATCGGCTGCATCCACAACGACAGCTTTTCATCCTTGGTCCCCGGCAGATAACCGATATCCTTGCCCATGGGAATCACCGGCCGGGAGACCAGCAGCTTCTCNNGCCAGCAGGGTCTTGCCGGTACCGGCCTGACCGATAAGGGTCACCATGCTGATCTTAGGATCCATGAGCAGTTCCAGGGCCATCCGCTGCTCTTTGGAGCGCGAGTGAACATTCCAGACGTTTTCAAAAGCAGTATCGAGAGGGACCAGGCTATTTGGCCCCACCGCCCGGCCAAGCCCTGAATGCTTCGCGTTTGCTGCATCCTGCAGGAGGATAAACTCATTGGCCAGGAAGTCAAAGCCTTCGGTCTCCAGACCCTTCTCCTGATGAAAACGATCGATCATCCCGGTTGCGACCTGGATCTCGCGCCAGCCCGTGTACAGTTCATCAATATTACACTTCTGCTTCTCAAAATCCATGACATCAATGCCGAGAGCATCCGCCTTGAGCCGGGCATTGATATCCTTGGAGACAAAGATCACCTTTTTCCCTTCCAGGTGCAGAGAGTTGGCCACGGCGAGGATCCTGTTATCCGGCACCGACATGTCAATGCAGACGCCGGGCATCTCCTTGCGTTCAACCACAATCTGCAGAATGCCACTGTTTTCCATGGTCACGCCATCCTTGAGTGAACCCTGCGAACGAAGCTGATCAATCTGCCTGATCACATGGCGGGCGCTGCGCCCCAATTCATCATTATGGCGTTTAAAGCTGTCCAGTTCCTCAATGACCGTCATCGGCAGGATAACGTAATTATCATCAAAGGAGGTGAGAGATTCAGCGTTATGGAGCAGGACATTGGTGTCGAGAACAAAGTATTTGCGTACGCTCATAGCGCTCTTAGCGATCATAGATCAAGTCCGGTTAAATTTTTATTGAGCAGTTCACAGCCGTCTTCACAGACGACTACCATGTTTTCCAGCCGCACTCCACCCCAGCCCGGGATGTAAATAGCGGGTTCAACGGTCACCACCATCCCCGCCTTCAACTGCTTGCGGTTACGGGAGGACAGGCGTGGCTCTTCATGGACGGCCAGACCGACGCCATGGCCGAGGGAGTGACCAAAGGCCTCGCCGTAGCCGGCGGAGGCAATGATATCACGGGCGATTTTATCCACCGACGCAGCTACGACTCCCGCCCGGATAGCCGCCAGGCCTGCCAGTTGGGCCCGACGTACCAGGCGGTGGACAGCATAAAAGAGGTCGTCCGGCTTACCAAGCACAAAGGTGCGGGTCATATCAGAGCAATAGCCATCGAGTACCAGCCCCATATCGATCATCAAAGGCCTGTCGCCATCGATCGCAACAGGGCCGGGAACCGCATGCGGCAAAGCGCTGTTGCTGCCGGAAGCGACTATCGTGTTGAAGCTTGGAGACTCGGCGCCCATGCGGCGCATGGTGGCCTCAATGATGAGCGCGACATCCCTTTCAGTCCGACCCGGAGAAAGCGAGGAATACACCTCGTCAAAAACCTTTTCATTGAGGGCAACTGAGAGCCGCAGCCTTGCCAGCTCATCCTCGTCTTTGATCAGGCGCAGTTCTTCGACAAGCCCTGTGGTCGGGACACACTGGACACCGATCTTCTCTCCCAGGGCCTTCAGTTTTTCGGCAACAGAATAAAGGGTATAGTCACTTTCAAAGCCAAGGCTGCGGATCTTCAGATCCGGAAGCATCTCCTTCAATAATGCCAGCAGCCCCTTGGGATAGAGGACGACAGGGAGAAAAGCTGCCTCGGCCTCGGCCTGGATCTTGAAACGAAAATCAGTCAGCAGACAGGGATCGCCCTTGGCCGGAATCAACAAGAGGCCCGAGCTCTCACCAATCCCGTGATCAGGCGCCGAATAGCCGCTCA
>DCUN01000043.1 GCA_002327225.1 Desulfobulbaceae bacterium UBA2213
GAGCTTGGCCTGCCTCCTGAACGCCTCTGGGTCTCGGTCTATGAAGAGGATGATGAGGCCTATCTGTTGTGGGAAAAGGTGGAAGGGCTGCTCCCGGGGCGCATAGTCCGTCTGGGGGAAAAAGATAATTTCTGGGCCATGGGGGATACCGGTCCCTGCGGCCCTTGTTCAGAGATCCATATTGACCAGGGGGTAAAGGCTGGCTGCGGTCGGCCTGACTGCGCCCTTGGCTGTGATTGTGATCGTTTTCTTGAATTGTGGAATCTGGTCTTCATGCAGTTTAACCGCAGCGAGGATGGCGTCCTGACTCGCCTGCCCAAGCCCAGTATCGACACGGGCATGGGGCTTGAGCGGGTGGCGGCCGTACTGCAGGGCAAGATCAATAACTATGATTCGGATCTCTTTTCTCCTATTATCAAGAGGATGGAAGAGCTGTCCGGGCGTATGTATGGACAGGATCCGGCCGATACCACGGCCATGCGGGTCATCGCCGATCATTCCCGGGCCACCACCTTTCTGGTGGCGGACGGGGTGCTTCCCTCCAATGAAGGCAGGGGCTACGTCCTGCGCCGGATCATGCGGCGGGCGGTTCGCTATGGTCGTACCCTCGGCCTCGATAAACCCTTTATGGACGAGGTGACGTCAACCGTGGTCGTTGCCATGAATCATGCCTATCCGCACCTGCTCGATGCGGTCGAATTATTGAGAAAAGTGGTGGTCAATGAGGAGGAGCGTTTCCGCGAGACCCTGGAGAATGGGCTGCTGCTTCTCGATGAGGAGATTGAGCGGATCGCTCAGGACAGTGATCCGGTGATCGGCGGTGGCTTTATCTTCAAGCTCTATGACACCTTTGGCTTTCCCATGGACATCGTCCGTGACATCTCGCTTGAAAAAAAGATCGGTTTTGATGAGGCCGGATTTCATGCGGCCATGGCAGGGCAGCGGGCAAAATCCCGGGCCTCGTGGAAGGGAGACAACGTCAAGCTGCGGGAGCAGGGGGTGAAGGATCTGGTTGAAGCCGGATCCCGGGCTGAGTTTATCGGCTATGAGCAACTGAGCTTCAAGATACGGGTTAAGGCCCTGCTCAGTCCGGATGGCCTGGAGATCCCAGAGATCGGGACCGGCGCTGAAGGACGACTGTTTGTCCTGACCACGCCTTTTTATGCAGAGTCCGGCGGGCAGGCAGGTGATGTGGGGACGGTGCAGTGGCCAGGTGGCCATGGAATGGTCCTTGGCACTGCCGCTGCTGCTGACGGGATCATTCTCCATCATCTGCGGGTGGAAGAAGGAGTGCTGCGGATAGGCCAGGAAGTGGAACTGTCAGTGGCCCGCGACCAGCGAGGCGACACTGCTGCCAATCATACCGCCACCCATCTGCTCCAGGCGGCCATGCGTGAGATCCTGGGTGATCATGTCAAGCAGGCCGGCTCGCTGGTCGGCCCGGAAAGATTACGTTTTGACTTTACCCATTTCACACCGCTCAGCCAAGGAGAGATCAGGGATATTGAGCAGCGGGTGAATGAAAAGATCAGGGCCAATATCGAGCTCGATACCAGGCTTCTGGCCAGAGATGAAGCGATACAGCAGGGGGCGACGGCGCTTTTTGGTGAAAAATATGGCGATCGTGTACGGGTGGTCTCGGCTGGAGATTTCAGCAGGGAGCTGTGCGGTGGAACCCATGTGGCAGCGACCGGGGCCATCGGTTTGTTCAAGATTGTCTCGGAAAGCGGGATTGCCTCCGGGGTCAGGCGCATTGAGGCCCTGACCGGACGGACGGCCTTTGCCTATGTTCAAGGCATAGGGCAGCGTGAGCAGGAGCTTTGCCAGGCCTTGAATGTCAGACCGGAGGGGATCCATGATAAATTTAAATCCCTTCTTGCTCTCCAGAAACAGCTGGAGAAGCAGGTGGCGGAGCTCGCAACCAGGCTGGCCTCCACTGATCTGGAAGATCTGTTTGCTGCAGCGGTCGAGGTGAATGGAATCAAGGTGCTGGCCGCAAAGATTGCACTCGAGAGTCCACAGACTCTGAGGGAGGTAGGCGACCGGGTGCGGGATCATATGGGATCAGGGGTGGCGGTGCTTGGTGGGGTTGTCAATGAGAAGGTGGCGCTTCTGGCCATTGTCTCCAAGGATCTGAGCGACACAATCCCGGCAGGCGTGTTGGTGGGCAGGGTTGCAGTCCTGGTCGGCGGCAAAGGCGGCGGACGGGCGGACATGGCTCAGGCCGGCGGGCCGATGATTGATAAATTAAGTGAGGCCATTGCTGCGGTGCCGCTATGTGTTCGGGAGATCGTAGCAGGCTAAGTTTTGGTGCGGGATCGATACGAATGAATGCAGGCATTTTGCACTGTTTTCTATCGGTTCGTGTGTTGTCTGAAGAGATGCGGAGGCCTATTTTATATGGGTGCGGCGGCGCAGAAAATATCGATTGATAAGCATCATAAAAAAAGTTGACATGCCTTGTTTTATGATGTACAACCGACCTTCGTATTGTGAATCATCATTCATTTTGGATGAAAATTTCAGGTATCTTCGTTGAACGGGAGCGTATAAAAATGATTACAATGGATATCACCCTGGTGATTCAGATAGTGAACATGTTTGTTTTGATGTTTCTGCTGAATGCAATTATCTATAAGCCAGTGCGTAAAATATTACGAGATCGTGCGGCCAAATTTCAAGGCATGAATGATGATGTAGCCAAGCTGGAGGAGAATGCCAGGCGTCGTCAGAATGAAGTCGATAAGAAGATGGCCTTGGCCTCTGGAAAGGCGAAGTCTGCATTAGATACGGCAAGGGCTGGGGCCCAGGCTGCAGGTGATGAAAAACTCGCCGCCATCAAGGCTGAGGCTGACAGTGAAAAAGATACGCAGCTGGCAGAGGTGAAGGCGCAGATTATGAGTGCCGGCAAAGAACTTCAGNNCGAATCTGGATGGGTTTGCAACTGCCATGGCGGGTAAAATTCTGGGAAGGAGTCTCTAAGATGAAAAGGGTGAAGCAGATAGCCAAAAAGAGTGCTCTGGTCGCAGCGGCGCTTTGGCTCACCTTGGCTGTGGGTAGTGTCTGGGCCTCTGATGCTGTTCAGGCTGTGCCGGCTGGAGAACATGCTGCCGCAGTTGTTGAAGCGGGCGGAGATGCAGCAGTAAGTACGGGGCATGGTGAGGTTGCGACTGATGCGCATGGCGCCGCTGCTGGTGGGCATGGGGCGGTGGCTTATGACAGTCTCTCGCCTGCCAAGCTGAAAGATCTGGGCTTCAGGGTTATGAACTTTGCCGTCCTGATGTTCATCTTGATCAAATTTGGCGCCAAGCCTATCGGTGCCGCCCTTTCCGGACGGCGTAAGCAGGTGAAAGACGATCTTGCTGCCATTGAGGCAAAAAAACTGGCGGCAGAACGTTCCTACAATGAATTT
>DCUN01000022.1 GCA_002327225.1 Desulfobulbaceae bacterium UBA2213
GCCATCCGCATCATGAGAACTATCCAGGAATTAGATTATGAGGCCGTCGCAGTGTATGAAACACCCGACAAAGACTCCCGCCATATCCGGCTTGCCGGTGAAGCAGTCCTTCTTGGTGACGGACCACGCTGTGATTACCTGAACATTGAAAAAGTCATCAAGGCAGCAAAGCACTCCGGCGCCTGCGCCATCCATCCAGGCTATGGTTTTCTTGCCGAAAATCCTGATTTTGCCAAGGCGTGTGAAGACGAAGGAATTATTTTTATCGGCCCTACATCAGAGGTCATTTCCAATCTGGGAAACAAGGTCATTGCCCGAAGAATCATGGCCGATGCCGGAATCCCGATGGTTCCAGGTACCCCGAATCTGTCGGCAGGAGAAGATGGCGTCCAGGAGGCCTTGACCTTTGCCGCCAAGGTCGGCTACCCCCTCATGCTCAAGGCCACATGCGGCGGCGGCGGCCGCGGGATCCGACTTATAGAGTCAGACGTGCAGATGCGCAAAGAGATCCCGGTGGCCCGGGCCGAAGCCAAGGCGGCATTCAATGATGAATCTGTCTATCTTGAAAAAGTCGTGCTCAACCCTAAACATGTGGAAGTTCAGATCATAGCCGACAAAGAAGGAACGACCATCCACCTCGGAACCCGTGACTGCTCTATCCAGCGTCGCAATCAGAAGCTCATCGAGATCGCTCCTTCCATGATTGACAACCCGGAGCTACTGGAGCGCATATGCCAGACTGCAGTCAAGGCAGCAAAGGCCTCCAATTACACCAACGCCGGCACCGTTGAGTTTCTGATCGACAAGGACTGGAACTACTATTTCATGGAGATCAACACCCGGGTTCAGGTCGAGCACACTGTAACCGAGATGATCACCGGCATTGATATCGTCCGTACCCAGATCAAACTGGCGCTCGGCAAGCCACTCTCCTTCAGTCAGGATGATGTCCAGATGCGCGGTCACGCCATTGAGATGCGGATCAACGCCGAAGACCCCCAGGCCGATTTCATGCCGGAGGGTGGTAAAACCGTCTCGGTATATCGCTCACCAGGCGGCTACGGTGTTCGTCTTGACGGCTTTGTCTATCAGGGCTATACAATTCCCCAGGTCTATGACTCTCTGCTGGTAAAACTGACCGTCCACGGCTTCACCTGGAGCGAGACTGTAAGCAGGGTTCGCCGCTGTCTGCAGAATTTCGAAATTTCCGGCCCAAAAACCACTATCCCCTTTTACCTGAACATCGTGGCGGATCCTGATTTCATAAAAGGTGATTTCAACACCTCTTTCCTGGAAACCCATCCTCAACTCTTTGAGTACAAGGAAGAGCCCAACGAAGCTGAGAAACTGTCCAAACTGATCGCAGAGATCCATCATCGCGGCATGAACCCTTACGCAATGTAAGGACCCATGACCCAGATTGTGGTACCACTTTATAACTATATTCAGCTACTCTTCATGTCTACTCCCGGCCTTGGCCTGACAGGCATGATGATACTCCAAGAGGATTAATAATGGAACGAATCATACAGGGAACGGCTCCGAGCGAGGTTGTCGCCCAACTCAGAAAGGCCGATGGCTATTACATGACCAATACGGCCCGTGATCTCTCTCAATCTGATTTCAAAAATCGCATCCTGCTGCATACCGATATGCTGGCAGCGCCATCTCGTGAACGGGCAGGCTATTTTTCCCTCGAGATAACCGGCGGGGCCTCTGTCCATGTGGACATCCTCCGCAAACAGGTTGATCCCTTTCTCAAGCTCGAGCTCCTGCGCGAAGCGATGCCCAACACCATGTTTCAGACCTTGTGTCGCGGGGTGAATCTCTTTGGTTATCGCCCCTACCCGCAAAATGTTATCCGCTTTACCGTTCGGGAATTCGCCAAATATGTCGACGTATGGCGGACATTTGATTTCATGAATCATGTCCCTAACATGCAGTCGGTCTTTGAAGAAGTTGCAAAGGCGGGGAAGATCAACGAGGCCTGCATCTGTTTTTCTACCGGACCGGAGCACACGGACGCCTACTACGTCAAGAAGGTCAAGGATATCCTCGATGTAACCGGAACGGATATCATCCTCTGTATCAAAAACCATGGCGGTCTGGGTTCTCCACATCGCATTGGTCAACTGGTCAACGCTATTAAACAGAGCTATCCGGACCTGCCTGTCCACTATCATGGCCACAATACCGATGGCAATGATATCGGCCGGATTGTCGCCGCCGTTATCAATGGCGCCAGTATTGTTGATGCCAGTGACTCCTCCATGACCGGATATTATGGCCCCCCCCCAAGCCTCACGGTTATCCAGACTCTGAAAGAACAGGGATATAACGCGGTCGGCCTTGATGAAGAGGCAGTCATTGAAACCTCTGAGGTCATCCGCGACCAGCGCCAGTATTACAAGGATTTTGAATCACAGATCAAAGGATTTCAACCAACCGTTCAGATTCACAAGCTTCCTGGCGGGGCAATGGGTTCCAGTCTTGAGCAGGCGGCAAAAGGCGGCTTCCTCGACAAAATGCCTGACATCCTGCACAAAGAGTTACCCAGAGTTCAGAAAGAGCTTGGCAACTACTGGTCGGTAACTCCTGGTTCTCAGATCCTGTGGACCACAGCTGTTGCCAATGTCCAGGGCGGTGAACGCTACGGCAATCCATCCGGTGACCTGCGCAACCTGCTCCTTGGCAAGTATGGCCCCTTTCCTTTTTATCAGCCGGAAGAATGGATCTACGAAAAAGTTCTTGGCGCTGACTGGAAAAACATATTAGAACAGGAAGGGGGAATGGACGAGATTGAAGATATGGATATCGACCATGAACGTACCGTCCTGAGCGAAAGAATTGGCCATGAGCCCACCGATCAGCAGTTGATTCTCTACCTCCAGCATCCAAATGATGCCGTCAATTTTTTCAAATTTGAGGAAAAATTCGGCAAGGTCTATGTCCTGCCGCCCTCAATATTCCTGCATCAAGGCAAGTTTAAAGTGGGCAAGTCTCTCTCCTTTACCGATCATTACGGCAAGGAGCACGTCATCGAGGTTGGTCCATCCATGGTCAATGAAGATGGAGAGACCAATGTTTATCTCAATGTGGATCACCATCAGCGCATCTACTCCTATGCCCCTGAGGCCAAGGAAGGAGTAGCGGCCGCTGCTTCTGTTCTCTCCAAGCAGGAGATCCAGGCTCTGGCCAAGAATGGCGACATTCGTGCTCCTTTTGCCGGAAACATCTGCGAGGTCAGTGTCAAGGAAGGTCAGGAGATTGCGGCCGGTGATCAAGTGGCTATGATGGAGGCCATGAAGATGCAGACCCCAATAGTCAGTGCCATTGCCGGCATTGTAACCACCCTGTCGGTCAAGGTGGGGGACGCGATCAAACCAGGCGCCAAAATAGCAAAGGTTGATATAGACGAATAATAATCTTTGTTACCTTTCAGGAAGTCATCACATCAGCCCTTTCATGCTCAGCCATGAAAGGGCTGTTGTGATTTCACAGGGGAAACGGTGCCGCCGTAAAAAGGGGAGGAGACGATGAAGGCACTTCTTATCAGTGCAGACGGGTTCGAAGATTCGGAACTGCTGGTTCCTTACTATCGATTTCTAGAAGAGGGAATAGAGATCGATATCGCCTCAATCAAGAATGACCCACTTATCGGCAAGCACGGCTATCATGTGATACCCACCCATTCGCTCGACGAGATCACCCCCTCCTTGTATGACATCATGATCCTGCCTGGCGGGAAGGGGCCTACTCTCCTGCGGAAAATCGAGAAGGTGCTTGCCCTTGTCCGGCAATTCTTTAAAGATGGAAAAACGGTAGCGGCCATCTGTCATGGTCCACAGATTCTGGTCTCAGCGGGTGTGCTCAGCGGTAGAAAGGCCACCTGCTGCAGGAACATGGCGGAAGAATTAGAGGAAGCAGGATGCGCCTATAGTGATCAAGAGGTCGTTGTCGATGACAACCTGATCACCTCCAGGGTACCTGCCGATCTGCCTGCATTTATGCGGGAGATCATGAAGAAATGGAGGAAATCGCCTGGACTGGACAAGAAGAAGCTGGCCCTCATCCATATCGTAAAACGAAAACTTAATCTCTCAGACCAGGAATATCGCGACATCCTCCATCAGGTGACGGGTGTCCGCTCGGCCAAGGATCTGGACGAGAAGGGTTTTAACCGTTTACTCCGCTATTTTGCCCGGAGTAAACGGTATCAGACCGATCCCTATGGCCTTACTTTCAGACAAAAATATTTCATCAGTCACCTCCTTGAGGATCTCCTCTGGGATGAAGCCCACTTCCGCAATTTCCTGAAAAAATATTATCAGAAGACAGAGGTCGATGACCTGAGCAAGCAAGAGGCAAGCAAGCTCATTGAATCATTGAAAAACATCATACAACATACAGGCAGAGACAGCCAGCCGGACACGCAAGCGGATGAGTGAGCACTTTTCCCTGCTCACTCATCATCCCTCTACTTTGACAGTGCTGGCCTGGGGACCATTATCCCCCGCTTCCTCATGAAAACGAACCATGTCGCCAATGGTCAGGTCATCAAAATCCCTGTTCAGGACGCTGTTCCGGTGGAAATAGATCTGCCGCTCATCCACGGTGGTGATGGTCCCGTAATCCTCCATGGGGAAGAGCTCACTGATCCGGCCTCGAGGCACCTCCTCATGCATCTTGACCTCCCCTTTTCGCTTGCATGAGTATTCGTCCAGCTGGCGATCGACAGCATTAAAGGCATCGCGGAGGGAGAGGAAGACGTCCTCAGCCTCCTTATGCTGGGCAGGGGGTTCCCGGTTGATGACAAATTTTCCTTCAGGACAGCTGATGTCAATCCTGGTCCTGAACAGCCCCCCCTTTTGATGGCGTTGGGCCGGAGCCTCCACTACGATATGGCAACTGATGATCTCCGGATGATGACTGGTCAGTTTATCGACCCGCTTACGGATATCCGCTTCTATCTTCTCTGATGTTTCCATATTGCGAAAGGTGATCTGTAAGGGTACTTGCATAATGTTCCTCCGGCTCTATCGGTTTCATGATCCATCCAGCTCTTCAATCTTCCTGGTTCCTCTGTCAATCTCTTCGCGGGTGAGCGGTACAAAGGAGACGGGCAATACATCTCTGGTACTGAACACCCCTTGTTCATCTTTTTCCAACACCAGCAGTTCCTGATGCATAAAGGGCAGGCCAACAGGAACAATCAATCTTCCCCCCGGCTTGAGTTGCTCCTTCAAGGATGTCGGCACATGAGTGGCGGCAGCTGTGACGATGATGCCGTCAAACGGGGCATGCTCGGGCCAACCGTTGTAACCGTCTCCCTGCCGGACCTCAACGTTCTCATAGCCAAGCTTCTGAAGAAGATCCATTGCCTTTTCTGCCAGGGCAGGGATGATCTCAAGGGTGTACACCTGCCTGACCAGCAGTGAGAGGATTGCCGCCTGGTATCCTGAGCCGGCACCTACCTCCAGGATCACATCACCCTTCTCCGGGCAGAGAAGATCAGTCATCAGGGCAACGATAAAAGGCTGGGAGATGGTCTGACCTTTGCCAATGGGCAGAGGAGTATTCTCATACGCCATTGCAGTCAGGGCGGGCGGTACAAAATCGTGCCGTGAAACCAAACGCATGGCTTCCATAACCTCGGGAACCAAAGACGCCCGTCCGGTAAATCCTTTGGTGAACGAGCACTCGACCTCAATGGTATGGAGCATGGCCTCTATTTTCTGCCTGGTGCTCATATCCGTTCAACCACCTCCCCTTGTCAGGCTCCCAACACGACAATCACTCCAGGAGGCATTGACAAGTAACCATTCGTCATCTTGACGTTTTTCTTAGCAGATATGTACTTTTTCTCACCCAGCGCCGAGGTGCCTATTCCCTGATCCAGGTCAGACGAATGATTTTTTCCCCATCACCGTAGGTAAAAGCCAGATCTCCCTGATACGCATGTTTCAAGGCCTCGCCAAGGCGCCGGGCCAGATGGATACCAGTGGTGGTAATCAGTGTATAATCCTCTTCTGTGGTAATGGCCATGAGCCGCTCCATTGGATGTTCACCCTTTTCCTGGGCCTCAATATTGTTGATCAGATTACGCATCTCGACGTGATGGTGACCAAAGAAGGATCCTTTTATCTCCAGATAACCAGCCGGGAACCCATCATGAAGACGCTGACAAGCCGGACAGAGAATGGCATGGGCACTGACAGCCGGCTCACCCCACGCCCATTTCCCTTCAACAAAAACAGCACTGCATTCACTGCAGACAGTAGGCTCCGGCCACTTTTCCTTTTCCTTATAGGTGTCATGACGCTCTTCCTGGATCAACTTGTCCTGCCTTCCCTGTTTCTGGTTCACGATACGCCCTCCTTTCACATTGTCCCTGCTTATCATCGGGCACATCCTTGACTGTCATGAGCTCTGATAAGCAAATGGTTGTCTGAGTTCCCTTTCCCCCTACTACCTGTCTGACTTGTATCTTTTATTAAAGTATACATCTAACTACGGGTGAAGATGCAAGGAGATAAATGAAAATGATTATAAATAATGATATGTCCCACATTGATTTACGCTTGAAGATGACTGACTTCTACTTTTTCTGAAAAGAGAGAGGTGCACGCAAAATGCTCAATATTTCATTCCTGCCTGCGCGGGAATGACAGTTTTATTGACTTCATTTGTCATTTTACAAGAGGCTTTAGAAGGAAGAGATCCCGGGCCAGCAATTTTGAAGCCTCTGTTCTGTAATGGTCAGTCTTATCCTTCCACTTGTTTTTTATATGGATAGCATGATATGCCGATAGGGTAGGCACTTAACTTTGATGGTCCCGTAACAATTCAACCCGAGAAAGCGGGATGAGAAATCAGATCGGCCGGATAGAATATCGATATTTGTAAGAATTGTTTGATCCGGCAGTAAATTTGTTCTTTGACAACGACAAAAACTCTCTGTAGCGGGAATGACGGCAGAAACTTGAGGTCTCGCCCCCTTTTTCTGCGCCTGTAGGCCGCTGCCCGCAGAATATTTAACCCACTGGCCTTAAGCTTGACGCAGTACCCGACCTTGGCCATGCCACGGATCCGAAGTTTTTTGATCCCGGTTCGTTGGGCTATCTCGGAGTTGGTGGCCTCGATGCCGGAACGGTAGCGGTATTTCTCATGAAATTCCGCAGTCTGTTCCAAGGCTCGACGGCGCAGGAGCCGGATATCTTTATGGCGGTAGCGGAGGTAGCGACCTTTCTTGGCGGGATGGGTCGGGCAATCATTGCTCTTGTAACAATCGCGGCAGAGATCCTGTCGGAAACAGGCACTGATTCGCTCTTTTCCGGCATTATTATGAATTCGATACGGAGCGTGTCCTGCCGGGCAGGAGAGAACGTCACCATTGTCCGCAAAGGCGAACATGTCGAGACTGATCTTCTTGTCGCCCTTGAGGGCGCCCATGGCCGGAGCGATTAATTCAGTGTTTTTCTTGCCGGCATAGTCGCAGTTATCGTCGGAGCCGTAGATGGTATCGGCCAGCAACCGTTCCGGCTTTTGCCCTTGTTCCTCAACCCGGTCAAGCATCGGTTTGAGGGCCTTGGCATCACTGTGATGGGCCGGTTCGGCCTCGGCGTAGGTGATAAGAGCCAGGGGCCGCTTGCCGTCCTCTTCTGCCGCGGTGGTATAGGTCTCGGCCAACTGCACCTGGTAGCCCTTGCCCTTGTGGGCATCATACCCGGCATCAGGATCGGACGGATTCTGCAGGGAAGAGGAGGCGATTTCCTTGTTCTTCCTGGCTGCCACCCGTGGCTGACCGCTACCGGCGGCGGCCACCAGGCATTGCTCCTTCAGGACCCGGGTCATCAAGTGATAGCTGGTCATCGAGCTGACATTGTCGTCGTTCCGGAAACGCTCAACGAGGAGGAAGAGATCCTCGGCCAGTTGTTCCAGGGTGCGGGATGAGTCTGAGGGTTTGACCATGGAAAAAGAATTTTCCTGTTTACGGTCGAGATATTTTCCGACCA
Organism: Desulfobulbaceae bacterium UBA2213; assembly: GCA_002327225.1. GTDB lineage: Bacteria > Desulfobacterota > Desulfobulbia > Desulfobulbales > Desulfocapsaceae > UBA2270. The sequence goes on from DCUN01000022.1 coordinate 8,016, forward strand.
GTTCCGGATCGAGCGTGTTGAGCAGTTCCTGGTGGTGACGCTTGAGGTTGACCAGAAACTTCTTGATGCATTGGACGAAGATGCCGATTCGGCCAAGGTGGCGCATGTTGGAAGTAATATGCATCGAGTCCAGCCGCTGGTTCTCTGAAGATACCTTGAACTCGGTGATGAGTTTTTCGGCCACCGTGTTGAAGATGATATCGTGAAGACCCGTCTGGGTGATGAGTTCTCGCATGTTCCAGATCGTCTTCAGGCTGACATAGGCGCTTTCATCCGAGTTATCGGTGATGTCCAAAGCGTAATGCCATTCGATGTTGAAGGCAAACTGTCTGGCCGTCTCTTCATCGGTGAGATCGAACATCTGTTGAATAAGCAACGCTCCCATCATGGCGTACAGCTCCTTAGTGGGATGTCCTTTCCGGGAGGGAAAGTGCTTGGCCAGCAGCTTGACAGGGAGTTCGGTGAGGATATATTTCCGGAACACCCCGGCCCAGGACTCGTCAATCATCTTGCGCCGTTTTGGCCCCAGATGTGCGAACGGGTCAAACATGTAGCGGGTTTTGTGGTCTTTGATCCTGATCATGGTCTTTTTGTGATGATTGTTTAATAAATGTCTAAAATTACAAGACAATCAGACCACATGTAAACGAAAACCGCAAGCAGTATATTTATACAATGTCAAACAATTCAACTATTTATACTGGTGGAGCCGATCACAGTTGTTACGAGTCCATCAACTTTGAGAAGACAAAAAACATCCTGCAGAGATTTTGAGCTCTTGAAATATCCACCGTATAATCTTTTACGAGCACACACATTTGACAGCTAACAAAAAAAAGCGAAAGCACCCAGCCTTGGGAAAGGAGTGAAAAAGTACGTATGTCACTCATTACTCGAAACTCATCTGAACAAACAATTTCTGAAATCTTTTCACTCGCCGGGATCAGCATCAACGGTTCTCGCCCCTGGGATATTCAGGTACACAGGCCCGAATTCTACGACCGCATTCTCTGTGGTGGATCTCTGGCTCTCGGAGAAACCTATATGGCTGGATGGTGGGACTGCCTTTCCCTTGATCAGTTCTTTTTTCGCATCCTGAGAAACAACCTTGACCTGAAAATAAAAAAATCAAGGTCTGCTCTTCTCTGTGGTATTAAAGCCACCCTCTCCAACTGCCAGAGCAGAAGAAAGGCACTGGAAGTGGGCAGAAAGCATTATGATGTCGGCAATGATCTCTTTGAATGCATGCTCGACAAACACATGACCTACAGCTGTGCCTATTGGAACAACGAGACCATCGATCTCACCGGGGCCCAGGAGGCGAAACTGGAACTCATCTGCCGGAAGGTCAAGCTGGAACCAGGCATGCGCGTTCTCGATATCGGTTGCGGCTGGGGGAGTTTCGTCCGCTATGCGGCCCAAAATCATGGCGTTGAAGCGGTGGGCATAACCATCTCCAAGGAGCAGGCCAAACTGGCCCGCAAGCGCTGCGCCGGGCTGCCCATTGACATCCGCCTCCTTGATTACCGTGATCTGCCTGAGGAATTCGACGCCATTGTTTCAGTCGGTATGTTCGAACATGTGGGCTACAAAAATTACCGCCATTTCATGAAAATGGTCAACCGTTGCCTGAAACCGGAAGCGCTCTTTCTGCTCCATACCATTGGCTCCAACAACTCAACCCACCATGGAGACCCCTGGTTTGACAAGTACATTTTCCAAAACGGCATGCTCCCCTCCATTGAGCAAATGGGGAAGGCCAGTGAGCTCCTGCTTGTTATGGAGGACTGGCATAACATCGGTCTTCACTACGACAAGACGCTGACAAACTGGTTTGCCAATTTCGATCAAAGCTGGCCAAGACTGCAGGACAGATACAGCGAAACATTCTATCGTATGTGGAAATATTACCTCCTCTCCATGGCGGGATCCTTCCGCTCCCGGACAATACAGGTGTGGCAGATCGTCTTTTCCAAGAATGGAAGGTTGGGGGGCTACCAGAGTTGTCGTTAAAACAACAGAAATCAACGATACAGATCCGGATCAAGGATCAGGTCGCTAAACACACCACAGTCTGTAAGCACTACCTTATGAACCTCCCCTTCTGTCCATTCCCACGTGAGGATCATATCAACGTTTGGTGTTCCTTATCATCGGTTTCGGAATCGACAGCACCAGACCGTGGCCATGTGCAGGTATCCAGAAAAGAGGCAGAGGTTTCATCCTTCAGGGATGCGAGCAATTGTTCAGGATCGTTCAGAAAGTTATCGGCCCGTTTGCTTGGATCAAAGAAAACCTTATCCTCCGGGACAAGAAGATTAAGATCTTCCCAGCGAGTCAGATAATATTGGATCAACATGGGCAATTCGGTAAAAACAGTGCTCCCCGGATTGGGATCGACAAAGCTTGACTGACTGAGTTTTGTCGCCGACAGACTCTGGGTCTGGTAAAAGTTCTGCAGGAACATCAACTCGGGCGGCATCTTGGACTCAATGCCGATACGTCTCAGCATCCGGGTCAACACTACCATGCAAGCGGCCCCGAACTTGGCCAGGGGAAAGGGCAGGAAAATTTCCTTTGGCCGTTTCAACTCCATGTACGACTTGATCGTGAGAACAAGTTGACCTAATAATACTGGATTGGGATCGACAAAGTTAAAGGTCTGACCACAGAACTCTTCCCTGTGGTTCAGGATGTGATGGACAAAAAACGGGACTTTTTTGGCATTGGAATACGAATGCATGGCCTGCGGATTGGTGAAAAGAAACGGCATGGTTTGATCAGCCAACGCAAAGAGCATGCGCTGAAAGCCCTGAATTTTGTGATCGTGCGCTCCATAGACCACGGCCAGACGGATATTGGTATAATCAAGTCCGAGGGTACGGTGCATTTCCTCAAGGGCCAGTTCCGCCAGTAATTTGGATTTGGGATAGTTGGCCAGTTCCGGCGAGACTCTCAGTTGATCATCTTCACTCAAGTTCTCACCTGTCGGCATGACGGCGGCAGAACTGAAATGAATATAGGGAATTCGCAGATCGACCGCGGCCCTGGCCAGATTGACAGCACCAAGATAATTTGTTTCCAGGGTGAGAAGCGGATTACTGTCAATGGCAGTGATAGCAGTATTGATTATAAAATCAGGGGTATGATGTTTGAGATAAAGCCTGATGTCATCCGGATCGCGCAGGCTCAAGCGCTTACTGTTGGGTGCCAACAGCTCGAACTCGTCTTCGCTCCTGGTCTTGAAATAGTGGAGAATGCCACCGCCGATCAGACCGGAACCACCGATCAGCACACCAAGCTTCTTATCCTTGCCGGGACGACATTGCTTACCCATACAATTCTCCTGAAACCGCTTAGCGCCATGCGGGCAGCGTGATTCCTGC
>DCUN01000107.1 GCA_002327225.1 Desulfobulbaceae bacterium UBA2213
AACTGTCAAAATGTTGACGGTTGTTCGTCCAGTTCTATCGTCAAAGGAATGAGGTGCATGGCCTTGCTTCGCTGTTCAGTGCGTCCCAGGGACCATTTCCCGCACCTGGCCTGTCCAGCCAGCAGGGTGTCCACAGCCTCAACCACTCCAGCTACATTGATCACCGGGTGTCGCGTGAAGACCTGGGGCAGGCCTTGGGTCAGGTTGCAGACCAGGCAGCAGCCAGGGCGTTCGTGCAGGAGCAACTCCAGGGTGATTTCCTTTCCATCCGTGCCCTGGTAGGCAAGTTCAATGTCATAGGCCCCTTCGCTGGCATCGCCGAACAGGGCATCGAAAAACTCATTGGAACGTTCTCTGGGGAAGAGTTGTCGCAGGGTCTCAGGGGTAAAAAGGGCGTCAATGGTCTTGGTTTCCATGATGTTTTTTTGTTATTGAGAGTTGAGGGAGAGTGACCGGAACCCGTGAGCCCGGCACCTTGGAACGATATTTTTTTTAAGTTTCTTATTATAAACGGCCTTGCATCTTTGTCAACCGACGTTGCGGCGAAAGCGCCGCTGTGGTACAGTCCGGCCCCATGCAAACCACTCTCTCGAAAACCCAAATCAATAACAAGATTCCAGCCATAGAACTGGATGATCTGAATCCTGCCCAGTATGAGGCGGTGATGAGGACTGAAGGGCCGGTGCTCGTTATAGCCGGGGCCGGCAGCGGCAAGACCAGAACGCTTGTCTACCGGGTGGCCCATCTTCTTGGCAAGGGAGTGGCGCCTGAAAATATCCTTCTGCTCACCTTTACCCGAAAGTCCGCCCAGGAGATGCTGTGGCGGGCGGGCCGGCTCCTCAATGATTCCTGCAGCCGTGTGGTGGGCGGCACCTTTCACGGTACGGCCAACCTGCTTCTCAGGCGCTATGGCTCCCCTCTTGGTTTCGGTTCCAACTTTACCATCATTGACCGTTCCGATGCTGAAGGAATCATCAATCTTCTGAAATCCTCCCTTGGTCTTACCGGACGTGATCTGCAGTTTCCTTCCAGGCGGGTCATTATCAATATGATCAGCGGCTCGGTCAATAAATCGATTCCCCTTGAGGATCTGGTTTTTGAGCAGTACGCCCATCTCAGTGAGCATACGGATGATATTCTCAAGCTGCAGAAACACTACCGTGATTTCAAGTTTACCCATGGACTGATGGATTATGACGATCTGCTTGTCAACTGGAAACGCTTGCTGGCAGAGATTCCCGAGGCTCGACAGGCCATTGCCGCCCGTTATACCCATATCATGGTCGATGAGTATCAGGATACCAATCTGGTACAGGCGGATATTGTCCGTCTACTGGCGTACGGTCATGATAACGTCATGGTGGTGGGCGATGACTCCCAGTCAATCTACTCCTTTCGCGGCGCCGACTTTTACAATATCATGCGCTTTCCCAAGACCTTTCCTGATACCCATATCATCAAGCTTGAGGAGAATTACCGTTCCACCCAGCCGATCCTCTCCTTGACCAACGATATTATCTGTCAGGCCACTGAGAAATATACCAAGACCCTCTTTACCCGTCTGCAAGGGACGCGAAAACCCCTGCTCTTTGCAGCCGCTGATGAACGGCAAGAGGCGAGGTTTGTGGCCGACAAGATACGTGAGCTGGTGGCCTCCGGTGTCCCTCTCCAGGAGATTGCGGTGCTGTTTCGCTCCGGCTTTCATTCCTATAAACTGGAGATTGAGCTTGCCGGCGGCGGGGTNNGCCAATCCTCGGGATAATCTTTCCTGGAACCGGGTGCTGCTGCATCTTGACAAGGTGGGTCCCAAGACCGCTCAGAAGATCGCTACCCAGATAGGTCAGTCATCTGCGCCCTTTCAGCGCCTTGCCGAATTTCCGGCGGCAAAGGTCTGGCAAGAGGGGTTGCGGCATCTGGCCCAGCTCTTTGCTGATCTGCTGCAGGAAGAGTCGCCTGCGGCTATGTATGAATTGATCATGATCTATTATCAGCCGCTCTTTGAGCGCCTCTATCATGATGATTATCCCAAACGGCAGAAGGATCTTGAACAGTTGCAGGAAATCATCAGTGGATATGGCGACCTGCAGACCTTTGTCGATGATACCACCCTTGATCCTCCTGATTCCGCCAGCTCGCAGCGGCTGGAAAATGCCGATCGGATGGTTCTTTCCACGATTCATTCTGCCAAGGGGCTGGAGTGGGAAGCGGTCTTTGTCATTGGTCTGGCCGATGGCCGCTTTCCCCATGCCAAGGCGGAGCCGGGCGAGCAATGGGAAGAGGAAAGGCGTCTACTCTATGTGGCTGCCACCCGGGCCAAGAAGGTTCTCTATCTGAGTTATCCCAAGGAATTGATGACCCCTGACCGGCAGTTCCGGCGGGTGGGGATGTCGCCCTTTCTTTCTGAGCTTAAGGGTGGGCTCTTTGAGCGGTTTGAGGAGAAGGAGAGCCTGTCCTCTTTTGCGCCACGGGGATTCACAAGGGAGAACGTGGGCCCTCCTATGAAAAAAAACAGGAGCAAGGTCGCCATGAACGATCTTCAGAAAGGCAGCCGGGTCAGCCATTCCTTTTTTGGGACGGGAATCGTTGTGACTATCGGCAGCGGGCGGACCGTGGATGTCCTCTTTGATCGGCATGGTCTGAAAACTCTGCATCTTGACTATGCGAAATTAACGATTGTGACGGATTGAATTGCCATGAACTACCCGCAGGCACAAACCTATCTCCAGGAGCTGCAGTTTCATAAGATAAAGCTTGGTCTTGATTCCATGCGCTCGTTTCTGGCCAGGGTCGGCCATCCGGAGCAGCAGTTGCGCTATGTCCATGTGGCCGGCACCAACGGCAAAGGCTCGGTGTCTGTCACTCTTTTGACTCTTCTGGCTTCGGCCGGCTATCGGGTCGGACTCTATACCTCGCCCCATCTGAGCTCGGTCAGGGAGCGCTTTCGCATTAATGATGACTTTATCAGCCGGGAGAAATTTGCCGAACTGGCCACTCGGATCAAAGGGGTGCTGGGCGCGGAAAAAATAACCTACTTTGAGTTTACCACTGCCCTCGCTCTGCTCTGGTTTGCTGAATCAGGGATTGATCTGGTGATTCTCGAGACCGGCATGGGCGGCCGGTTGGATGCCACCAATGTGGTCGTGCCTCTGGTCTCGGTGATCACCAATGTTACCATGGATCATGAGGCCTATCTTGGCACGACCGTGGCGGCGGTGGCAGGGGAAAAGGCAGGCATCATCAAAGAAGCTGTGCCGGTGGTTTCCGGAATGGCGGCGGACGAAGGGCTGGAGGTGGTGCAACGGACCTGTCGCGAGCGAAACGCCCCCCTCTATCTCTATGGCCGGGATTTTCATAGCGAACAGGGTAAGGATCGTTTCTGGTCGTGGCTGCCGGAGGACGCACTCCTGCCTGCTGAGCGTCTTGATGCTTTACGCTGTTCCATGCGTGGCAGCTATCAGCTGGTGAACGCTTCCCTTGCCCTCGCCGTGCTGGCCTTGCTGCGGCCACACGGTTTTCTGCTTTCAGCGGAGCAGATTCAAAAAGCCCTGGCGTCGGTGCGCTGGCCGGGGCGCCTGGAGCATATCTGTCTGCAGCGGCATAGCAGGGTTGTGGCTGAACAGGTGCAGGCAACGGATGGCGAAAACGTCTGCTATCTCCTGGACGGGGCGCACAATCCGGCGGGGGTGGAGAGCCTGGTGCTGACCCTGCGTCATGACTATGAGTACAAGCGGCTGATAGTAATCTGGGGCGCCATGCTGGACAAAGATCTGGGCAAGACCCTGCCGCTGATTGGTGAATTGGCAGAGGTTCTGCTGCTTACCAGGCCGGAGGGAGAACGTGCTGCCGAGCCGGAGCAGTTGCTGGCGCATCTCGATGGTTGGATGCAGGGGCGCTGTGAGTGTATCGCTCGGGTTGATCAGGCCCTGGTAAGGGCAGAGGTATTGGCTGCGGCCGGAGACCTGATTGTGGTGGCCGGTTCTCTCTATCTGATCGGGGCGGTGCGAAAGATCTTATTGGGTGAATTGGTGACGTAGGTGATGGACTTTTTCGGTTTTGACGGCATGGACGATGCCGAGATCCGCACAGAGCGGGCCAAGGCCAGGGAGATGCGCAAGAGTCGCTGGTGGCAGCAGAAAACCGCTGCCGGGAAATGTTATTATTG
>DCUN01000186.1:0-160 GCA_002327225.1 Desulfobulbaceae bacterium UBA2213
AGATCTTCCTGGCATGACATGACATTATGAATTTGGGTGTCGACATTCTGTATTGTCGTTCTACATGTATCAATAATATCCAGATGCATTCGGAGGATAAAGCGGTGGTGATCAGTAAAAAAACCTTGGATGGCGCGAAACACTTCATCGCCCTTTTTAT
>DCUN01000186.1:198-3762 GCA_002327225.1 Desulfobulbaceae bacterium UBA2213
AAGCCGTAGCGTAGAAGTTCGGCTAGCCATTGACTGTCGCCGATATCCGTCTTGCGTCCGGGAACATTTTTATAATGACGTGCATTAACAAGCACTATTTCAAAATACTTTTCCAGAATATTATGAACCGGACGCCAGTAGACTCCAGTACTTTCCATGGATACAACGGGACATTTATATTCAAGCAACCACTCTCGCAGTGCGACAAGATCATCGGTGAATGCACTGAATTCCCGAATAACCATGTTGGTCTGCCCTTCTTCTTCGTAAAGCAGGCAAGCTGAAATTTTATTCTTATGAATATCCAGACCGCAACAAACCGGGTGAATTACAGAGACAGATTCGGTATACTTTTTCTGAGCCATGATACACCTCCAATACATAAGTTTTTATTTCTTACCCCTGTTGTATTGAATTATATCATGGCTCTTCTACGATTTTCATCTTTTGTTGTGCTCCCGGCGTGCCGTGAGAATGAGAGTTTGATTGAATGAGAATCTCAGGTGAACGGATAGTGTTTTTGGCGCTGTGATTTGGCAATGGTTTCCAGTTATAAAAGAGCGGCCATCTCCCGCATCAGTTTCAGGTTGATCTCCGCCTCATGGGCGTCAATGGTGTGGATGGCAAAGCCGGCGTGGATGATGAGATAGTCGCCGACCTCAGGCCAGCGATCAACGATATCGAGACGGGTCTCCCGGCGGATGCCGTCGGCCTCCACAACGGCGATCTGTCCGGCGAGAAAATTATCCACCTCTCCTCTGATCTCAATGACCTGCATGGGTATTGCCAGGCACATAGCGTAATCCTCCAATAACTGCCTGACCCAGAGAGATTCCTCCGTCGTTCACCGGCACTTCCCGGCCGGTGAAGACCTGAAAACCATCCTGTTCCAGGGCTTGAAAAAGACCTTGCATAAGAATTCTGTTCTGCAGGCAGCCGCCTGAAAGCACAACGGTACGGAGAGTGCTGGCGGCTGCAATGCGGTTGACAGCAAGCACAAAGCTTTCAATCAGCCAGCAATGAAAGTCCATGGCAAGGCATGGAACCGATCTGCCGTCTTGCAGGTCTCGGAGCATCCGGCGGATAAAACGGCTGCTCTCTATGATGAAGAGTCCGTTTTTATCCATTATCTCCACTGATGCCTCTCTCCTCTCTCCTCTGTCCTCTGTCTTCTGATCCGCCAGGGCCTCAAGCTCCATAGCGGCCTGACCCTCAAAGTCGGAGTCAAGGCGGATGCCAAGCAGGGCCGCTACCGCATCAAAGAGGCGGCCGCAGCTTGAGGTGAGCGGAGTGTTGAGCCCTGATTGCATCATTGTCAGGAGGGCCGATCGTTTTTCTTCAGCTATGCCGCGAAGTGCGGCCGGCAGTAGGGATGCGGCCATCCCCTCTTCGCCACAGCTGTGATAGAGGGCGGCCAGCCCCATGCGCCACGGCTGCCTGGCGGCAACATCTCCTCCCGGCAGGGGCAGGGGGGCAAGATGGCCGCGGCGGCTAAAGCTGGTGCGTGTCATCTCCAGGATCTCGCCTCCCCAGATGGTGCCATCGGGGCCCAGGCCTGTGCCGTCAAGAATAATGGCCAGGGCTTTACCCTCCAGATCATGTTCGGCCATCACGGCCACACCATGGGCATGATGATGCTGCACCTGTTCCAGCGGCAGGCCGAGTTCCCGAGCCAACTCCTGTCCATGCTGGCTGCTCAGATAATCGGGGTGCAGGTCGCAGACAATCAGTTGCGGCCGGACATCGACAAGGGTCTGGAGATGATAGATGCTTTCTTTGAAAAAATCCAGTGATTCTCCATTGCTGAGATCCCCGATATGTTGACTGAGAAAGGCGTCCTTCTGCCGTGTCAGGCAGAAGGTGTTTTTCAGGGCGCTGCCGCAGGCAAGCAGAGGCGGCAGGGAGCAGGAGAGCTGTATGGGGGTTGGCGCATATCCCCGGGCCCGGCGCAGCAGCCTTGGCTGGTGATGCATGATGCGCACGACGGAGTCATCAGCACGTGTCACTATCTCACGGTTGTGCAAAAGAAAAAAATCGGCAATCTCGCCAAGGTGGGAAATCGCCTGGCGGTTATCGATGCATAACGGTTCACCGCTCCTGTTGCCGCTGGTCATGACCAGGGCTCGCGGGCAGTTCGGATTGGCAAAGAGCAACTGGTGCAGCGGGGTGTAGGGCAGCATGACGCCTGTCTCGACCATGCCTGACGCCAGATTGGCGGCAAGAGAGGCATTTTCTCTTGTTTTAAGCAGGACAATGGGATGGGCCGGGCTGGTAAGGCTCTGCACGGCCAGCGGGGGAAGGTGGCAGAGTGTGCTGATGGTATCAAGGTCCGGCATCATGATGGCCAGCGGCTTGCTTCGGCGTTGCTTGCCTTGCCGGAGTCGGTCAATCGCCTCCTCGGAGCCGGCATCAACGACCAGGTGGAAGCCGCCCATGCCGCGGAGAGCGACAATGAGACCATTGTTGAGCGCGGTCACGGCTTCAGTCAAGGGATCATGACAGACGATCTGTTTTCCGCTGCAGTCGTGCCAGCTGATCAGCGGCCCACAGTGGGCACAGGCGTTGGGCTGGGCATGAAAACGCCGGTTGTCGGGGTCATCATATTCGGCCTGACATGGTCCGCACATGGGAAAGGCGTCCATGGAGGTCCGGTGGCGATCATAGGGGATGGAGCTGACGATGGTAAAACGGGGGCCGCAGTTGGTACAGTTGATAAAGGGATAGCGATAGCGTCGGTCTGCCGGATCCAGCAGCTCCTTTCGGCAATCGTCACAGAGAGCGATGTCAGCCGGGATCATTGCCTGGGTGGCGCAACCATTCCGGCTTTCAAGAATAGTGAAGGCCTGTCTATAAGCTACTGGCGGGATCTTGCGTTGGCTGATGGCAGAGATGCGGGCTAGAGGCGGGGCCTCCCCGGTCAGGGCCTGCAGGAAGCCGTCAAGGTCGGCGGCCAAACCCTCGGCCTGAATCACGACTCCCCGACCGGTGTTGGCAATGGTTCCGCCTATCTTGAATCGTCTGGCCAGGCGATAGACAAAAGGGCGGAAGCCCACGCCCTGAACGGTTCCTTCAATGGTCAGCTCCACCCCTTTTCTTTTCTGGGGAAGAGAATTTGATTCTGTCTCGAGGCAGGGCCAAGCCGTCATTTAATCTCGCGTGGCCTGAATTTATTGCCGCTCAGGATGGAGGAGATGAGCCCGTCCCGGTGCTTCAGTTCATTCCATATCACCAGATAAAGATGGACAACGGTAAAGATGATGAAATACCACATCAAAAGGTGATGGATAAACCGGGCATGTTGTTGGTTGCCAAAGAGGGTGACTCCCCAGTTCTGCCAGAAGGTGTTTTCGGGCAGACGCAGGTAAAAACCGCTGGCAATTTGAAAAAGGGCAATTATAAAGGTTATGATATAGGTTGTTCCCGCCAGGAGGTTGTGGCCCAGCTTGACTTCAGTAGGGTCGTCGTGCAGGTAGAAGTAAGCGCGGACGGCGTTGATCATATTCCTGAGATTGCGCCTGGTAAGAGGCAGCATGCTCATGATTCGTTCCTGGCGATTGCCAAAGA
>DCUN01000003.1:0-147 GCA_002327225.1 Desulfobulbaceae bacterium UBA2213
TAACCACAGCTTCGGTTCTCTCTCCTTTTCCTTCTTTTTTTAGTGCCCCTCGTGTTGGATGATCTCGTTTTATCCAAAAGTCATTTATTCCTTTATGTCGAATAGACTTTCATGCTTCCTTGTTCTCGTTTGTGGTGATGACGATTT
>DCUN01000003.1:164-4055 GCA_002327225.1 Desulfobulbaceae bacterium UBA2213
TTGTAGCCGCCGGTGTCGCCCTGGAGGTCGAGAATCTCTCCGGCCAGATACAGTCCCGGGGCTTTATGGGACTCCAGGGTGCGGGGATCCACCTCGGTGAGATCTACCCCGCCGGCGGTAATGATCGCCTCGGTAAAGGGACGATGGCCGCTGACCTCCAGGCGGAAATCCTTGAGCCAGCTCTTCAGCCGTTTTCGTTCCTTGGCGGTGATCTGCCCTCCCAGGTGATCGGCAGGGATCTCTGTGAGTTTGAGGCAGAGCGGGATCATCTCGCGGGGCAGCAGGCCGCGTAAAATGCTGGGAAGCACCTCTTTGCTGCGGCTCTCAAGGTCACGAAGCAGCCGGGCGTCGAGCTTCTGTTCATCGAGCGCCGGTTTCAGGTCGATGGAGAGGGACATCTTGTCTCCCCGCCGCAGACCGTCCACCACCTCGCCGCTCAGGGTGAGGATCACCGGGCCGGTGACCCCGAATGTGGTGAAGCTCATCTCGCCAAAGGCCTGTCGGCTCCGCTTGCCATTGACAATGAGGCGCACATTGACATTGCGCAGATCAAGGCCGTCCATTGGCGCTGTCAGGTTGCCTCCGATTTCAAGAGGCACCAGCGCCGGTCGGATGGGGATGATGGTATGGCCGACTGCCTCAGCCAGGCGATAGCCGTCTCCTGTTGAGCCGGTGGCCCCATAGGAGGCGCCGCCGGTAGCAAGAATGACCGCATCGCAGGCCAGCCCTTCATCATTGCACAGCACGCCGCTGACCCGGCCATTGGTGGTGAGCAGCAGCTCAACCCTGGCCTCCGTCTTGATCCGGACCCCGCTTTTCTGCAGCCAGTGCTGAAAGACCTTGACCACGTCCGGTGCCTTGCCGCTGGCCGGGAAGACCCTTCCGCCGCGCTCACTCACCAGCTCCAGTCCCTGCTGCTCAAGAAAGGCCATCAGCTCCGGGGCAAAAAAGCGGGAGAAGGCCTGACGCAGGAAGCGGCCATTGGAACCAAAGTGGGCGATGAACTCTTTTATCTCAGCGATGTTGGTGAGGTTGCAGCGTCCCTTGCCGGTGATGCAGATCTTGCGGCCTGGACGTTTCATCTTCTCGAGGAGAAGGACATCGGCGCCTGAGACAGCTGCCTGACCGGCTGCCATCAACCCTGCCGCGCCGCCGCCAATGACGATCACTTTTCGTTTATTCATTTCTATTTTTCCTCTTCGTTGTTTGCTTTACATTTCCTCGTAACAAAAAAAGGCGCATGGTTTGAGGTAAAGATGGGGGGATCCCGCTGGAGGATGGGGATAATGGCCGGATGGCGCTTGAACTCCTTGTCCAGAAAAGTGCGGATGGCCTTCCGCCCCCAACCTTGCGGGTGGATAAAATCACTGTAGAGGGAGAGGTCTCCCTCGTAAAAAACATGGGCCTGCAGCGCATCTGCCTCAGGGCTGCATACAGGCATATTAAAGACAGCCAGATTGAGAAAGGTGATGGCACGCTGATGGCTGACCACAAAGTCCAGGGTTTTACGGGCCTGGCTCAGCCCTTCGGACGGGGTGCCGAAGAGCAGGTAGACATAGGTGGCGATACCTGCCTGTTCAAGGGCGGCCAGGGCTCCAGCCACCATCTGCAGATTAATCCCCTTGTCCATGGCATCAAGCACGGACTGGTCACCCGACTCGATGCCAAGTTTGAGCATCAGGCAGCCGGACTGGCGCAGCCTGCGGCAGAACTCAGGGTCGGAGAGTTCACGGCTGACCCGGGCAAATCCGTACCAGGGCACGGCCGGTGGCGCTTCGATCAGTCTGCGCATCAGGGCCGGGGCAATGGCATTATCGAGAAAATGGATGAGGCTGGGCTGTGTCTTCCGGCAGAGGCTGGAAAGATCATTCAACACTCTGTCTGCAGGCAAGGAATGATACGGGTTTTCCTCTGTCTTTTCCGGGCAGAATGAGCACCTGTTCCAGTAGCAGCCGGACGATGCGGAATAGGGCAGGATAAAGCCCGGCGCCAGATATTCCTTCTGGTGGAGATCCTGAAAATCAGGCGGCTGGTGTTCTGCCTTGTTTTGTATTCCTAAGAGCTTCAGCAGGGGTTCTTCGCCGGGACCCGCCACCAGATGGTCGATGATCCCGGCAAAGGGATTGCTCCAGGCCGGGTTGCGCAGCCAGGAGGTGACCAGGCCGCCACCGGCGACGATCGCGAGCCCGGGCGCAATTTTTTTAAGGAAACCGATCATGGCAAAGGTGGTCGGGGCCTGACTCAGGTAATTGAGGGAAAGGCCTACCAGCTGTGGGTTTGTGGACTCCATGATTGTGGTCAGTCGTTCGGCGAACCAGGGGTAGAAGATATTGTCTTCAGGGATTTTGGCACAGTGCAGCAGGTCAGCGCTTTTGAGCGGGGAAACCGCGGGGTCCTGATAGTTGGCCAGATTCAAGGTGAGCTGCTGCTGCAACCCTGCCTGCTCCAGTACTCGATTGATATCGGCTACAGCCCGCCTGTAGCGCGCCGGGTTGCTGTAGAGCTCAGGACTGCGCATCCTCTCGAGGTTGGCATCTATGGCCCGAAAGGCCCGTTTGCTCCAGGTGTCATCTGTTTGTGGCTGCCGGCCAAGGAGAGAGAGCTGCCCCTCAAGATTGGCGTCCAGCAGGGTGCAGGACAGGCCATGACCGCTCAGGGCTCCGGCCAATTGGGCAATACCGGCCGGGGGCTCACAGGGTTTGGCCAGGGGTGGATAGATGAGGAGCATGGTTACAGTCTGGATTGAAGTGTTCTGAAGTTTTCGGGTGCCGAAAAGAGATGACAACCTTGGTACGGCTTGCTAGAGTAATGGGTTCTTGATGCTGGAAATCTCCGAAGCGAAACAGTATCTTCATACCATACTAATACGAAAAGAAGTTCAGAAAAATCTTTTACCCCATGGAGTTGTCCTTATGTTTACTTTTTTAACCCGTCTTACCCCGTTCTTTCTGGTGCTGATATCCTTGATGTTCCTTGAGGGTGGAGTTACCGCTGAATTGGCTGATGCCCGTTCTCGTTCAGGCGGCCGTTCTTTCAGCCGCAGTACGCCGGCTCCCAAGGCACCAGCGACTCAGACCACTCCTGGCGCCCAGGCTACCCAGAAATCAGGATTCGGCAGCGGTCTGGCTGGCGGCCTTCTGGGCGGCGCTTTGGGCGGCATGCTCTTTGGCAGCATGTTCGGCATGGGCGGCGGCAGCGGTATGGGGATACTTCCCCTGCTTCTGCTGGGCGGGGTCGGTTATTTTTTCTATAAGCGTTTTGTCAGACCGTCTGCTGCCCGGCCGCACCAGGGATATCAACCACAAAGTCAGGCGCTGGGATCTCTTTTCTCAGGGAGTCAGCCGGGGGGGATGGGCGGGGTCGCTCCGCCGCCAATGCCTGGCGCCTTGTCTGGAACCCTTGATGAGGGGCTGGCCATGATTCGGCAGACAGACCCCGGTTTTGATGTGAGTCATTTTGTCGAGGTGGCCTCAGATGTCTTCTACAAGGTTCAGGCCGGCTGGATGCGGCGTGATATCGGCTCCTACCGGCATCTGCTTGGTGAGGAGCTTGCCGCTCAGTATGAACAGCAATTTGCAGAGCTGCGAGAGCGTGGTCACATCAATAAACTGGAGAGCATCTCCGTTCGTAAGGTGGAGGCCGTAGCTGCCGGTAAAGAGAATGATGAGGATTTTGTCACCGTACTTTTTACGGCCAATCTCCTTGATTATACGGTTGATGAACAGAGCGATGCCCTGGTGGAAGGCAGCATGACGGAACCCGTTAAGTTCGCCGAAGAGTGGACCTGGGCCAGACCGGTTGGCACAGAGGCCTGGAAACTTGAAGGGCTCAAGGTTGTGAACGGCTGAAGGGTCTCTTGAAAAAATGTCTTTTAGTGCCTTACAGCTCATT
>DCUN01000003.1:4138-5285 GCA_002327225.1 Desulfobulbaceae bacterium UBA2213
TGCCGTTCTTGAAGCAAAAAAAGTCCAAGCAATGTACAATCTTCGTTCACCTGTCTTTTCAATCCGCATCCAATATCTTTCTGATCGTTGATGCAAGGCTTTCCCTGATGATCGGCTTGCCGATAAACCCCTTTGCCCCCAGGGCCATCGCTTCTTTCTCGTTCAAGAGATCACTGTGTCCCGTGCAGAACAGTATCGGGATATCAGGTCGTACCTCAAACATTTTCCTTGCCAGCTGAGCCCCGTTTATGACCGGCATGGTCACATCGGAGATAACCAGGTCAAAGTGTTTCGGATCGGCCTCGAAGGCCTGCAATGCCTCCGTGCTGCTGCTGAAGCTGCTTACCCTGTAGCCCAGGCTTTCCAGCACGAGTTGCTCCAGGGTAAGAATTATTTCTTCATCGTCAACAATCAGGATATGTTCGGTTCCAACGGGGATTGATTCGGCGCTCATTGATTCCACCGTGCTTGCTTGTGTCTCTATACGGGGCAGAAGGATACGGAAAGTTGACCCCACCCCCACCTTGCTGGATACCGTGATGGTACCGCCAATATCTTTGACAATGCCATGCACCAGAGAAAGCCCCAGGCCAGTCCCGTCACCTGTAGATTTGGTTGTAAAATAGGGTTCAAAAATCCGCTCTGCCACACTGGCCTCCATTCCGTGACCGGTGTCGGTCACCTCAAGACAGACATAGGGGCCGGGCAATAAGGAAATATTATTCTGTAAATCATGCGGGCCAAGCTCCACCGATGTCAAGCGAACGCTTAAGACCCCGCCTGTCTCCCGCATGGCATGATAGGCATTGGTGCAGAGATTCATGATGACCTGATGTATCTGCGTTGCATCGGCCAGGACTAAGCCGCAGTTCGGGTCAATCTCTTGCTTGAAGGCAATGGTGCTGGGAATGGAGGCCCGCAGGAGCTTGAGAGCTTCTATGACTATGAGTTGCACTGCAAGCGGTTGTAACTGCTGGTCGCTTCGGCGACTGAATGTGAGGATCTGCTTGACAAGATCAGCTGCCCGTATGCTGCCCCGGACAACCTCTTCTTGATTTTTACGAAGAGCGCTTCCCTCAGGGAGTGCGTACATGACCATTTCGCCAAAACCGAGAATGGCTGTCAGGATGTTGTTGAAATCATGGGC
>DCUN01000003.1:5330-5627 GCA_002327225.1 Desulfobulbaceae bacterium UBA2213
GTCTGCATCAAGAATGGGGGAGATGGTGGCGGCTTCTTCAAAGAGGGTTCCATCCTTCTTTTTATTGATAAAGCGGCCTTCCCAGACCTTGCCGCTGCGGAGGGTATCCCAGAGCGTCTGGTAAAATGCCTGATCATGGTGATCACTTTTCAGGATCCGCGGATTTGTCCCGAGGACCTCATCCCTGCTGTAGCCGGTGATCCTCTCAAAGGCCGGATTTACATAGAGGATATCGCCAGCCTTGTCCGTTATGATAATGGAATCTCCCGTATATTCTATCGCCTTGGCCAGACGGGA
>DCUN01000003.1:5691-6092 GCA_002327225.1 Desulfobulbaceae bacterium UBA2213
GCTGCCGTCAGAAAGCAGAATGCGATGGTCAAGATTAATCCTTTTCCTCTTGGCGACGGCCTCGTTAAAGACCTGAGCGACTACCCCTCTGTCTGCTGGATGGACGAGATCAAGAAAGGAATCATAACTGACTGGAAGGGTGTCTCTGGATAATCCAAAGATTGGATACACTTCCTTGGCCCACAAAAGTGTATTTTTTCTGATGTCCCATTCCCAGCTCCCCAGATTGGCAATGCGTTGGGCTCGAGCCAGTTTTCTCTCACTTGCACTGAGCTCGGCAGTTCGGTTGGCAACAAGTTCTTCCAGGTTCTGGCGATAGAGGGTTAATTCCTTTTCCTGCTCTTTACGGTCGCTTATATCATGGATGACTGCCAGCACACGCTCATGGCGGCCAAGGGTGG
>DCUN01000049.1 GCA_002327225.1 Desulfobulbaceae bacterium UBA2213
AACCGGAACCAGAACTTGAACCAGAACCGGTGGCTGAAATTGTCACTGAGACAGGGAGTGAGCCTGTTGCTGCCGGTGCCGAAGAAATATCAGCAGCAGAGATCAAGGAAGAGGTGAAGGGAGCTGAAGAGGGTACATCAGAGATTATGCCCACTGATGTCTGTGCGGGGTGTGGCGATTCTTTTCATCCGGAATTTCTGCAGGAAGTTGATTCGAAATTATATTGTGGAGTATGTCAGCTTCGCTCTGCCGCTATGGGCACCAAGGAACAATTACCAAAACTTGGCGGCGGAAAGTTGTGGGGAACACTTGCCGCCCTTGTGCTTCTTGGGCTGCTGGCCCTTGTATTACTGGCGCTGAAGAAGTTTGGTATTATCTGATGAGCCTCTTGCAAACTGACGAATCAAGTCCAACCCCTATGAACGGGATAAGTGCCTTTCGCAGATTATTTTCTTGCAAAAAAAAAAACAAGAAAACAATCTGTAAGGCACTGATACCCGCTCACTCCCGCGCAGGCGGGAATCCGTGTCATGTAGAGTAACAGTGCACCATGCAAGGCGTGCCGGTTTCTAGCCCTCCTGCACGTCTTCCAGAGACTGAAAAATTGTTTCCAGAACTATGTTGAAATCAAAAGGTTTGGTGATAAGGCGACAGGGCTTGATGTCGGCAGCTTCTTTCATGTTTTCAAATAAATCCCGTTCATTATAATATTTTCCTGTCATGATAATGAAGCGGGAGATGCGGGAGTTGGCCCGAATCTTTTTAATCAGCTCGATACCGTTCATGTCAGGCAGTCCCAGATCAATGAGACACAGATCATAAGAAGGGAAGGCCGCAATTTTCTCTAAGGCCTTGTATGCTGTTGAGGCCGTTGTAATTTCTACAGAGTCGGATTTTAACATCTCAGCCAGGCTGAAGAGGATCAGGGCTTGATCATCCACAATGAGGATATTCTTTTTCATAGTAAACTCGATGTCTTGCAGGTATTTTCGTGCATAGGCGCAGGGGCGACTTTCGCATCGTCGTGGCGTCGTATGAGATCACGTGTTGATCTGTAACCCAGGGCCTGTCCGCAAATAATATGGACAGGCCCCAAAGTGAATAGTGATAAAACATCATGAAAACCATCTGGGAACAAAGATATTTATTGGCATTGCTGTTGGTCTGGAGCTTTCTTGTTACTGTCTCAGCCATCTGGAATCTGCACGAAAATTATCGCAGCAATTACGACAAGGCCCTTATTGAAGCGGAAACTATTTCGCAGCACAATCTGGCCTATCGTCGCTGGAACAGTATGCATGACGGTGTCTATGCCAAGGTCAGGGGCATTAACCGGCCGAATCCGTATATTATCCGCCCGGACCGGGATATCATCGCTGTCGATGGCACCAGGCTGACCATGATCAACCCTTTCCAGATGACCAAGCAGGCCTATGACCTCTTGAAACACCAATCTCCTGAACTGGCTGTCCTCAATCGAACCGTCAGTCTTGATCCCCTTAATCCGGATAATAGCCCTGACCCGTGGGAAGTCAAGGCGCTGCAGGGGTTTGAGGATGGAAAAGGCCCCTTGAGCGAGATCACGACCATTGGCGGCGCCTCCTATATGCGGCTGATGTCTCCCTATGTCACGGAAAAGAGATGCCTGCCCTGCCATCAGCATCAAGGCTATGAAGTAGGAGATATCAGGGGCGGGATGAGTATTGCCGTCCCCATGCAGCCATACTATGAATCTGCTGTTTCCGCCCGAAAAATTATTATGGCGACCCATGCAATCCTCTGGCTGCTTGGTGCGGTCACCATCTTTCTCTTTTTTGTCGGTATCCGCAATTATAAAATCGCCATCAAGGAAAAAGAAGAAAAATTTCGTATCGTTTCCGAGTTCGCCTACAACTTTGAATACTGGATCTCTAATAAGAAACAACTGGCCTTTATCTCTCCCTCGTGTGAACGCATAACCGGCTATAGCAGAAATGATTTTGAACGCAACAAGCACTTGATGTTTGATATGATCCATCCTGATGACAAGAAGATGTGGGAAACGCACCTTGTCGATTTCGAGGAGCCGGCCCATAGCGATCTCGAATACCGCATCATTGCCAAGGATGGTCAAACCCATTGGCTGTCGCACACCTGCAGTCCCATTTATGTTGACGGCCAGTTTCTCGGACGACGGGGAAGCAACAGAGACATTACGGACAATAAACGATTGAAAGAAGAACTTCTGCAGGCCAGGAAAATAGAGGAGCTTGGCCATTTTGCCGCCGGAGTTGCCCATGATTTCAACAATGTTCTTGCCTCCATCGCAACCTTCTCCCATCTGATGATGGACGAGATCAGGGAAGAAGACTCACTTCTCTATGAACATATCAATCATATCATTATTGCCGCGAAACTGGGTCAGAACATGACCTCCAATCTCCTGATGTTCGGCCGCAGGCGAAGCTCCAACTTGCAGGATTGCAACCTCAATGAAATCATAGGCAATATAGAAAGTGTTATCCGCTCCCTGCTGACGAAAGAGATTAACTGTCAGATAGCGCTTACCGATGCGAAACCGCCTATCAAGGCTGATCCACATCAGATTGAACAGGTGCTGATAAACCTGGTCACCAATGCCAGAGATGCAATGCCCGAGGGGGGAGATCTGTTCATCGCAACACAGAGGATTTCTCTTCATCAGGGCCGGGCCGGGAATTTTAGAAATATTCCGGCCGGCAACTATATGCTTCTCAGCGTTTCCGACACGGGCTCCGGCATTGCCGAGGAGAATCTGACCACTATCTTCAAACCGTTTTTCTCCACCAAGGCCAGCCATAAAGGCACAGGGCTTGGCCTGGCTATTCTGGACAATATTATCAAACAGCACAACGGGTTTATTGACATTGATACGGTCTTACAGCAGGGCACAACCTTTCAGGTATACCTTCCGCTCCAGGGAGATGGAGATAACGGCGCGGCTGACAGGGTTGGCAGCGAACAAGAGATTGATCAAAAGAAGAAAACTCTCCTGCTGGTGGATGATGACTGGCTTTTGAGAAAATCATTACAGCTCTTTCTCCAGAAATCGGGGAAGAGTGTTCTTACAGCCGCGGACGGCGATGAGGCAATCCGTGTTTATAAAGAGCACAAGGGGAAGATCGATCTGGTCATCCTGGATGTGGTCATGCCCAAAAAGAAGGGCCGCCAGGTCTATGATATTCTGAAACAAGAGAATCCACAGGTGAAGGCCCTCTTTATCAGCGGCTCCACAGAGGCGATTCTCAAAGAGGAGAAAATATTGGAGAACGGACTGAACTTCCTTGCCAAGCCCCTGGACCTGAATGCTTTTCGCTTGAAGGTTGAGGAGCTCTGTAACGAGTCACCTTGTTTACAGAGAAGCACCTGAGCGCGTGCGAAACAAGTATGTCAGACCTCGTAAATCTATATAGAGATGTTACAACTAAAGCTAATAATTAAAATATTTTGCATGTAAATTGGACATTGAAAACCGTGAGATGATGATCCATCTGGCCTTTTTGGGATTTTCGTTCTATCAATCTGTCATCCCCGAGTTTTTTTATCGGGGATCCATTGCTTACAAGGTTGCGGCGGCATGGATTCCGGCTAAAAGCCTGCCGGAATGACCGTGGTTACATGTGTACTTTTTTCAAAATGTCCAAAAAATAGCACATCTTAAATGGCTGTTTACGAGGTCTGTATGTTCAATTGTGAGGCCTCTTGCAAAAGAACCACTCTGTCATTCCGGTGCAGGGGGAATGATAGGGTGGTTATTCCCCTTGTTCTTCTAGAGTATATTTTTTAATCCTATAGCGCAGGGTGTCACGGGACATGCGCAGACATTTTGCCGCCTGTGTCTGATTGCCGCTGAATCGCTCAAGGGCCTGGGTGATGAGTTCTTTTTCAACTTCATCCAGAGAGATGCCTTCAGGCGGCAGGCGGACGACACTGCCGTTATGAAACAGAGGGGAGGGGGCAGGGGCTTGCGTCTTTGGCGACTCGGCCGTGGCCACTTTCTTTGCGGCGCCCTCCCTTATCTCCTGGCTGAAATATCTGGCGGTGAGGACGGTGTCTTTTTCAAGCATCATGGCCCGTTCGACCATGTTCCGCAGTTCACGGACATTGCCCGGCCAACTGAAACGGCTCAGGCAGTCGAGGGCTTCGGCGCTGATTCCACTGACAGATTTGCCATACTCTTTGTTGAGGCGTTCAATAAAATAGTTGACCAGCGCCGGTATATCCTCTTTGCGCTCTCTGAGTGGCGGGATCCTGATCGTCATGACGTTGAGGCGATAAAAAAGGTCCTCCCGGAACTGTTCTGTGGCGACAAGTTTTGGCAGATTTTTATTGGTGGCGGTTATGATCCTCACATCTGTTTCCAGGTCACTTGTTCCTCCGAGTCTCCGGAAGGTGTTGGAATCGATAATTTTCAGGATTTTCGCCTGCATGGTCAGGGGCATATCCCCTATCTCATCGAGAAAGACAGATCCGCCATCCGCTGTCTCAAAGATACCTTTGTATTGCGAGGAGGCATCGGTAAAGGCCCCCTTTTCATGGCCGAAGAGCTCGTTTTCAAGAAGATTCTCCGGAATAGCCGCGCAGTTTGTTTCAATAAACGGCGCTTCAGCCCTGGCGGAATGGTAGTGAATTGCCCGGGCGACAAGTTGTTTGCCGGTGCCGGATTCACCAAGGATCAGGACAATTTTGACATCATTTTCGGCGCAGGTCCTGATTAATTTGAAGACCTCAATGGCTTTGGGTGAGTTTCCAACAAAATTGTCATAATCGTATTTTTCCCGCAGTTCCCTTTTAAATGAATTCACCTCCCGGCAGAGCTGCTTTTTTTCAAACAACCGTTCTACTGTATGGCTGATATGATCCACATCAAAAGGTTTCCCTATATAATCATCAGCCCCTGCCTTCAAGGCGTTCAGGGCTGAGTCGGCATCAGCAAAGGCGGTAATCATTATCACTATGATGTTTTCGTCACGGGCCTTGAATGTGGTAAGGAGGGTAATACCATTGGCATCGGGAAGCCGCACATCGAGAAGCACCATCTCGGGCTGGAATGTATCAAATTTAGCCAGGGCCTCCGCGCCGCTCAAGGCCGTTTCAACGGAGAAACCGGCGGCGCTCAGCACCTCGTTAAGTGACCAGCACACCAGCTTTTCATCATCAACAATCAAGACACGATGTTTTTTCATATAAGCCTTATCTGTCCCAGGGTGCTCGCTTCAGGTTTTTCCAAGGAGGTGGTGTTGTCACAGACCGGTAACAAAACGGTGAAAACAGAGCCGGTTCCAGGACTGCTCTTCACCGTGACCGTGCCACCATGCTGTTCTATGATACGGTGAGAGATAGAGAGGCCCAGGCCCGTCCCTTTGCATTTTGTGGTGTGAAACGGGTTGAAGATTTTCTCCAGATCTTCTGTGTCAATTCCATGTCCGGTATCTTTAATAGAAATTTGTATCATGGCACTTTCCAGCGAAAAACGGGGGATAATGGACTTTTTACGGAGAGTAGTTGTGGGCGATTCCGTCAGCAACAGGCTTTGAATCGTTAAGCTCCCCCCCTCCTCCATGGCCTCAATCGCGTTCATCACGATGTTCAACAGCGCCTGCTGCAGCTGTTCAGCATCTCCTTGAACCAGCGATGCGTTGGTCCCATGCGATTTCGTGACGGCTATTTTTTTCTTATCAAGCTGATGCATGGCCAGGAAAAAAACTTTATCTATTACGGCCTCAATGTCAACCACAGAAAAATTAATCTGGCCCGGTCTGGCAAACTGGAGCAGGTCGTTGACAAAAGAGTCCAGGCGTTTCACCTGTTCCTGGACCTCATTAAAGACAAAATGATATGGATTCTCAGTGTGATAATTCCTGGCCATGATCTGCATGGCCCCGGCTATTCCGGCCAGAGGATTTTTTATCTCATGGGCCATGCCGGCGGCAAGTTCTCCCAAGGCGGTAAGTTTGTCGCCCCTGGCAAGATTCTGTTCCTTGATTTTTCGGGTGGAGACGTCTTGAAAGATACAGCTCAAGCCGGAAATAGTATCATTGATGTCTTTAATAACCGAAAAGCACACTTCTGTCGGGATAATTTCCCTGTTTTTCGTGTGCATGGGGATTTCGGCAAGGGCGCCCATGCATGAATCCATGTCGTCAACGATATCGAGGTAGAAGCATTTGTTGTGATTATTTTTTTCAGCAAAAAGATAATTCAGTGGTTTGCCAAGCAGCTCATCGCTCTGGTAGCCAGTGAGAAACTCGGCGGCTCTATTGACTTCCCTGATGTTCATACATTGATCAACGATAATCAGGCCACTGCGAAGATTGTGGATGATACCCTGGTAAAAATTTTTCAGTTCCTGGATATCTGCAAGCTGGGCATCTATTTTATCGAACATCATCTTTTGCGTCAGGGCTCGATGTACCGAACATGTAGTATGCTTCACCAGGGAAATGGCATGGCGAATCTCATTATAGCTGATCACTTTTTTAGATAAAGAGCTGTCAGCCAGTACATAGCCGTAGAAATATTTTTCATCACAGATCGGCAAGATAAGAAAAGAGGAGACATCTCCCAGCAGATGACTGACCGTCTTGTCATGTTTCTTCATCTGCATCACTGTATAATGCTGATATTGACCCGACTGTTCCGTATAGGTCTGACAGGATGCAAGGTCAGGGACGCAAAGATTAATTCGCGATCTTCTGTTTTCTCCTTTAGAGCTTCTGTAATTATCCTTGAGAATTCCACACGTCTGCGGAGCAGCTTCGCCATCTGTCATGAAATCGTTAAAGTCAACGACATTGAGTGGCTCTCTGTCGTTATACACCTTGCGCAGCAGGCCGTTGACGTTGTCAAAGAAAACCTTGTAACTGTACTTGCTGACGTCTTGAAAGCCATAACACGCCTGTGATTCGAGAAAATGATTTTTGCTATCCAGTCGTAAGATCATTATTCGATCCAGTCCGGTGCTGTCAATCAAATCCCTTATAAGATAATCATAAATCGCATTGACGTCATCGGAATCGGCCATTCTTCGTGAGCTCCGATACAGGGAGCGAAGGTCTGTTATAATATTTTCCACAAGCGCAGATTCCAGCTTTAAGTAAGAGTGAGGAGTTCCTGCAGGTAAGCGAGCCTGCGAGTCTCCGCTATGAGTACGTGTGATACTCAGGGTATCCGGGAAAAAAGGGGCCTCCTGTCGTTCGAGAGGATGACGTATTTTTGTTTCGTGCGCGGTCGTCTCAGGAGGTAATTCAAAAAATATGCAGGAATCAGGCCATACGACAAGGTCTGCAGACAATATCCACTCTTGTAAAACAGAGAGAGTTGATGCTCTTGCAAAAAGTGCTGTCTATCTGATATCTCTTTGACCAGAAGAGGAAGTGCGGGAGGGTGAAATGGCCCGGTCCTGTGCGTTATTTGCCCCAGTGGTGGGTGAAATGGCCCGTGGGGCTGATCTTGGAAGACCCCAGCAAAATGACCATTCTGTCATTCCCGAGCGCTTGTAGCGGGAATCCCTTGGTGTGCAATGAACGATGATATGGCTCCCCGTCGGCGCGGGAATAACAGGTGGTGGAGTGATTCGTTCTTTTGCGAGCAGTTCATGTGGTGTTTGCAAGATGTTTCTCTGGTGAGAAGTATATTTTTTGCATATATGTTTGCTTTCTATGTCAGAAAGCGATAAATAGAACATTTGTCATTCATATTATAAATGGTTTGTCAGAGTCTCATAGGTACATTTGTTAAAATAAAATAAGGGAGGGGAAAGGTGGAGAAAAAGGAGTCTGGAAAAAAAAAGGTAGTCCGGCAGAGTATATTTGGGGCCTTATGTCTGTTTTGCCTGGTAGCGACAGGGCTTGTTGGCGGGGCGCAGGCGGCGGAGGCCAACGTTCAGGCGGAACCGGCGGCAGAGGGACAATCAACGATCCTGACAAGCAGCGACTGTGTTAAATGTCACTCCGAAGCGCCTAAAGATATTGCTGAAAAAGGCGGGGCCCATAAAACCGCAGTGAGCTGTGTGGACTGTCACGCGGGACATCCGCCCAACGTCCTGGAAATTATACCCCAATGCAGCCAATGTCACAGCGGGAAGAGCCATTATGAACTTGAAGGATGCCTGCAGTGTCATTCCAATCCGCATGCTCCCCTTGACCTCACCCTGGCTAAAAATCTCACCGCGCCGTGTTTGACCTGCCATGAGCCGCAAAAGGTCCAGCTCAATCAATTCAAGAGTTTTCACAGCTCCATGGACTGCACTGCCTGTCACACCAAACATGGGGAGGCGCCGGCATGCATGAGTTGTCATGAAGGACATTCAGCGGCAATGGTTCAGGCAGACTGTGGGAGTTGCCATAAGGCGCATATGCCTCTGGAGGTTGCCTATACCAAGGAGCTGGATTCAAAAAATTGCGGGTCCTGTCATGATGAAGCCTTTAAACTGTTGATGGCCAGTCAGACCAAGCATCGTGACGTCAGTTGTGTGACCTGCCATCAGGATAAGCACAAGATGATTCCCCGCTGCGCAGATTGCCATGGAGCGCCCCATGCCCCCGGCATCGTAGCGAAATTTCCAAACTGCGGTGATTGTCATAATACGGCTCATGATCTGAACAATATGAGCACTCCTGAAGTGAAGGCCACCAAGCCTGTAAAAAAATAACAGCGTGATGAAAATGAGCAAGGGGGGCGCGACGTTTCCAGCAAGATGTGTCGCCTCCCCCTTGCTTTTCTACTGGATCAATACAATTTAGGTGAAACGATGAGACAAGACAAGTGGATGAAAGGCGCTTGTTGCATAATGGTTATTGGCGTGCTGGGGCTTATCTCAGCCTGTGTCCAAGTGCAGGAAAACCAGACAGGGGGAACTGCCCCCTTGGTTCCTGAGCAGCAGGTAAATGTTGATGCACAAGCGCAAGCTGCCAAAGATGCAGCCGCCTTGAATCCTTACGAAACTGAGATAAAACCCTTGACGGTAGACCAGTGCGGCCAGTGCCACCCTGGGATCTTCCAGAAAATTAAAGAGAAAGGCGAGCGGCATCGTTTCCAGTGTCAGGATTGCCATCAGCAGTTGCATTCCTATAATCCGCTGAAACAAAACTGGGCAGAAGTTATGCCGCAGTGCGGCAGTTGCCATAAAGAACTACCCCATGGCAAGGCGTTTACCGCCTGCCTTGAATGCCACAAAGATCCCCATATGCCTCTGGAAATAGCAATGGACAAGAACCTGGTAGCCTCATGTGGCACATGTCACACCCAGCCCCAGGCGCAACTTGTTCAATTCCCCAGCGCTCACAGCCAACAGGAATGTACCGCCTGCCACTCAAAACACGGCCTGATTCCCTCCTGTATGGATTGTCATTCGCCCCATGTCCCTGATCAGGCCCTGGAATCATGCAAATCGTGTCATCCTGTTCATAAACCCATGCAGGTCAGCTATAATGACTCGGAAGCGTCCAATACGACCTGCGGTTCCTGTCATGGCAGTGTCTTCAAGGAATGGTCCGGCACAACAAGTCTCCATGGGCAAGTCACCTGCGCCACGTGTCATGACACCCACGGCAAGATTCCTGACTGCCAGCAATGCCATACTGCCCCGCATGACGCCAAGATTCTGCAGAAATTCCCGAGATGTCTTGATTGTCATATCAATGTGCATAATCTGCCGACAAAGGCAAAATAAGGAAGTCACTGTTTACCTTGGAGGCTCCTGCAAAATGACAAGCTGTCATTTTGCAGGAGCCTTAACGACAACCTTTTCAAAAATATGCCATATACCTGGATCGGCCAATACAATACCATCGCCCTGTTCAAAATCAGAGAGGGAAGGTGGTGGAAGAACTCATATATGATGAAGTGAAACGTCTTTGCCTTGAGACCCGCCATTTGAAGGAGGAGCCCGATATTCTGAAAAAGGCCGTAGCGAACTTTGCTCAAGATAAGAAAAGTGGCTATAATATAGTAAGGATGATCAGCTGGTTATGTTCTTTTTTACAGCGGTGTATCACCCTTTAATGGAGCATGCTTCTAGCATGCAAGCGTGCCTGTAAGAAGCCCAATGGAGAAAAATCATATGATACAAATAAAGAGTTTCCGCTGTGCCTGGTTCCTTCTGCTTCTTTTCCTGCTTCCCGTATCGGCCACAGCCGGACCGACAGTGCTTTTTGACCAAGGCCATGGACAGCAATTTCTGGTTGAAAAGGATCGTCCGCTGGATCTTTCTCAACTGGCTTCTCTGTTTACTGAGGAAGGTGCAACGATCAGCGTCTCTAATAAGCCACTGACAGCAAAGTCTCTCGCCGATGTTGATGTTCTGATAATTTCAGGGCCATTTCTAGCTCTTTCAGAGGCAGAGATTGATGCCATTCTCCAATTTGTTGACCAAGGGGGACGGTTGGCAGTCATGGCCCATATTGCTTCACCTCTGACGCAGCTTTTGAACCGGCTGGAAATATCAATTTCCTCTGCGCCCGTCTATGAGGTGCAAAACACCCTTAAAGATAATACCCGTGATTTTATGGTGAGTCGCCTCGGGGATCATTCTCTGACCCGCGATATGGATGGTTTTATCGTTTATGGTGGCTGGGCCTTGATGGGGCGCGGTAAGGATATGCAGGAGATTGCCGGCACCAGCCAGAATGCCTGGGTAGACTTAAACAATAATGGCGTTTTTAATGAGAAAGATGCCCGCCAGGCATTCTCCCTTATCATTGTTGGCACTTCAGGCCACGGTTCTTTTGCTGTTTTCGGCGATGACGCAATCTTCCAGAATCAATTCCTCANNNTTGCAAAATGATGAATGAAGTTTAAAAAAAACGTTATTCCCGCGCAGGCGGAAATCCATACCAGGCTGAA
Source organism: Desulfobulbaceae bacterium UBA2213 (assembly GCA_002327225.1). Lineage (GTDB taxonomy): Bacteria > Desulfobacterota > Desulfobulbia > Desulfobulbales > Desulfocapsaceae > UBA2270. The sequence continues at coordinate 10,864 of DCUN01000049.1, forward strand.
TTAACAACAATGGATTCCCGATAAAAGCACTCGGGAATGACAGATGGGTCATTTTGCAAGATCCTCGCTTTATAAGAATTTTTTCTCTGCGCCTCTGCGTCTTTCGCGAGATCAATTGTTAAAAAAGCTATTCCGGCAAGTTCCGATTCCCTTAAACGAGTGCGACAGATAGGGTCAGGCGTGAATCGCCTGGCCCTATCTGTCGCGGGTACTGAATCCTTCCTGATGAGGAGTCGTTGCGGAACAACTGTTACATCCCCGGCTGTCTCGGTACGGTGTTGTATACCGCGTTCTGGCCGGAGAGATGTAACAGGTATTTTATGGCAACGACTTAGTTACAAACATGCGGGTATAGCGGCCTGGTTCCAGTAAACGCTGGCGCGCAGGTCGGATCGCATGGAGAACATTTCGCCCGCTCAGGCCGGCTAAAGGTATGACACCAGAGGCAATCCATACCGTTGGTTGACTTGTTGATGTGGTTATGCATGGATTCTTGCGTTTTCGGAGTTTTTGACAGGTGACACTGGACGCAGATCTTGGCCTGGGTGTCTTTGAGCTTAAAGCCCACCTTGTCAAGCATCGACAGGCTGGTCAGATCGAGATTACTTTTGAGGCTGCCGTGGCACTGGGCGCAGGCAGTAGCGTTGGCTTTCGGAGTCACGCCATGGTTGATCAACTGATAGGTGTCGGTATTGATCCATTCAACCGCGACGCCGGTGCATCCCATGTTGGCCAGGCCCTTGGTGATTGCGGTATTGACATTGCCGGATACCTTGAGATACTCCCAGGTGTCGAGGGCAATGAGTTTTCCTTCGCAATTGCCACCCCTGGCGATGGGCTGATAGGATGTTTTGTACTTGAAGGGATAGAGCTTGCCGGTCTGTACGCTGCCGTTAGGCCGCGATGTCGGATAGGTATTTTTAGCGACATCCTTGGTAATGTTGGCGTTGTCGCCAAGCAGCATGTTATTGCTTGTCCGGTCCCACATGAGGTATTGCGGGGTCAGATTGGCCGCCTTGACGGTAAAGGGATGGCCGGGGCCGGAAACGCCGTCGGCCGGGGTGCCGTCACTGCGGCGCGTCCAGTCGCGGTGGGTCTCGGTGGCCACCTTGGCATAGGTTGCGATATGGCAGGACTGGCAGGCAACCCTGGCCACATGGCGGTTATTACTGGCGGTAGTGTGGCCAGTGAGGGACTCCTTGGTGGTATGACATTTGGAGCATTTTACCTCGGAGGCATAATCCGTGGGTCTGAGGTCGGAACCTTTGCCGGTAACCTTGTGGTTGACAAAGGTATGACACGCCTGGCAGGCAAGGTCGGTGCCGGTGGTGTTCATGTGGACGTCAAACGTGGCGCTCGTGTTGGTGACCGTGGCCATGGAAAGTGTGCCGCGTTTCACGCCGTCATCGCCGCCGGCCTTGGCATGACAGGCGAGACAATTGGCCCGTGTCGGCTTGGTGACATTGCGCACCATGGTGTCGGTCGGGGTCAGGACGCCCATGCTGCCATCGCTCAGGCGGACGCGCTTGGTGGCATACTCTGCACTATGACACATCAGACAGTCGATATTGGCCTTGGTGTCACCGCTGCCTGGTTTGATGCCGCGTCCCGCATGGCAGGCGCCGCATGAACCCCAGTTGCCGAGGATATTGATGCAGTAGCTGTTGATTTCATTGGTGAGTTTTCCCTGCACGGTTCCCGGTTGATTGGTCATGTCAGGGGCAGTAGCCTTCCAGGTATAGTGGAGAGAGCTGAACATCTGGGCGTACTGGGAGCCACCGGCGCCGCCATCATGGCAGCTAAGGCAGTTGCTCGGGTAGCCCGCATAGGTCAGGGAGGCGTGGGGGTTGCTGCCGCTGCAGGCCAGATCAGAGCCGTTGCAATCCTGGTCAATGCCGTCGCCGCAAATCTCGGGCGCGCTCGGATAGATCGTGTTGTTGGTGTTGTTGCAGTCCGTGGCGCTGCCATTCGGGCATGTGGATACACCGGGATTGCCATAGCCGTCACCATCGGTGTCCGTGCATGCCACCGGTTTTGCTGCATGCGCTCCTTGAGCGCTCACACCAAGCACAATCGTGGCCGCGCAGATGAGTGTATAAATTTTTTTCATTTTCCCCTCCAGGGATGATGGTAAATTTTATTGTTCATCGTGGTCAAACATTTGTGGCGACACATGCTCTAACATCCGTACATCTCTAACCATCACCTCCTTCTTTGTGAAGTTTCACGGGATGTTGTTCTGCCTCTACCGCTGGTTTTGTTTGCAACGAAGTAAGGAGTCACCGTACATTTGATTCAAGAGCAATCACCCGGTTGACTGCTTGACGTTTTGCATAAAGTATGCCCAATTATGGGGGGGGAGAGGTTACTGCTTAATTTACTGTAAAAACAATAGGTTGGTATGTAGTGCGGGAGATGTTGTTTCAGGTAGGGAGTGGTGGGCAGGGGTATACCACCCAGTGGTGACCCAGGTAGTATATCAAACAGTGGTTATATCACCCTATGTCAATGCGATATCACCCTATCGCAAGGTTGATGTTGTCTTTGGTTGATGTTGAAAAATAACCAAGCTTTTCGTTCTCGAGTACGTGTATCGAAATCAATCCAAGAGCATATTTGGTGTGGAAAGAGAATTACTCCTTTGACACCCGGAACACCTCCTCAATGGTGGTGATGCCCTGCAGTACCTTCATGGCGCCGTCCTGGCGCAGGGTAATCATCCCGTTTTTGATGGCCTGTTCTTTGATGGCGTTGGCGTTGGCGGTAGTCAGGATCATGTGCTTCATTTCGTGGTCCATGAGCAGCAGCTCAAAGATACCACACCGTCCTTTATAGCCGGTATGGTGACACTTGGCGCAGCCCCGTCCTTTGTACACCTGCTGGATGGGAGTCTCCGGCGTGATGCCCAGTTTGAGCAGCGCTTCCTCGTCCGGCGTATAGGCCTCCTTGCAGTGTGGGCAGATGATGCGGACCAGCCGCTGGGCCAGGATGGCGTTGATGGATGAGGAGAGGAGAAAGGGTTCGACGCCCATGTCAATGAGTCGGGTGATGGCGCTGGCGGCATCATTGGTGTGCAGGGTGGAAAAGACCAGGTGGCCGGTCAGGGCGGACTGGATGGCAATCTCGGCCGTCTCGGTGTCCCGGATCTCGCCTATCAGGATAACATCGGGATCCTGCCGGACTATGGAACGGAGGCCGGAGGCAAAGGTGAGGTTGATCTTGGGGTTGACCTGAACCTGGCCGATGCCGCTGATCCGGTATTCAACCGGATCTTCAACGGTGATAATATTGATGTCGGTGTTATTGATGGAGGTCAGGGCCGCGTAGAGGGTCGTGGTCTTGCCGCTGCCGGTGGGACCGGTGACCAGAACGATGCCGTTGGCCGCCTTGATCTGCTCAGTAAAGGGGATGAAGCGGTCATCCGGCATGCCAAGCTCGGTTAAGGTGATCAGGACCGAGGATTTGTCGAGCAGGCGCAGCACCACCCGCTCGCCAAAGGAGGTGGGCAGGGTCGAGACCCGGATATCAACATCCTTGTTGCCGACCTTGAGTTCAATGCGCCCATCCTGAGGCAGCCGTTTCTCGGCAATGTTCAGATTGGCCATGATCTTGATTCTCGAGATCAGTGCCGATTGGACATGTTTGGGTGGACTGAGCATGTCATAGAGGATGCCATCGAGTCGCTGGCGGATCTTCAGGCTGTTCTGGTAGGGCTCAATATGGATATCAGAGGCATTGTCGCGCACGGCTTGGGAGAACATGAGATTGACCAGACGGATGACCGGNNGGATCTTCATTGTCAATGTCCTGCATCACCTCTGCCGCCGAATCCTGGGTCATGTCATAGGCAAAATTGATGGCGGTGGTGATGGCGGTCAGGGGACAGAGGACGGGCCGGATACTGTTCCAGCCGAGAGTGGAGCGGAGATCGTCAAGGGCCTGAAAACTGAAAGGGTCATTGATGGCAATATAGGCGTCATCCAGGGTTGCCACCGGCACCATGCCGTTTTTTTTCAGAAAGGCGATAGGGACGCTGGCGGTGAAATCAGTCTGAATCTCTGGCGGCAGCGTGCGGGCGCTCTCCATGTGTAACTGTTCCCCCAGGGCTTCCAGGAGATCAATCTCGTCAAGGGTATTCAGTCTGATCAGGATGCGGACCAGTTGGCCGCCTTTTTCGGCCTGCGTCTCCATTGCCTGTTCCCAGGCCTCAGGGGGCAGGTTGAGGCGTTCAGTCAGGATGTTTGGTAACTGGTTCATGAGTGCCTACCCGGATCGTGTGAGTCCGGGATTTTTTTATTGATTATTTATTGGATTCCCTGGGGGCTGGCTGTGTCTTCTGCAAGCGCGTAAGATTTTCCTGAATGGTTGCAAGGAGAGTGCTGTCGACCATTTTGGAACTGGAGGCGTTAATCGCTCCCTGCGCCCTGTTATTGTCCAGGATCGTCTGGTAGTACGTGATCGCCTGCTGGGGATTGCCTTCTTTCTCGCTGATGGCGGCCAGGTTGAACTGGGCGTAAGGGTTGTAAGGGTCAAGAGTCAGGGCCTTGTCGAAAGATGCTCTGGCCTCCTGGTATTTTTCTTTCTGCAGCTGCTCAAATCCTTGGTCGATCAAGGACATGGCGTTTGTATTGTCCGTCGGGTTTAGCAGGTATTGCCTTGCTTCCGGAAGATCCTTTTCGATGGTGTCAGTTTTGAGTTCGGTGACCCCGGCCATATCGCCAGGATTTTTAATGATCCGGGGGGTGATGAAGATGAACATGTTGGTCTTCTTGCGGCTGGTACTTTTTTCCTTGAAGAGCCAGCCGATCACCGGGATATCGCCCAGGATCGGAATCTTGTACTCGCCTTCGGTGTCGTCCTGGCCGATGATGCCGCCGATGACAATGGTATTGTTGTCTTTGACAAGGACGGTGGTGGTGGCGGTGCGCTTGAAGGTGGTGGGTTTGTCAGCCGCAGAGCCGGCCTTGAGCTTGCTGACCTCGGTGGCGATTTCCAGGCGCAGGATATCGGCTTGGTTGATCTGGGGTGTGATGGTCAGCTTGGTGGCGATATCCTTGTATTCATAGTTCTGGTAGCCGATGGAGCCTGCATTCGGATCCGGGTTCGTGCCTATTGATTCCTGTGTTCTGGTGAGATAAGGCGTGTTCTCGCCGATGCTGATTTCCGCCTTTTTATTGTCGGTGGTCAGGATCTGCGGGGTGGCAATGACATTGACATTACTGTCTGTCTTATAGGCCTTGAGTACGGCGCCGATGTTCGGGAAGGTGATGCCGCCGATCTCAATGCCCTGTTTTAAAACGCCCAAGTTAAATCCCGGGCCGATGGCAGCAGCAGCGGGATCAGTAGGAACGGTGTTTATCAGTTTATACCCAGCGCTGCCGCCAAACCCGGTGAGCATCTGTCCTGTTCCATCGGCAAACTCACCGCCCGCCATCCAGTTGACCCCCACATCAAAGGTGGCATCGGCATCGACCTCCATGATCAGCGCCTCCAGGTAGACCATCCGTCTGGGGATATCGAGCTTCTTGATGACATTGTCCAGTTCCTGGAATTCGGAACGGGAGGCGGTGATGATCAGGGAATTGGTTTCCGTATCGGCCATGATCTTGACATCTTTGGAGATGGCCGGAAGCTCGCCTTGTTTATTGGCCGGATTACTGCTCTGTTGACCAGGCAGGGCGGTTAAGACCGTTGCCAGTTCCTTGGCCGTAGCATGTTGCAGATAGACCACCTGGATATTCCCCTCGTTCTGCTTCATCTCCGTGTCAAGCATGGTTAGCAGCTCTTTCACCCGGGCGATATTTATGGGTGTCGCCACCAGAATAATACTGTTGATGGGCTCATAGGCCACGATCTTGAAGGTAGACGGTTTACCCTCTTTAGGGGGGCCGGGGGCTTGCTGGAAAATGGTATTGATGGCCGTGGCCGCCACGGTCGCTGAGGCGTGTTTGAGAGGGAGAACGGCAATCTCTTCCTCTGCGAGCGGGATATCAATGGAGTCGATAATGGTCAGCAGTTTCTGGATGTTGGAGAGGGTTTCGGTGACAATCAGCATCCCTGACTGGGTGTGGGCAATGACCACGGATGTTTTGGAGACAAGGGGGGCCAGCACCTTTTTCATTTCTTCAGGAGAGGTATATTGCAGGGGGATAAGCTGGGTGACGATCCTGTCTTCGGGTGGAGATGCGTCACCATGTCTGAGGGTGTTGATGTTCTGTGAAGGCACACGTGACACCGGCATGATTTTGGTGATGGTGCCGGCCGGAACGGTAGCGAAGCCGTGTACGTCAAGAACCGATTCAAAGAGTTGATACGCTTCATCTTCAGATATCTTGGTGGGAGATATGATTGTTATATTCCCCTGTATCGCCTTATCGACCACAAAATTTTTACCGGTCAACTCACTGATATATTTTATGAACAGCAGAATATCAACATTGTTGAAATCAATGGTGATGAATTTATCTGAATCCTGCTTCGCCGACTGCTTTGCCGACTGTTGTGGTGCTGCATCCTTGGCTGCATGGAGATAGGGAGTCAATTGCAGCAGAAGGGTGACAAGGAGGGACAGGCAAAGCGCCTTGCGTTTGAAAGAGAGTGTTGAAAAATGAATGAAGTTCATGGGTTTTCCTGCTTGCTGTTCTTGTTGGGTGGAAAAAATGTCAGGGAGACGATCGGATTGTCTTTGCTTCTGTTTCATTGGCTTCTATCATGAGGCTCTTGCAAAATGATCAGGATGTCATTCCCGAGCGCTTCTGTCGGGGATCTCTTATTGTACATTCATCCTGGCATGGATTTCCGCCCAGGCGAGGATGATTGTTGTCGGACGGAATTCGCCATGTCGCCAGAGGTTGTCATGGTCTTTATTGTGGGGTTTCAGCTTCTGGGTAATCAACCGGCTCTATACCTTCTTGATTCATTTCGGGTGGTTGTTCCTGCTCTGTTCCCGGTGGTATCTGATAAAAGATGTTAGGATTCATGGCGGTAGAGGGATTCTTTTTGGAGGTTTCAGGGACAAGAATCTCATCTGTACCGTTGACGTTGAGGATAATTTGTTGGCGTTGAATATCTTTGATGAGAGCGCTTTGGACCATGTCGCCTTGATAATAGATATTCTGTAAGCTCGTTCTTTTGTCAAGGAGAATGGCGCGGCGGTTTTTGGACGGCCCTGTAATGGTGCCAAGCAGGCTCAACTCAAGCGAGGTCGCGGCCAGTGTGGCAGGGTCAACCGCCTCTTCTTTCACTGCTGCCGATTTTATCTCTTCCGGGGGAGGGCCAAAAAGATTACGGGTAAGAATAGCCTGATAATCAAGTGGTCGTCTCTCTACGCTTTTAACAGGTGCTGCAACTACATCGGTCACCTCGGCTTTCGTTGGCGCCGGACTTCCCTGCAGGAGTTGAGTGAAGGTAATCCTGTAGAATGTTTCAACCCCGCCAGCCGCAAGTATGGTGATGATGATAAAGGGGATTGTTTTTTTGAGATAATTGATCATTATATCATGCATGGCTATGAGTCAAAGAGAAAGACGGGTTTGCTGATGGTCCCTTTCAGTTGAAAGGGAAGACCCGCTTGCTTCTGTTGTCCCTGGCGTAACAGGGGTTGGGCTTGGCCGCTCTTTTCTATCAGGGCGGGCAAGGGAGTCAAGGCACCTGTCATCTCAAGCTGCATGGCCGCAACTTTTGAATTAAGCGAAGAGATCTGACCTGAAAATGTCCCCGTCACCTCTTTGCCGTTGAATTTTCCGTTGCTGAGAAGAAGCTTCTGATCCTGCAGTTTGAAGAGCGCCTCGCCCTTTTCGAGATCAATGCTGTTCAGGGAAAGGATTGTCTCGAGCAGCTCAAAGGTGCCACCTGTGAGCTGGGCAGAGCCCTCCCCGGCGCCCAGGGAGATATCCTGGCCTATTTGTCCTGCATAGCTTCCCTGGGCGGTGAACAGGCCGGTTATGGTGCGGCCGGTCTGTGTCTTCAGCCAGGTCAGGTTTGTCAGGTCAAGCGTCTCGATCTCTATTTTCGGCATGGTGAATGTGAGGTCGGCGCGATCGAGCTCCAGGAGAATCCGGTGTGTTCCCCCGTAGGCGGTGATGGCGAGTGAGAAGTTTGTTCCCGGAGCGGTAAGGTCCGGGGTGATGTCGATTTGTTGTATTGCAAATGTCTCTTGGGCCATGGATGGCCCTGTGTCGCTCGCACCAGGGATGGATGAAGAGCTACCTTGGGCCATGGATGGCCCTGTGTCGCTCGCACCAGGGATGGATGAAGAGCGACCTTGTGCCGCATTGCTTTTGGCTTGCAGTTGCAGGTTGCGGGCCACAAGGGTGAGTGGAAACCGATAGTGCAGCGACGCGATGGAGTTCTCATAGCCCGGCAGATGCAGAGAGATGAGATCGGTGCAGAAGGTTTTGAACTCTTGCGTCGGAAAACGGAGATAGAGGAAGAGCGTAATAATAAACAGGGCGTAGATCAAATAGAGCGGCCAACGCCAGAAAGTGTTTTGAGAAACGGTCATGGTCACGATTTCTTTGTAAATGTTATGATCTGCATCACCGCATCAAGCACGCCTTCCGCCTTGCTGTTTTCCTGGATAGAGATACGTTTGATCACGACGGCATCGTCTGTCGATTCAACCTGCTGCAGAAAAGCTACCAGTTGCCGCAGAGAGATCTGCTCAAGTTTGAGATCAACCCGAGACTCCTGCATGACCCCTTCTCCCTCGGAGGTTGAAGGGGTCATGGAGTTGATCCGTTGTTTGACCTCGGCCTTTGTGGCTTGCTCTTCAATAAATGAAAAGAGAGTAAACGAGGGGCTTCTTTTTTGCAACCTGTTCTGGATGTCGAGCGCCTGGCCCTGTAAATTCTGATACTCTTCCTGGAGTTGCCGGATCTGGGTGATATCTTTTTTCTTTTGGATCAGCGCTTTTTGCGTCTGTTGCCGGGATGTAAGCAGGGGGGAAACGGCAAGGTGAAAAAGAGTAAAACAGATGAGGAAGACGCCGCCGACCAGAACAATACGTTTTTCCCTTTTTTCAAGTTTGTTCAACCCGGTCCTGCCCAGAACAGTCTGGATGGCCTTTTGCAGAGTCAAAATCGTCATGGATCAGGCGCCCCTCATGGTCAGTTTCAGTTCAAACCGGATCTTTGAGCTTTTGGGATCAAGATTTGCGGCGCTGATTTCAACACTGTTGAAAGCGGGAGATTGCTCCAGCCCTTTCTTGATTGCGTCCACGGTGTTGAAGGTGTCGGTTGTGCCCTTCAGTCGCAGGCCGCTGTCATCCACCACGAAGCGCGCCAGACGGACATCCAGTGATTCGGGGATGTTTACGGAGATCTCGGCCAGGATATCGAGGATGGTGATTGCGGGCAGGGCACTATCCTTGCCCATGGCGCCCTGTCTGGTCTCGCGGATTTTGACCTGGAGCTGCTGGATGGGATCAACAATCCTGGTTACTTCCGGCAGGGTTTCAGTAAAGACGGCACGGATCTGAGCGTTGAGGTCGTTTTGTTCTTTGAGTAAACTGCGATAATCGACCCAGAGGTATATCATTGCCAACAGGGCCGCTGAGATCAGCGGCAGAGTGATGGCAATGGCCAGTGCCCTGTCGCTGAATGATTTTTTGGTGGCAAAGGCCTCCTTGCGGAAGTTGAAGCTCTTCCAGTTTTTTGTTATCTGCCAGCCAAGGTTGACACAATCGTCCATGATGCCGGACGGCCATTTCTCGTCAATGGGCGGCACGAATTGCAGTTCGAATTGCCCTGACGAGTCGGCCTCGGCCAGGTTACAGCTTTGGCAGAGGTCGCCGAGTCCGGTCTGTATCCGCTCTGCTGTTCCTGCCATGGAACCGATAGGCCCGCTCAGGTAAACGGCAAGCTCATGGGTATGGAATATCGATTGCAGGGTCTGTTGAATGGCGGTGAGCAATGCCTGGAAGGTGCTCTCAATATTTTCGGGTCGAAAAACCTTGATAGCAAGGCTCTCCTGATCAATCTGGAATCCGGACTGAAGGCCTGAGTCAAAAACAAGCGTTCGGATCAGAGTGATGTGACCTGCATGGACAAGAATGAGTGTTGCCCGTTGCAGGTCTATATCAAGGAGAAGCATATCTGAGGGGAGCCCAGGGGTATGAGCCAGACGAAGGGCGGTCGGGAGGGCGGAAACAGTCACGGTTTCCGGGTCAATCCCCAGCGCCTGCAGGGTTGCAAGTTGTTTTGCCAGTAATTCCCGATCAATCATGGCGGCGATGATCTGGCTTTTCTGTGTGTCGTCCCTGGTGATCAGTGAATCAATGAGCAGGCCGTCTATTTTTACCGGGGTATTCTCTTCCAGCTCAAGGGGCAGGATCTTGTTGATGGTTTTACTGTCGGTAAAGGGCAGCGCAAGGTTGCGATAAAAAAAAGAATCGGCCTCAAGGGCGATATGGCAGGAGGCTCCTTGAAAATCAATCTTCTGACGCAGTTCGGCCACAGCCTCTTCAAGAGGACGACCGGCCACGATCACCACCGCCTGACCCGCGATCTGCATGACTCTGGCATCAACCGTATAGGCGATTGCGGTGATCACGTCGTGTGTAATATCAATGGCAATAGATTTACTGCTCATTGCTTATTCAACTTTCCAGCTCAGGAGGGCTGTCTTCTTGTTATCTCGTTGTACGGTTGCCATAATGTTTTTTTCAGTAGAATCCAGTCGGGCATGAGAGAAAACGGTAAAGGAATTACTCTTTACCGTTATATTCTTTAACGTATTTTCTCCGGTAAGGGAAGGGAGTATCTCGGTCACCCATGCTGTTGAGGCCAGTTTGTCCTTATTGTTTATATCTGTTCTGAATGTCTGCATATCCTCTGCCATTTCATTTGTCAAGTCGTCATGCAGCGCCTGGAGCAGGAGAGGGGCGGCGGTGTTGATGTTGATCAGGCCATCCTTTCCCTGGGTGGTCAGCAACGGGGCCAGACCGGGATGTTTATCCGTGCCAAAGAGCAGCTCAGGGGTGAATCCCTGTACCAGAAGTAACTCCTCAACGAATTCGACCGGGCCGTTTTTGCAGGGGTAGGGCGTCTCCAGAGACAGGTAATAACTGGATTCGGCACCGAACTCCTGTTCCCAGTCACCATCTTCGGCATCAATCCAGTCGATAAGCGAGTCAATGATCTTCCTGGCATCACCGTCATCCACGTTAAACGGTTTGCCGCGGAGCAGTCGCCACAGGATGTTGCGGGCATCCTGTTCCTGCGCGGCTGCCTGGTCAGGGGGAGTATCCGGTTGTTGCTGGTTTTTGCTCTGGACAAGACTGTTGATCTGGAATTTTCCACTGTTGTCACTGATCTCTATTGTCAGGGAACCAAGGTCAAAAAGCTGAGATAGCTTTTCGTCTGCCAGGAGCGCCCATGAATCCTGGAGAGAATCGTGTTCATTCTCTTGTGCGTCTTTGAGCAGGACTGCCATGGCGAGCTCGACTCCGGACCTGGCCATGACCTCGAGTCTGAATTGAGTGCTCTGGGTGCCCGAGGCCAGAAGATTCTGGCGCATGTTTTTGTTGAATTGTATGGTGAGGGCGATAATCAGGCTGATGACGGTTAAGGCAATCAGCAAGGCCATGCCTCGATTATTTCGCAAGGGGGAAAGCATCTTAAGGCGTCTCCACTATGCGATCCGTGCCGGGAAAAGTGACTGCCGTGCTGAAGCGGATAGGTTTGTCGTCAGGGACGGGACTCATAAAAAGCAGGGTGATCTCAATCCTGTCCGGGAGCCTTTGCGCATTGGTGTCAGACTTTTCGATTTCCTTGGAGTCCCAGTTGTCCAGCTGCCCCTGATCATGACTGTGGTAGAGAAAGCGGACCTCCTGTAAGCCATCGCAGAGGAGCAATCCTTTGCTTGTGTCCGGGTCTTCGGTCTCTACGGGGCGGAAAGGTTTGTCCAGGCGGAAGAGGCGCAGGTTTTGGGTTTCGGGGTCTTCTTCTACGGTATAACTTATGGTGGCGTATCCGGCTGTTTGTTCCTTCCTCTTCAAGACAAGATGGGCGGTGGAGGTAAACCGCATCGTGTCTGCCTCTTTGCTGCCAAGGGTTTGCGGTTTTCCTTGCAGAAAACCGCTTGTTCCCAGATAGAGGGAGCCGAGGTCGCTGCGGAGCCGATCCATGGCGATGCTGGCCTTGGTGTATATCTCGGTCTGTGATTCCGTGCTGTCAATAATGCGGAAAGTAGCCCGGTATGAGCCGTATGCCAGAGAGATGACGATGGCAAAGATGGAAATGGCCATCAGGATTTCGAGAAGGGTGAAGCCGCTGTCCCTGTCTGTTCTTTTCTGCATCATTCTGCCTGTTTTTTGAGCAGGTAGCTTTGAATCTGATATGAATAGTGGTTCTCACCCCAGGAAATGATCAGGGTGAGCCGTTGCAGATTGCCCTCCAGCAGGCTCACTTTTGGCGTCGTCTCCAGGGTCGCTTCTTCTGTTTCCACCTGCCATTGAAAGCCTGGAAACTCATCCCCGAAATCACCACTGTCGGCGGTAGGTCTTTCGGGAGCACCGGCAAATTCCGCCAGTTTCAGTTGGGCCAGAAGTGGTGCCTGGGTGTTGAACTTGGTCCTTAGCCCCAGAGAGACGCTTTGAGATTGGGAACCAAAGAGCGTGGTCAGGGCAATGGCGAGCAGGGAAATGGCAATCATGACCTCAAGCAGGGTGAAGCCATCATCTCCTCGTGGTGATGAATGATCTCTTCGCGCCGGCCTCGGGAGGGAGGAGAGGTGGTGTTTATTCCAGACCGATATAGGTGTCATAGACTTTTATGGTACTGAGAAAGGGAAAAAGCACAAGGCTGATTATATTGTCCTGGTCATCGGCCAGATGGAGTATGGTCTGCTCCATATATCCCTGTTTGTTGATCCAGAGGGCAACGTCCCCGGAGGTTTTCTTTTCCGTGTCTCCGGTCAGAATATCCTGGAGATGAACGGATGGCGGGAGCTGGATGGAGGGATGATGATTCTCTTGCTCGTTTTCGATATCTGATCCGTAGGTATCTTGTTGATACCATATCTTTTCTCCGTCAAGATCAAAGTGTATCAGATAGGGCTGCTGTTCTTGTGCTGCCAGGGTTCGTACTTCTCTGATCAAAGCGATGACCTTTCTGGAGCTGGCGGAAAGCTGGTCAACGACCAGGGCCTGACGAAGATTGGGGACGCTGAATGCCAGGCTGACCGTGATCAGCAGGCAGACGATGATCAGCTCCAGCAGGGTAAAACCCTGCTGGCTTTTGCTTTGATTATGCAGAAAAAGGGAGGGGTGAAATCTGCGATATGTTTTGAGGGTAGAGTTGATCAGAGGGATATTCATATCACCATCTTAAAGACCCTTTATTCAATAGTCCAGTTGTTGATATCCATATCGTCGCCTTCGCCGCCTGACTGACCGTCAGCGCCATACGAGGTGATATCAAAGTCGCTGTGGCTCCCCGGGCAGAGATAGACGTAGTCATTGCCCCAGGGGTCCTGCGGAACTTTTCCTTTAGTAAGATAGCCACCGGTCTTCCATTTGGCGGGAAGTCGGCCGGTGGACGGGGCCTCGACCAGGGCTTGCAGCCCTTGCTCTGTGGAGGGGTAAAAGCCATTGTCGAGTCTATAGGATTCAATGGCTGTTTCCAGGCTGGTGATTTGAACGGCAGCCATGGTACGTTTGGCCTTTTCCGGGTGTCCCATGATCTTCGGGCCGACATATCCGGCCAGGATGCCAATGATGATGAGGACGACCAGCAGTTCAATGAGAGTGAAACCGTGCTCGGATTGAATCCGGTGGACAGGATTTGAAAAGGGCTTGTGTTTTTGATGCATTGAAGAGAATCTCATGATGATAACGTAAGTATACAATGAAAGAGAAAAAGGACAAAACAGAACATGGTATGATTAAAATAACAAAATACACACTTTTAAGATATTTGGATACCTGAAAAAGTCACTTGTCTGTTATTTTATCAGTATACTCACCAAGACTGATACAAATACTGTGTCACCATCATCATCGTCAGGGTTCGCAACTTTCCTGCACGGCCCGTGCTGGAAAGTTGCGGAACGTCTCATTCATAAGCTGATGGGCCTGTCCGCTCTCAAGGGTATGAGAGCGGACAGGCCGCCGGTTCAGTTTACAGTTTAGGAGAGGCCTTCAGAATTGCCGGCAGGAAGATGGGCCAAGGGAAGGAATCGTCAAAGGTTCCAGTCACTGATGAATCCTTGCCCAGGGTAAAGGAACAATCCTTTTTGTCGTCGCAGGTGATGGAACCGGTAGGAGCAGACCATCCGATCCAGTCAAATTTACCTGCTGTATTGGCAGCCAGAGTAATGGCTGTCCCCTGATCGGCCGTGCAGGTGCCGATGTTGTCAAGCCAGTTCAGCAGGCAGCCATCAGCGTTGATCATGGGGGTATCACCTCCCGCCTGGATGACGGTGAGGGTCGGCAGTGTGATCCTGGTTTTCGTCTCTAATACTGCCGGCTTTATTTCCTGATTGCCTACGTTGTCGGAGGCGGTTACATAAAAAGAGTAGAGATGGCCGTTTTCCCCGGTGTAGGTGGCTGACTCCTCAGTGGTATTTTGCAGCCAGATATCCCAGCTGCCAGTGTTGTCCTTGATGTAAACGTCATAGCTGCGTATACCTGAGCCGTTGCTGCCATCACTGCCGCTCCAGGAGACAGTGAAATTCCTGTTTGGCTGGATGGGCGCGAGAGCATTCATGGCGCTCTTGGGAGCGAGTAGATCAAAGGTAACCAGGGCCTCTTTGGCAGGATCAGTTCCTTTGGTCTTGTCCAGAGGGTCAACCTGATTGGTGTCAATTGCGAGGCTGAAGTCAAACTGGATAGTGGCCACATTACGGATGGCTGTACCGGTGGCAATTCCGCTTACTGGCTTGACGGCATAGCCGATGTGACCCTGGCCGCGACCGGTCTCGTTTTCCGGCATGAGAAAGCCCACCTTCACATCCGGAGGTAAGCCGGTTATTGGGTCGATTGTGAAGAAATTGGCATAAACCGTACCGTTTTCGATCCAGACCTCGACCTGAACCTCAATGTCCAGATTATACTCCTCATCTGTGTAGGTGTAATCGACACTGCCTTTAAAGTAGTTATTCCCGGAAGGAACCGGGATCATAACGGACCCGAAACCGATCTCGGTGATTTCGAAAGTGGACCAGTCAAGACTGGCTGACAGTGGATCGCTGATCTGTACAACCTGGGCCGGAGCCAGGGCCTTGCTGTGGTTTTCAAAGTCTATGCGGTAGAGCAGCAGTTGCTCTTTGTCCACAAAATTATTGCTGCCGTAGCCGGAGACGGTTGTCTTCTGGTTGGGATCCTGGGAACCGGCAGAGCCGCTGTCGCCACGGGTGGCTGCTTTGGTTGGCGGAATAATTTTAGTTGGCGGGTTGCGCCAGCGATCCCATTTCGAGGCAGCCCAGCTAAGCGCATCCGGCGCTAACGCAACCAGTGTGCCGCCCACAATCAGTCCTGCCGTAACTGGATTTGAAAAAACGACAATCCCGGTGATGGCCTGAGTGGCAAGAGCGCCTACGCCGATAGAAGCTACTGCTCCACCAGTCCAAGATATCAAGCTGTTGCCGATAGCCTTTGGTATTGCATGAGCTGCTTTGGTTGCCCCTTCGCCCATTTCCTTCTTATATTTTTCTAACCCCTCTATATATTCAAAAACATCATCAGATGGAGCTAATCCTGTAGGATCGATCAAACCGGACGGAAAATTCATTACGTAGCGGTAAAGATTTACATCACCGCCAGCAAGCCCGATGGGATCCCTGGCAGTAAATCTTCCAGTTTGTGAATCATAGTGTCTTGCCCGCATATAATGAAGACCCGTGGCATCGGCCATGACCCCTAATGCCCCGACGAATCGGAACGGATTGGGAACGGTCTGGTTTGCCAGCAGGGTTCTGCCGAATGGCTGGTACGCATAGGCATTACGCAATACACCGGCCGATCCGGTCAGCTCACTGGTATTGCCCATCGGATCGAAGGTGTAGTAATCCGATAAGCCGGAGGGGAGCTTTCTGTTCAATAGACTGAATCCATGGGTGTACCGGGTGATCAGTGCGCCGTCGGCCGCGTATTCTCCCACCGTATTGCCCAAGCCGATGGGATCAACGACGTAATGAGTCACACTGCCATTTTCATCGATAGCAACCCGGTTGTCCAGGGCATCATAGGTGTATTGCCAGGTATCTCCACCCTTGGTCACGCCGATCATCCGGTTTTCATCATTGTAGGAATAGATGGTTGTGCCGTCCGGGCCGGTTTCCTGAACCAGGTTGCCGTCAGCATCATAGGTGTAGGTCCGGTCGCCGGCTTCGACCACCTGATTAAGGGAATTTTCCTTATAGGCTTCGGTCTTACCGTTTTC
This sequence comes from Desulfobulbaceae bacterium UBA2213, assembly GCA_002327225.1. GTDB lineage: Bacteria > Desulfobacterota > Desulfobulbia > Desulfobulbales > Desulfocapsaceae > UBA2270. Next base: position 27,246 of record DCUN01000049.1, read on the forward strand.
CACGGTCTTGATCCGGTTGCCCATGGCGTCATATTCGTAGGATAAATCCTGGTCGGCAATTTTAGAATTAGTTGATGTCAATATTGCCCGGGTCAATTGGCCAAGATCGTCATACGAGTAAGTCCAGACGCCATAATGGGTGGTCATGGAGGTGCGCCTGCCCCGGCTATCGTAGGTGTATGCAAAACGGGACAGTATTGCATTGTTCGGCTTATGGTTGATCAGGCTCAGCAGTCGGTCGGCCGCATCATAGGCATAAACGGCATATACGCCGTTGCCCATGGTTTTCCGTGTTAAACGACCAAGGGTGTCGTAAACATACACGACAATGTCAGTGTTGGCACCATCCGACAAACGACTGAGACGGCCGGCGTCATTATATTCATAGTTGACCTGATATTCTAGCTGGTCTTTGCTGGACTTGCGACGACCGGCACCATCATAGGTAAAAGCCAGATATCGATTACCGGGATAGTTGATCCGGGTAAGCCAATCCTTGGCATTATAGGTGAAATTCATGGCTCCCTGAGAATCCACAGCTGTTTTAAGGTTGCCGCGTGTGTCATAGGTGTATGTAATTGAGGAAGCATCCGCATAGGTCTTGTCTATGATGCGGCCTTGCGCATCATAGGCATACTTTATGGGGTGTTGTCGCCGGTTGGACCAGGTAATGGCATTGCCCTGTGAATCGTATGCCCAGTTTTCGGCGCTGCCGTCAGGGTAAGCGACGGAGGAAAGATTACCTTTGCTGTCATACCCGTAAACAGAGCGGTTTCCCTTGGCATCGGTGACCGAGGCCAGTCGATTATATGTGCTCGTATGAGTGAAGGTGGTTTTTTGATGCATCGCATCGGAGAGTTCAGTGAGATTACCCTTCCGGTCATAGGTAAATCTAGTGCTGATGCCGGCAGGATCTGTCACTCCGACAAGGTTGCCCAGCTCGTCAAAGCTCATTTGCTGGGCCTCGCCCAAGGCGTTTTCTCCCTTGACCAGACGTCCTGCATAATCAAAGAAAAAGCGATTGGTATGACTCAGGGCATCGGTGACATTCACCCGGCCATCGCTGTAGGAAAAGGCTGTTTTTTCATTATCATTATCACGAGAGGCGGTAGCCAGGCGTCCCTGATCATCATAGGTGAAAAAACGGTGTGTGCCGTCGGGAAGGCGGGTTTTAGTCAGTCCATGCAGCGCAGGTGTCCCTGCTGAGACATTATACGTATACGTGGTGATCTGCCCGTCATACGTCGTAACGGAGGCCAGATGCTGGTCATTGTAGGTATATTTTGTCTGACGGTTAAGATGATCGGCTACACTGCTGATCAAACCGTTAGTGTAGGTGATTGTCATTGCCGGACCAGCAGAATGGGTCAGGCTGGTCAGTAAGCCGCCAGAATAAGTGCAGGTGATGCGGTTGCCATTGGTATCCTCGATGTAATTCAGCTGGCCATCCGCTGAAAAAAACTGGATAAGACCATTGGACTCGGTCAAGATGTAGCCTGTGGCGGACGAAAAGCGGAGAGCGCCCTGATCGCCGGGCTGGGCCAGATATCGATTGGCATAACGGCTGTCGGGCTGAAAGAGGCGCGGAGTGCCTGTCATGTCGGTGATCACGACTGTGCCGTCGTCTTCGGTGGTTAATTTATATTGCCAGTTATGGGTCCAGCCTCGTCCCAGCGCCCCCAGTTCAAAGCGGCGCGAGATCGGTTGGCCGTAGGATCGTTCAAAAGTGATGGGCAGCCCGGGGGCCTCGATTACCGCATCAATGCCAGTTGCCAACGTCGATAAAGGACTCAGCCCGTCGGCCTGACGGAAAGCCATTGACAGCAGAGGCTCTATATCGTCCACCCGCTGGCCCTGCCGGTACAGATAGAGGGCATTGCGGCTAAGCATGGCAACATAGTCGCCCCAGGTGGGGCCGACCAGGGAAGTGAAATTATGCCACACCACATCCCATGCTTCTTGATTCACATAAGCGGGCCGCATGCCGTTTTTCATATCGGCCCAGGCGACCGGGGTGGTGTTATTTGCATCCAGTACGCCTACGTTCCATTCGAATGGGGGATAACTAAAATCCCATGGCGTTTGCCACCCGGCATAATATACCGGCACGCGACGTGATTCACCGGGCTGCAACATCCCCGGTTTTTCACCGGATGCCAGAAACTGTACGGAGTTGGAAAAGCCTGCCGGTATGGCCGATGTCCAGAATCCTGAGCTGAGTCTTGTCTGGTCCAGGGTCATGAGTGCCCTCTCCTGGCCTTTCTGTGCGGCTGTCACCAGCAGCAGCGGCGCTGGCATGGGGGCATTGCCAACATTTTTATATTCTACATAAACGGTAGCCAACCCGTGATAGCCAAAGGCGGCCGGCAGGATCAACCTTGTTTCCAGTTTTGCCTCGCCCTGGTCGATGATTTCCAGGGCTGAGCTCAGCTCGGAAGTATCACCGTTGCGGCTGATGCGCACTTTATACGTACCGGCGGGTAAAGATCCGGCGGAGAAGAAGGCGGCGGCCTGGGTAAAAGAGTCTATTTCCACGGAGTCAGGGGTAAACTCAGCATTGTCGGCAGCAATGAGTTTCACGTCCAGGGGAGTCATAAATCCGGCTCCGCTTAACAGCAGTTCAATATCGCTGAGTGTGCTTAGCTTGCCGGGGAAAACACCTGTCAGCGCCAGGTTCGCGGCAAAGTACTGGATACTGTATTCGCCAGCCACCTGTGTCGTGCCGTAAATCAGGATGTACCAATCTCCTGCCATGGCGTTGGGGAGAGAGAACTGACTGTCTGTAAACCGGTAATCATAGGTGCTCCTGGTGGGCAAGGCGCCGTAGCGGACATAGGCCTCAAGGCCCGGAGGCAGGTTCAGGTTCAAGAGCAGGTTCTGGCTGCCCGGAGCACTCACTTTGAAGTAGTGTTCCACCTGGCCTGCGTTGAAGCTTACGGGTTTGTTGATACCGCTCTCCAGCGCCGGAATCATTACGTTGACTTCTATTGCCCGTTCGTTGTTCAGTCGATGCTGTTCAACCACGTGCCATTCATCGTTCAGAGACAGGATCAAGTAATTGGCCCCTTCCACTGCCGCCGGCAGTGTAGCGGTGATGGCTCCTTGATAGGAGGAACCACTGGCTACTGTGGTGTTCATGGAGACCGTACTCAACCAGGTATCATCAGCGTCAAGATAGGGATCTCTGGAAAAATAAAGGGTATCCTTCCATGGGACGCCAGTCATGGCGCCAGGGCCTGAATTTTGAGCGGTGTAGGTGATGGTGGTCGATTGGCCGATGGCGAGGCTGGTCGGCAGGACAATATTGCTCACCCGCAGATCAGGGTAGGCCCCGTTGTCTGATACTACATTAAAGGCGCGGCGGTCTGGAGCCGGATCCTGAACATTGTTATAGGTATAGGACAAGATGATTTGATGAGTGCCCAGGTTCGGGAAATTGACCAGGCCTGGATTCTGCTGTGATGATGTCCTGTCAGCACCGAAATCCCAGGCGTAGCCGGTTGCGGGAGCTAAGAAAGCTGAGCCCAGGAAACGCAGGGTGTCGCCCTGAACCAGTGTGCCCGAGCGTAAGGGGGCAAGAATGGCGCCGGTGGCCGGGTTCGTGCTCCATGGTTCAAAGAGGACACCATTACTGACGGTGTCACCCTCTCCATTCGGATTGAGGGTGGTGTGCTTGGGTCCGGAGGAATGTCCCCACCAGGTGTGGCGGCCATCAACTTCAGCAGAGCCTTGGTTGAGGATGCCGTAACTGCTGTTTCCGAGAATCTGGTTGCCATTGATCGAGACCGGGGTCGTCTGATTAAGAACGTGAATTCCGGTCTGATTCAAGGAAAAAGTACTGCGGGAGATGGCATGATTACCACTGCTGCCGCTGAGGCGCAATCCTGTACCCCGGGTATTGGAGATGGTGGAGTTGGTGAGGGAAAGATCGCCAGTCCCTGTCTTGTCCAGACCAATTCCCTCATAATAGCCCCCGTATCTGATGGTGGCCCACTGGAGGTCGGCCACTCCAGCATTCTGGACAAAGATAGCCCGCCACCAGTCGGCCCCTGACGCTGATGCGTTGCTATCGCCATTGGCATCGCCGCCGACGTTGTCATCCCGCCAGTCGGTAAAATAGATGGGGGCGGTGGCCAGTCCCTGGGCATTGAGCCGTCCGTTTACCCACAGTCCGATATTGTCGTTGAACTTGACCACGGTTCCAGGCTTGACGGTCAAAGAGGCTCCTTCCTGGATGGTTATGTTGCTATTAACCAGGAGGGAATACGCAGGCTTGAGGTTCCAGATAACTGCTGTGCTGATGGTGCCGCCACCAGAAAAGAGATCAACATTGTTGCTGTGAAAGTCGGAGCTGTTGTCATCAAAGGAGATGTCGATGCCCAGACTGACGCCGAAGTTATTGGTGTGAAAGGTATTGTTGGCCGAGGTAAAGGAAGATGCGCCTGCACTGATGCGTAGACCATCGCCTCTATGGTGATGGAGGATGGAATTCTGGAGGCTGAGGGAGCCGGTTCCTGTTTTGAGGATTCCTGCACCTTCGTAGTATCCAGCGTAGCCGATGTCGCACCAGTCAAGAATGGCTGAGCCAGCATTCTGGACAAAAATAGCCCGCCACCAGTCAATGGTCTCAGTGGTGCCGGTGAAGGTGATGGGTGAACCGGCGCTGCCTTTGGCCTGCAGGGTGCCATCGACCCACATTCCAAGGTTGTCGTTGAATTGAATGATACCCCCTGGCTCTATCGTCAGGGTGACATCTGCAGCTACGGTGATATTACCAAGAATACGAAAGGGGTTGCCGGCAGGCTGCCAGGTAATATTTTCACCCATCGTGCCACCCTCAACTCCCACGCCTCCCCCGGGGTTGTCAGAGAAGATGTTGTCAGCGTAGACAATGGATTCATTGATTGTCTGCAGAAGACCGTACAGGCCGTTGCTGCTGAAGGTACAGCCGGTGGCGGTCACAGGCCCTGATTTGAGAGAGAGGCCGGAGTGGCTGTTGGCGGTGAAGGTGGAAGTGGTGAGAGTGACTGGGCCACTGCTAGCGACTTGCAATCCTGTACCCCGGGTATTGGAGATGGTGGAGTTGGTGAGGGAAAGATCGCCAGTCCCTGTCTTGTCCAGACCAATTCCCTCATAATAGCCCCCGTATCTGATGGTGGCCCACTGGAGGTCGGCCACTCCAGCATTCTGGACAAAAATAGCCCGCCACCAGTCGGCGGCCTCAGTGGTGCCGGTGAAGGTGATGGGTGAACCAGCGGTACCTTTGGCCTGCAGGGTACCATCGACCCACATTCCGACGTTATCGTTGAATTGAATGATAACCCCTGGCTCTATCGTCAGGGTGGCGCCTGCAGCCACGGTGATATTGCTGATAACACGAAAGGGAGAGTTGACTGTCTTCCACGTAGTGTTTGTAGAAATGGTGCCCGAGACATCGGTGGCATAACAGACGTTGGCGGAGAGAGTAGCAACAAGGCAGACAAAAACGCCGATAATTAATCCAAAAATGAGAGTGGATGGCCGTCTCATGACTGTTTCCTCCAGTTAGTTGTCGGGCAGACTAAAGTCTATATTGAATCGATAAGAGATGTTTTTTTTTGGGGCAAAGATCAAGGTCGCAGCTGCGGATGTGCCTGTATTGACATCTTAATTCAGGATAATTACAGGGCTTAATATAGTTAGACTATGCTATTATTTAAAAATAGTCAATTAGAAAACATGAGTAACTTTACGCCATGTAACTCTCTGCAATTATTCATACACAATCATTCGGCGTCTGACTTTCTGCGAGAACACCAAGACTGATTTAGTGAAAGCTATACGATGAGTGTCCGGGTAATAGTGTTGGTGTGATTTTGTCGGTGCGGTGTTGCTTTCCAGGGTGAAAATGAGATTATTGGTCATGTGACACTTGAGAACATTGCCAAGACAGTATATATAATAACGAAACTGTTTGTGTTCTGGATAGTTGGCAGTCGTGCTGAGTGTAACTGTAATCCGATAAGGCCTGCCGGTCGGGTATGCTGAATTTTTGATATAATCCCGTGTAAGGAGTAGCATAATGAGTATTAGAGAGGACGCGCTGAACGGTGTCGTCACCCCCTTGTTTGAAGCATGCGCACGCTATGAGTCTCTTCCTGTTGAGCAATTGATGGCGGGTGTGGCGTTGGGAACCATTGCGATCACCAAGAATCACCATCATGATTTTGAGAAGATTATCGGCATTGGCAAGAATACCTTCACCAAGGTCAATGCCAATATCGGTTCCTCCAAGGATATTGCCAGTCTTGAGGAAGAGTTGGAAAAATTACGGGTGGCGGTCAAGGCTGGCGCTGATACGGTCATGGATCTTTCCATGGGCGGTGATCTTGATGCGGTGCGGAGGGGAATCCTGGCAAACTGCCCGGTGCCGCTTGGCACCGTACCTATCTATCAGGCCGTGGCCGAGGCGGTGGAGCGGGATAAAAAAGAGATTGTTGATGTGACCGTTGACCAGATGTTCAAGGTCATTGAAAAACAGGCCATGGATGGGGTCGACTTTATGACCATCCATTGCGGCATTAACCGTGATCTGCAGAAACGCTTGAGCCGGCAGAAACGGGTCATGGGGGTTGTCAGTCGTGGCGGTTCCTTTACCCTTGAGTGGATGAGTCACCATAACAAGGAAAACCCCATGTTTGAGTATTTTGATGATCTGCTCGCCATCCTCAAGGAGCATGAGGTGACCCTGAGCCTTGGGGACGGCGTCCGTCCAGGCTGTCTGGCCGATGCCACGGACCGCAATCAGATCCAGGAGCTTATTCACCTGGGTGAACTCACCGAACGGGCCTGGGATGCCGGGGTGCAGGTGATCATCGAAGGGCCTGGGCATATGCCCATGGATCAGATCGCCGCCAACGTCATGCTCCAGAAAAAGATGTGTAAAGGCGCGCCCTTTTATGTCCTGGGGCCGCTGGTTACCGATATCGCTCCCGGGTATGATCATATTACCGGGGCAATCGGCGGGGCTATTGCCGCCGCCGCCGGCGCCGATTACCTCTGTTATGTAACTCCGGCGGAGCATCTGAAGCTGCCCAATGTTGACGATGTGCATGAAGGCGTTATCGCCTCCAAGATTGCCGCCCATGCCGCCGATCTGGTGAAAGGTGTGCCCGGGGCCATGGAGCGAGACCGTTTGATGGCCGAGCGTCGCAATAAGCTGGATTGGAAGGGACAGATTGAACTGTCGCTGGACCCTGAAAAGGCCGCCCGGTTTCGTCATGAGGGCGGGAGTGATAAGACCCCTGCCTGCTCCATGTGCGGTTCCTATTGTGCTATTCAGGTCTTCAACCGCTCTCAGGTGAATCTGGAGAAAGCGGAAAAGGCGAAGGGGTGCAAGTCCAATGGCTGATTTCGTCAACAGTATTCTGGCCTGGATTGAGTCTACTCATATTCAGCAGCAGATCAAGGACGTGGATTATGTCGGATTGTTCACCAATCCCTGGTTTCTGGTTCCCTTTGTTGTGCTCGTCCTTTATCTTTTATATAAACAGGCATTCAGGGATCTGATCATAGTTTCTCTCTTTGTGGCGGTCTGGTGGGTCAGTGGCCTTGACTACATGCAGACCATGGTAGTCAATGGTGAACTGCAGATGAACAAAATCCTGCCGGTACTCTTTGGCGGTACTGCCGTGCTGGGTTTTGTTATTTATTTGTTATTCGGACGTTCTGATTAGGGATGGCCTTTTCGCTTAGCCATCCTCTCGATATTGTCTGGTTCATCTTTACGTCCGGAGCAAGATGAAATTTCGTAACGGTGTCTTTCTCATTACTGAAGAACAACATTGTCCCCTCTATAATGTGGGAGAGGAGATCACTGTTGACGGTGGGGTGATGCGCTTACCGGCTGCCAAGTCAACCTGCCTGACGCTGACCCAGGATATTATTAATCTGGTATCTGCAGATATGGCTTTTGAGCAGTATCTGCAGGGGACGCGAAAGAAGACCAGCTTTGAATGTGGGGGCTGTGATGGACATATCTGCTTTGAGTTTAAACAGGAAAAAGAATTTGCCACTGTCCAGATGAAGTTACTGGCAGCAGCCCAACGCAAGGAACAATTAAAGAATGTAGCGCAGTTTGCCGACCTTCTCCGGGGGATTCAGATTTTCCAGCCGCTCAGTGATGAGGATCTGCTTGATCTGGCGACTCTGCTGAAACTGGAGACATGTCCCTGGGGTTTCCCGGTGTTGCAGAAGGGTGATGTGGGTGACCATCTCTATATCATTCTTTCCGGACGGGTAGAGGTCATGGACGAAGATGGCGTGACGCTGGCTGAGATGGGCAAGGGGGAGGTCTTTGGGGAGATGAGTCTGTTATCGGGTGAAGCTGTGACCTCAACGATTATGGCCGTCGAACCCACGGAGCTTGCAACCCTGAGTAAAAAGAATTTTCGCCATATGCAGGTGAGATTTCCCGATTTGCAGGTCTTTTTTTATAAATTACTGGTGAGCAGGATAATGACGAGTAATCGGCAGCGGGCAGAAGAACTCACCTCTGGTATGGTTGGACAGCTTGCTGATTTTCCCCCGGTTGAGTTGGTGCAGATGATTAACTCAAATCAGAAAACCGGTTATTTGAAGATCGAGTCTGGTAAAAGCAAGGGGCAGTTGTTGTTTAATGAGGGGGAGCTGGTCTATGCCGTTTTTGATGGCAAGGCCTCTCAGGAGGCCTTCTATGCGGTGCTTGCCCTCAAGGACGGCCGCTTCAATTTTGTTCAGGGACTGTTGCCGCAGGACATGCAGTATCAGGCAATTGGCGGTTTTATGGGGATGTTGATGGAAGGAATGAAGCGGTTGGATGATCTGGAGGGGTAATCCTGGCGCCATTCAACTCCGTGTTGCGCTAACCCCAATGAACGGGATAAGTGCCTTTCGCAGCTCATTTTCTTGTGAAAAAAAAACAAGAAAATGAGCTGTAAGGCGCTAATACGGAATCCTTTTCTCCATATTCAGCCAGAGTGTGAGTCCCTGCCTGGCCTCTTTGTGCATAAGTTGTTGCATCGGTAAGTTTCGGTGATCCTTGTCCAGCGCCAGCTCTTGGTAAATAAAGGCGTCAGCAAAGCCGACGGCTGCCGCATCGTTGTGATCTGCGCCGTAAATGATCCGCGCCAGTCTGGCCCAATAGGCAGCCGCCAGGCACATGGGACAGGGTTCACAGTTGATAAAGAGTTCATAGCCGGTCAGGTCAAAGCTTTTCAGGGCTGCGCAGGCGTTACGGATACAGACTATTTCAGCATGGGCCGTGGGGTCGTTTGTTGAGGTGACCTGATTCCAGCCCCTGGCGATAATAACACCGTCACGCGCAATGATCGCCCCAAAGGGTCCGCCTGCGCCAGCCTCCATTTTCTCTCTTGCCAGATTGATTGCCTCAGTCATTAATTCCTGGTCTGTCATTTTTTTTCTTGTTCCCGTATGTTGTCATTATTTGAACCGGTATTATATCTGTGATTGATATATTGAGAGGGGGTGAATGTGCGTCATCTTCCAAGAGCCTATCATATTTTACAAGGAGACTAAACAATGAAAAAGGAAATGGAAAAAGCCTTGAACAAGCAGGTGAATGCCGAGATGTATTCCAGTTATCTCTATCTGGCCATGGAATCCTATTTCCAATCGATCAGTCTGTCTGGTTTTGCCTCCTGGATGCGTGCCCAGGTGCAGGAAGAGCTGTTTCATGGGATGAAGATATATGATTATATCCACGAGCGTGGAGGAAAAGCAAGGCTTGAAGCCATTGCCAAACCGGAGGAGAAATGGGAGACACCCCTGATTGCCTTTGAACATATCCTGGCCCATGAACAGCATGTAACTTCCTTGATCAATACTCTTATTGATGTGGCGCTCGATGTCCGGGATCATGCTGCCAAGGCCTTTCTCGACTGGTTTATTACCGAGCAGGTAGAGGAAGAGGCAACAGTAGGGCAGATTGTTGATCGTCTGCGACTCATCGGCAAAGATTCCAGCGGTCTGTTTTTTCTCGATGCCGAACTGGCCAAGCGAGTTTTTACAGCGCCGGTCAAGAAGTAAACAAAAAGAGCCTNNGTGAAGTGCTCCAGTATCCGGAAAAGGATCTGCTGAATCCTCTCTTCTCCGCCCTGTCGCGTCCGGAAGAGAGGGTGCGCTGGCATGCCGTCAGTGTCTTCGGTCAATCCGTGCCGCGCCTGGCAGATCAGGATATGGAGGCGGCCAGGATTGTGATGCGTCGTTTTCTCTGGAGTCTCAATGACGAGTCCGGAGGAATCGGCTGGGGAGCGCCTGAGGCAATGGCAGAGATCATGCTCCATCATGATCGTCTGGCCCGGGAGTATCTTCATATGCTTCTTTCCTATCTTCATCCTGACGGCCCCCTTGACCATCAGGATGGAAATTTCCTTGAGCTGCCGGCGCTGCAGCGGGGTCTGCTGTGGGGCATTGGCAGGCTGGCAGAGAAGATGGCACCCATGCTTGTCTCCCGTGGCGTGGCGGCTGACCTGCTCCCCTATCTGCAATCAGAGGATGGGGGCGTGCGCGGCCTGGCTGTCTGGTCGCTCGGTCGTCTGCGGGTCGTGACTGCCCGAAGCAGTCTGTTGCCACTGGCGACAGACAGAAGTCAGCTGCGGCTGTATCAGCAGGGCCAGGTGCGAACCTTTTCAGTGGCAGAGCTTGTGCAGGACGCCCTGATCCAGCTCACCCATCCCCTGTCATCTTGAGGAATATCCTTTGGCTTTCGAATCCCCCTCTTGTGCTTCTGTAGGTTTTTTTCAGTCGGCAATCACTCCTGGAGCGCCTGCTGGCAATCTTGACCGGCTGCGGGACGCATTGCAGAAAGAGCCGCCCGCACCTGGAACGCTTCTGGTTTTGCCTGAGCTCTGGGCAACGGGTTTTGTCTATCCGCAACTGGCCGAACTCAGCCGGCAAACCCCCTGGGTACTTGAGCAGTTAAGCGAACTCGCCGCCCGGTATGATATTGTGCTGGCGGGGTCTCTGGTGGAAAGGGTTGATGCTGCTCATGGAACTCTTCTTTATAATACCCTGTTTTTCAGCGCCAGTGACGGACTGGCCGGCAAGATACGAAAACAGCACCTTTTTTCCTATTGGCGCGAAGATGACTGGCTGACTGCCGGAGAGTCGCCACGACCGGTAGAAACCCGGTCGGGCTGGGTGGGCGGGCTGGTCTGTTATGACCTGCGCTTTCCGGAGACAGCCAAGGTTCAGTGTCAACAGGGCGCGTCTCTTCTGCTTGTCTCGGCACAATGGCCCCTGGCGCGAATTGACCAGTGGCGCACACTGCTCCAGGCGCGGGCCATAGAGAATCAGACTTTTATTGTTGCCGGCAACGGATGTGGACTGTCCAATGATATTGAGTTGGGTGGTCATTCACTGATCATTGGCCCCGGCGGAGACATTCTGCTCGAAGCAGGTGAGAAAGGGCAGTTGGCCACCATAGCCCTTGACTGGCAGAGTCAGCAGCAATTGCGGCAACGCTTTAATACCGTGGCCCCGGCCCCGTATCCTTTTGATGATCAGGAGAAGATCCTGACCCTGGCGGAGTGTGTCCGTATTGTCGGGCTCAGGAAAAAACAGGGGCAGCGGATTGTCTTTACCAATGGCTGTTTTGATATCCTCCATGCGGGACATGTGGAGTATCTGCAGCAGGCGAGAAAAGAGGGCGATTTTCTGGTAGTTGGCCTGAACAGTGATCGATCTATTCGTTCAATCAAGGGCGAGAAACGACCGATCAATGAGGAGTTGCGGCGGGCCCGGGTGGTGGCGGGATTAGGCTGCGTGGATGCCATTGTCCTCTTCAGCGACGATACCCCGCTGGAGTTGATCACCGCTCTTCTTCCTGATGTCATGGTGAAGGGGGCGGACTGGCCGGAGGATGCGATTGTGGGAGCCAGGGAGGTCAAGGCAAAGGGCGGCAAGGTGGTGAGGATTCCGTTCACTACCGAGACCTCCACCACCGGAATAATTGAAAAAATAAGGGAATAGACCTCATCCTGTTTCGGGTCTGCAACAGTACCTTGTCTGGTGTTATCGGCAAGACGCCACTCCAGGAAACAGCCGGAAAAGATTGGCTGTTTCCTGGAAGCGACATAAGAAGCCGTAAATGGAACAAGCAAGAAAAAGCCCTTGCTCGTTCCATACCGGCTTCTAAATCTTGTACCGTTCCACCAGTTCTTTCAGCCGCACCGCCAGATTCGACAGATCCTCAGCGCTGCTGTTGACCTTGTTACCATTGGCGGAGATCTCTTCAGCAATACGACTGACCGCGGCGATATCCCGTGCTGTCTCTCCGGCTACAACCGAGCTCTGTGATACATTTTCATTGACCTCTGCCATGCCGACCGAGGCCTGGGAAATGTTGCCGGCGACCTCCTGGGTTGTTGCCTTCTGCTCGTCCATGGCCGTGGCAATGGAAGTGACAATGATATCCACTTCGCCGATGATAGCCGCGACCTCTTTGATCTCGAGAACTGTCTCGCTGGTTGATTTCTGGATGGTCTCAATACGTTGTTTGATCTCATTGGTAGCGGCTGAAGTCTGTTTGGCCAGCTCCTTTATTTCATTGGCCACGACTGCAAAACCCTTCCCCGCCTCTCCTGCCCTGGCTGCTTCAATGGTAGCGTTGAGGGCCAGCAGATTGGTCTGGTCGGAGATGTCGTTAATGGCCTCTGTGACCTTGCTGATCTCCAGGGTGTCACGTCCGAGTTGATCTATTTTTTCCGAGGATTTGGCGGCCCGTTTGGATGCATTGTGGGCGATACTCTGCCCTCTTGCCGTATTCTCGGAGATCCCCTGGGCCGTAGCATTCATCTCTTCCACGGCTGCGGCCATCATATTGACATTTTCAGTAGCAGCCTCNNGGAAGAAAGGTCAGCCCCTTGGGCCATCTCACCGGCAATGGTGGTCAGTTCGGCCGATGACGAGGAGAGGTGAATGATGTCATCAGCCAGTTGCCGAAACATGGAGCGGATTTCAGTGCCCATGGTGTTGAGGGATTGAGTCAAGGTGCCAATTTCATCCTGACGGTCGCTCTGCAGTGTAGTGGTGAGATCTCCGCTGGCCAAGGTCTCGGCAAACTTGACGCCCTTGTTGAGATCAGTGACAATGGCGCGGACGGTGAAAAAGGAGAGCAGCCAGCTGCAGAAAACCACGATCAGACCGATAGAGATGGCCACCAATCCCAATTTTTTCGCGAGTTGAACGGTGTTTTCAATCTGGCTTTTTTGGCGATCAGATGCCCGTTCCATGATGTTTTTGACCAGGGGCTCCACCTTCAGAGCCGCATCATTCATAACCGTCAGGGCTTGCTGGATCTGATGGTCTGTTTCTACCAGTTTGGCAAAAGTGGCGCTGTAGGCCTGGAGGTCTTTATTGATGACATCTGTGTATTCCGGGGTGACATAGGAGTCGGCAAATCGTTCCTGAATCTCCTGGACCACTTCCTGTGTCGCCTCGGCATATTTATCCAGGCGGGTGAGGATGTAGTTTTTCTCGATCAGCCGCAAGGTCAGCAGCCGGGCATGGATGTTGGGCACATAGAGGTCATTGAGGGCAGACTCAACATGGAAGGCCTGCTTCTGCATCTC
>DCUN01000202.1:0-2199 GCA_002327225.1 Desulfobulbaceae bacterium UBA2213
GGTCTTGCAATCACACAGGTCTTGCAATCACACAGGTCTTGCAATCACACAAAAATTAAGCAACCTAAAGAAAATGTTTGATTGCAAGATCTGCCCCCACATTCTCCTCCTGTGATACTCAATTTTTCCGTCATGTTATTTCTTCGGACAGGACTATGAAATTTGTGGTTCCCTTCTTGGCTTGTTCAGCAAGGGAACCACCTGGAGATGGAGTGATCGTTGCAACTGATACATTTTACATTTTACGGATTTACTATAACCGTGCCTGCTATCCCCATAGAGCCGGTTGTGGTGGGGCATGAAGCGGCACTACCAATTACATAACATCTTTGACCGCTGTTTTGGCAGTTACGCAGGGCATCCCGCAAATCACTATCAGTTGTCCCTACAGTATAATATAAAGTCGACAGAGGGCTTGTTTTGAGATAAGCGGTGGTCGCTGTAGCATTATCCATTACTCTGACTATCTGTCCGGTCAGGGCGCATGCTGCATTGACGGTTAACGGCATAACCAAACCAAAAGAAAGAATACCCAAAATCATTATCAGTATTTTTTTCATTTTTTTCTCCTTTTAGGCTGATTTTAAATGTCATTTAAACAACTTGTCTTTTTCATTCCGCGTTTGTTCTTGATGCTTATACAACGATCGACTCCAATTTTATTTTATGATATTTTTTATTGCGTTGTCAAGGAAGACCAGAACAGAAGACCAGAACAGAAGACCTGCAAAAATATGCTGAGAGTACGAAAGAAGGTCAGTCAGGCCCGGCATAGGGGTCAATCCACTCTGCGCTTGAGTAAGTGCCGAATCGCATTTCAAAATGTAAATGCGGTCCGCTGGAATTGCCGGAACTTGCCACCGTTTGCCCAATCGCTCTTGTGGTGAGCGAGTTGTAGCGCATGTGGCCGTATATGGTCAGCCGATCATCGGCGTCTTTCAGCGCCACGTAATTTCATGGATCGCTGCTACCACTATCACGAGGGATTGCGGTCTGTGGAATCAGTATCTGCCTTGTTTAGGCAAGTTCTTCGGCAGGAGAGATTTCATCGCGAGGCTGCTCCCTCTCCTCGCCGGAAGTCACCGCCGGTGGGGCAGCAAGCTCATGCGGAATAATGGCGTGGGCCATCCCTACCAGCAAACCGGTGATGCCGAGTATATAGAGGATGAGAGAAAGCCGGTGATTCATGAAATGCACGTTAGTCGGTTATGAAATCGAGATGCGGGAGGACGGCCGGGGGCTTGTTATTGAGCCGGTTAGGGCCGCGCGGCTCAGGTGGTTTGATGGCTATCAGGCTGAAAATGAGATTGATGCGTGGGAAGAGGAAATGACGCTCACACCCGTTGAAAGCGAGGACTGGAAATGGTAGGATTCGGCGAGGTGTACTGGGTGAATCTTGATCCGGCCGTGGGAACGGAGATAAAAAAACACGTCCGGCCCTGGTTGTTTTCCCCGATGACATGAACACGGCCCTACCCCGGGTGATTGTCGCCCCTATTACCAGCAATGGGCAACCGTTAGGATGTCGTCCTGAGGTTGTCCTGTTGGCAAGTGCGCGCGGATTTTACCGGATCAGGTGCGCTACGTGGACAAAAAAAGGCTGGCTGCGAAGCTCGGGGAGATTGATCTGGCCTTGTGGCACCTGGTGGTGCTGGAAATGCTGGCGTAAGCAGTTGGAATGGAAACTTAGCCCTTATAGAATTTTGCAAAAAAAACTTTATTCTGATTATGGTGATGAAATGGCTGATGAGAAAATTCTCTCATGGGGCCATTTCACCCAAAAAATGACGCCCGTCTGTAAAATTAATCAAGCCGCCATATGACTGCCTCACATAAGAATTCCCAGCTCTGCCCCAACTGCCGCGGCCTTATCAGCCGGAACGAATCCGTCTGCCCCTATTGCGGCATCAAATCACCAGGTTCCTGGTGGAAAAACAGTGTGATCCTCCGCCTGTTTCATGATCCTGAACTTTTTCTCAAGGGCTTGATCAACCTCAATATAGCCCTTTTTGTCCTCTCGCTGATCTTGAATCCCGGTGGCATGGGCATGGGTATGAGCCCCTTTGGCTTTCTGTCACCGGACAACCGGAGCCTTCTGCTACTGGGGGCGACCGGCACCATGCCCATTGAAAATCTGCACCGCTGGTGGTCACTGGTTTCAGCCAGCTATCTCCATGGCAGCCTGCTCCATCTCATCTT
>DCUN01000202.1:2218-9548 GCA_002327225.1 Desulfobulbaceae bacterium UBA2213
GGCATCGGCGGTTTTTTGCTCTCCTATCTGGCCGGGGTTCCTTTTACCATCGGTGCCTCGGCTGCGGTCTGCGCCTTGGTTGGTGCGGTTCTTTATTATGGAAAAAGCCGGGGCGGCACCTATGGCCGGCAGGTGTTCCAGCAGATCGGTGGCTGGGCCCTGAGTATCTTCGTTTTTGGTCTGCTGGTGCCGGGAATCAACAACTGGGCCCATGGCGGCGGCATGGCGGCGGGCGCCCTCTGCGGACTGCTCATGGGGTATCAGGAAAACCGGCGCGAATTACTCAGTCACCGGCTGCTTAGCGCCGCCTGTGCGCTCGGGACCATCCTGATCCTGCTCTGGGCCGTGGCAAGCGCAGTTATCTACCGCTTTTTCTGAACTGTTCAGATACAAGATGGTATAGGCCATGGCTTTAGTGTCTTACAGATTATTTTCTTGTTTTTTTAAAAAGAAAATAATCTGCGAAAGGCACTTATCCCGTTTATTGGGGTTAGTCATAGTTTCAGGTTACATTTAACTGGAAAAAATGTGGTTTGTTTCTCATTATTATCTTCCCTGCGATATTAAGTCAGCGTCATATATTTTACCTTCATTTTTTCTCATCTTCACGATACAATTGTATAATGGTTTGTTGTATCAACTTGATTTCCAGAACATCGCATTTAGTTTTTTTGTTAATTTATCTACAACAGACCAAGTAACGTTCAAATGGTTGTGTATTCAGCAAAAGTTCCCGCAAACCTTAACCAAGGAGAATACTATGTCTAAGAGTGTTTACAAAATAATCGAAATGGTTGGATCAAGCCCGGATTCATGGGAAGATGCTACTCAGAATGCCGTCAAGTCGGCAGGACTTAGCTTGCGAGACCTGCGCATTGCAGAAGTTGTTACCCTCGATATGAAAATTGGTGATGATGACAAGGGAGCCATCTTTCGGGCGCGTGTAAAACTCTCTTTCAAACTTATTTCCGACTAACCCGAATTTATCACACCGGTACGAGCTCTTCGTGCCGATTGTTGTAGGTGTCATGCCTGGCCCCTGAACGGGTTGTTATGACCACGGGCGTAATATACAGACAACCCGCTAAAGGAGTAAGTCATGAAACGAAAAACGTTAGTGCTTTCTGCTTTGACAGGTATTATGTCTTTATCTTCCGGGATCCTATTGGCAGCGGACCAGGATAGATTGCAGGCGCAGGACCGTGATCAGGATCAGATATACGGTAGCCAGATCATGATCACGCAGGAGCGGCTAGAATTCCGTACAAAAATGAATTCTGCGAAAACCGAGAAGGAACGAGAACAGATTCGCAATGAACATCATGCACGTATGCAAGAAAAAGCTAAGCAGCAGGGCGTGCCCCTGCCCGAGAACCCTCCCGTCAGGGGAGGTTCCAAGGGACCTGGCGGGGGGATGGGACCCGGTGGTGGTAGGCGTTAACTCGAATTAAAAAAAGTGGGTTTCAGGGTCTGGGTTGGCATCCACATGTTATATGCAGAGAGCAGATGTGACTCAGGTTCTCATCACTCGTTCGTGAGCCTGAGTCATACCAGAAGGGATGGGTGCGTTTTCCCCACGCATTTTTATTTCTCCGCATCCCGGACTTTTCTCAGGTGAATTTGCAGCCTGTACAGTCCTCCCCAATTTCCACATTTCCTATACGGATCGGCCGCAGCTGTTGAAAAAGTTCCGTGGGTGAGTAGCCGCAATGGCCACGGGCGCTAAGAATGTCCTTATAGCTTTTTTCGCAATTTTCACCCAAATGTTGCCTTGTTTTATCCCACTTTTAAATATACTCCTTGTCGGCATCAGGTGTTGATCAAATCGTAAAGGGGTATCACGGGAAGAGAATTGAGAGATGCGTATCCTGATCCGCTGGGTTTATAGCCAAGTTTATAAGCGGTTGTTAATAAAAGGGGACACTTCAATAAAAAAATACAATGAAATTTATCCATACCGCTGACATCCATCTGGGGAAAACCTATCAGAACTCTTCAGGGGAAGGAGAACGGTATCAGGATTTCTTTAGATGCCTGGCAGCCATTGTGGCAGATGCAGTTCGTGAAGCCGTTGACTTTGTCCTCATCGGAGGTGATCTCTTTCACACCGGGCAGATCCTGCCCATGACCTTTGCCAGGACCATCGATATTCTCCAGCCCCTGAAAGAGGCGGGCATCCCCTGCATTGCCATCGAAGGCAACCATGACTGGATCCACCGCCGCAACACTATTTCCTGGATGGAGGCCCTTTCTGAAATGGGCTATATCCGCCTCCTGCGGCCTGCCCGGACAGAGGATGGCGGCTATTGTTTTGCCCCTTTCAATGAAAAAAGCGGTATGGGCGGTCATATCGAGATCGGCGGCCTGCATATCTACGGTCTTGGCTACATCGGGACCCAGGCCGGCAGCCATGTGGAACGTATCTGCAAGGCGGTGAGTACCGCCAATAACCTGCTGATTTTTCATGTCGGTATCTGGCGTTACTCGCCGGTAGAGATCGGCAATATGAAGATCGAAGAGGCCCATCCCCTGGCTGAAAAATTCGGCTATGTCGCCCTCGGTCACGGCCACAAACAATATGTCATCGAGACCCCGGACGGCTGGCCCTACGCCTTTAACCCCGGTGCGCCGGAACGGGTCAACTTCGGCGAGGAGAAGTATGAGAAGGGCTATTATTTAGTGAGTTTTGAAGATGGCAGGTTTGCCCCGGAATTCAGGCCCACTAATCCCCGGCCTATGCTGGTTGAGGTCATCAATCTCGACGGGGCAACAGATGCTGATTCCGCCCTGGCTCGTTTCCGGGAACAGCTAACTGAAAAGCTAGGTGGACTGAGTGATGAGCGGGCGGCCTTGCTGGAGTTGAAACTGGCCGGCCGGATCGGCTTTCATCCCTTTGAGCTGGGACGCGAACGGTTACGACTGGTCATTGAAGAATTGGCGAACCCCCTGCACGTTGAAATCAAGAACCATCTGTCCATGGTGGCTCGATCCGGTGGCGAAGAGGTGGTCAAGAAGTCGCTTTCCGAGATCGAAATGGATGTCCTGCATGAATTGATCGGCGCCCACAGCAAATATCAAGGGCGGGAGGAGGAGTTGGCTCAGTTGTCGCTGGCTATACGTGATCTGGTCATCAAGGGCGATATCGAAGATGACGAGTTGCTCGGCCTTTTCGGGCAGCAGGGCTAAGCTATGCAGATTCTTTCCATCTCACTGAAGAATATCAAATCCCACCGTGATCGGGAACTCCATTTTGTGAGCGGCATCAATGTCCTCTCCGGGGTCAACGGGGTCGGCAAAAGCACTATCTTTGAGGCCATCGGCTATGCCTTGTTCGGCGTTGATGCCCGTGACTTTGTCGGTAATATCGAGCGTTTCATCACCATCGGTGCCAGAAAAGGCGAAATAGCGGTCACCTTTGCCCCGGGTGATGGCGATACCTATAGGGTTTCCCGTACGGTCGGGGCCGGTTCCAAATGGCTGCTTGCCCGGGAGATCGGTGGGGCATTCGAGTTTGAAGACCATGCCGGTGCCCCGGAAACGGAGGCCCGGATCAAGGAACTGCTCGGACTCGATGGCGGCAGGCCTCTGGCCGATCAGTTCAAACTGGTGATCGGCCCTTTTCAGAACGAATTTCTCGGGCCTTTTGTCCTCAAACAGCCCGCCAAACGGCAGGAGGCCTTTGATGAGATCCTTGGTATCGATGCCTGGCGCAAAACATATAAAGGCACCAGCACACTGCTCAAGGCAGTGAAGACCAGGATCGACATCCTGAACGTGGAAGTCGAGGGTAAAAAGGAGCAGGTTATTGTCCTGCCCGAACGGCAAGAAGAAATGACCTGCCTAATTACAGAACTGGAGGCCCAGCAGAAGCTGCGGGCAGACAAGGAAAAGAAATTAGGTGCAGCAGAGGCACACCTTGTCAAGCTCGATATCCAGGAAAAGACGAGCCAGACGGTGAAGGGTGAGATCGAAGTACTGGAGAATCGGATCCGGGATGGAGGAGGCAAGATCGCCGATAATACAAAAAGGGTGAAAGAGGCTGAGCAGGCTTTGGAAACCTTGGAAAAGAGCCGGGCCGGTAAGGAAGCGTTTGAAAGGGCTGAGGTGCAGATCAAGGTATTGCGGGAGCAGGAGAAGGAGCGCAGGGCGATCGAGAATGAGATAATTATTCTTGATAAAGAAACGGCCCGTCTGGCTCAGGCCTTGGCACACGAAAGGCGGGAAGTCGAAAAAATAGACAAAGAGCAGGCAGCAGAAAAGCTCCGGCTCACAGCAGACCAGAAGGGACTTGTTGCCGGTGAGGGGCTAACCTTAGCGGCGGCCCGCCTGCCACTCCTCAGAGAAGAAGCGGAAAGGCTGCGTCTGGCCCGGGGGCTTCTTGAGGGGCGGCGGGCAGGTCTGCAGGAAGGTAAGGAAAAACTGGCCGAAGGGGTCTGCCCCTTTTTCAAGGAAGAGTGTCAAAACATAGCCGGTAAGGAACCGCGTGATGTCTTCAGTGTCCGGGTGGATGATTTGGACACTGAAGGGCTTGAGCTGGAACAACGTCTAGCCGGGCTGGTCCAGGAGATCGGGGTGGCCGAGAAGGCCAGGCAGGAGCTGGAATCGCTCAAGGTTCGAGACCTGGAGATTACAAAACAGCTCAGTGCTCTGGCTAAGCGGCGCGATGACAACACCAAGCGCCAGGCTGCTCTAGCAGGGATTAAAAAACGTGAGGAAGAGTCTGAGAAAAAGGGCGGGACACGCAAGGAAGAGCTCAAAAAATACTCCAATCTGGATGGTGAAATCGCTACCAGCGAAAAAATACGAACTGGACATCAGGCCGTCCGGGATGCCTTCTTTGCTAATCAGAAAGACGCCCTTGATCTGCAAAACAGGCGCGACTCCCTGGCCAAGATGGTAGCGCTTCTGGAGGACTTACGAAAAAACCTGACAATCAGACAGCAAGAATTTGACAAACTGGCCCTCGAGTATGATTCTAAGTGCCACGCTGAGGAGCGTCTGGTCAAAGAAGGCCTTCTTACCGAGCTTGCCACCTGCAGGCAGAAGATTGCTGATCTCGGCCGCGATCGACTCCGCCTCGATGGAGAGATCAAAAAAATGAAGCAGATCAAGGAAGAGATCAAGGCCCGCCTGGCTGTCAGGGAAGGGCTTACCGCCAAGGAAGAGTTGGTCAAATTCCTGCGGAACCAGATCTTTAATAATGTTTCGGCCCAGCTCTCCGCGCGCTTCCGCGAGGAAATCAGCTTGAGGGCGGATCGTATCTACCGCAATATCGCTGAAACCGATGAAGAGCTTTATTGGGGCGATAAATATCAAATAATGCTTCGGGACATGGAAAATGGCGAGATCAGGGAGCGCAGCGATGATCAGCTCTCCGGCGGCCAGATCATGAGCGCCGTGGTCGCCCTGCGTCTGGCCCTGCTGCAGACCATCGGCGCCCGAGTGGCCTTCTTTGATGAACCTACCTCAAATATGGATGCGGCGCGCCGGGCCAATCTGGCCCATGCCTTTCGGGCCATTGACGTCGGCCGTGAAGAGGTAACTGAACACTGGTACGACCAGCTTTTTCTTATCAGCCATGATGTTGCCTTTACGGAAGTGACGGATCAGATCATTTCCCTCGAATAAGGCGGGATAGTTTTCTGATCCTCTCCAGCCATCAGCGTCAATTCAGGCGAGGTAGTATGAAGAAAAGAGAGCGAGAACCAGTCATTCCCCGTACGGCACAGGAGACGACCCGTCATGCCCTTATGGCCCTTCTCCTCGAGGGCCCCATGTCGGCAAAGGAGATCTCTGCGGCTGTCTCCCTCCCGGAAAAAGAGGTCGCCAGCCATCTTGAGCACATCCGCCGCAGCCTGCAGGCTACCGGCGCGCTCCTCGAGGTGGAGCCGGCCGAGTGCCGCAGTTGTGGCTTCGTCTTTGCAAAGCGCGAGCGGATGACTTCACCCGGTAAGTGTCCACTCTGCCGTGAAGAAGCGATCAGCGATCCGCTCTTCTGTATCCGCGGGGTAGAGGGGCAGGAGGCGGATTGACCCCTTGCTGTCTCAGCAATGATCTGGCAAGGGTACAAAACCAATGCCCTCCCTTTCTAATCAATCCTATGTTCGGTTGCTTCCCTCGCCATGAAGGAGGTTTGCTTTGACATCCTCATCTTGCAGTGCCATTTTTCAGAAAAGAGCGTTCCCTCCGACCAATATGAACGGGCGAGGTGCTGATTATGGACAGGAAAGAGATTCTTTACGGCCTGACTGCCCGGACACTGCCCTCACTCTTATTGAAGTAGCGACGTGCCGGATCGCATTGATCAGACATCTCCCAGGATCCAGCCATTCCTTCTCCATCTTTTTCCCCGGACCAGTATTTCCCTTTCCGTTCAAAGTCGCACGTCCCGTTCAAATGAAGGTCAAAGAGGTAATTCAGATCGTATAATTCATTGACGGTTGGCAGTCGCCAGTCGCTGTACCCGCCAAGCGTTAGATTCTTTACATAAAGCTGCGCTTCTTCATACGTTTTGAAAGTTCCGCTTTTATCAGTCTGCCACATCTGGCTGGAAACTGTGTCGTGGCAGATTCCTTTGGTAAGGTTTTGAAAACGAGCGTCTTGCGGATTTTTGCTGCCACAGCCTTGTGAAAAGAGAATAAGGACAAAAAACAATGTGGTGAAAAGTTGTCTCAACTTCATGATCAGGTTTCCTTTGAGTGTCATGGTATCAAGGGGAGTCTGGGCAAAGCTGCTTTTTTGCGGGCAGACACGGTTACAAACAAGCATGTTTGGATGCTTTAAAGACGGTGTGTCCATTGTGTACCAACTGATTGGTACAAATAGTATGCAGGAAAAATCAGTGGTCGAGTAGGGTCTTGATGGCGGCCAGGAAATCGAGCAGATCTTGTTCGCGTTTGCTGACCCGTGACATCATAATCGCTCCTTCCACTGTTGCTATCACGGTTTTAGCCATGAGTTTCGGTGAAATTCTTGCGTTAAGCTCCTCAGACTCTAACGCTTCAAGCAAGAGAGCTTCGAGTTCTTCCGTCCATCTGTCGAAAACTTCTTGAATGACTGCAGCAAATTCTGGATTACTGTCGGTCATTTCCAGAGCAGTATTGCCAAACAGGCAGCCACCGGCAAAGTTGTTTTTTTTCTGCTCATTAAAAATTGCCTGGCAGGAGTTGATAATCTTAGCGACCGGGTCAGTACCCGAGAGAGATTTATTCAGGAAACGAAAAAATTCTTCTTTGGCATCTTCTAAAACCGCCAGACCTAACTCATTCTTGCTGGCAAAATAATAATAAAGGTTTCCTTTTTTAACACCGGTGGCTGAGATTATTTCACT
>DCUN01000124.1:0-3789 GCA_002327225.1 Desulfobulbaceae bacterium UBA2213
GCCTTTTTCGGCCGGAATACGCATTCAAGCAATTCATACGAATCAAACACATCATCCAAGGTGACTTCGTGAGCACTATGGCTGCCGGCATTGCCAAGCCATTTGACAGCAAGGAAAATATCTTTAATGTGATCATATTTAGTAGGAAGCAAATCGATTCGCTTATGTAACGATACAAAGTGCAATCTACCGTTACTACGTGTAAATCGTCTGATTTTTAAATGAGTTAATAAATGCTCAAGGGCAACGCGGATATGATTTGCAGAAGAAGACGGGTCACTGAATAAAAGTGAAAATGATTTATCTATCTCTTTTTCGACTTTTTCTGGTGTACCTTCGGGGCAATTGAAAACTTTCAAATGAGGCGTAAAATATTGGGGGTTGAAATATTCTTCGTAATCACGTTCGGTTTGTCCATGCTCGTCATAAGAATACTCTTCTTCAACTCTGCCTTTTCCTGAACTTGAAACAACGGCTTTACATGCGGAGTTAGTACACTCAAACAAACAACAATATATAAATTCAATCCACTCGGGCTCCCAAGCAGGGTGGTCATGTGCTTGTTTGGATTCTTTTGTTTCACTGTGGTGAAATGTGCCGCTCTGCACTTGAAGCATACCTTTTCGGCAAGAAGGACACTGGTATCGAGTTACCCCAGTTTTAGTAAATGGGAGTTTAAAAACTTTACGATCCATAATAATTTCCCTTTATTTCATAACGTTAAGTTGAGGGGCAGCCCGGAAAGCGGTGCAGTTGACGTGAACATGGCAGTTGACGAAATCGTGACGATTTGCAACCGAGCTTCTTGCGGTCCCTCTCGAACGCTTTGTTGGGCTATCCATTTAATTTTGTGGAATTTTCTATAGCAATAACCAAATTAACTACTTCTTGGTCTAATTCTCCGACCTGCATTTCATGAAGCAAGGTATTCGCTCCAAAAGAAACCCCAAAATCCTCAGCCGCCCATGATGACAGCTTTGAGATTACCTTTTTTCCAGACACAACACTCAACCGATCTGTGTTTAAAGCCCAAGAACTATCAACTAATTTCCTGGCTTTTTTATTTGCTGCGGAAATTCCTTTGTCACGTTCATTATTGTGAAATTCCTGAGAATAGTTGTCAATCGTTTGGTCTTTGAGAGAGTCTGTTATTTCTCCAATTTTGTTTTCTATTTCATCAACACTTGGCGAACCATTTGTGCTGCTTTGGGCTATTTCAATGACAGCCGGTATTATTAAATAATTCTCAATTTCTTTTCTGCTCCAAATAAGCAAATTAACATTCTTCGTAGTTGCTTCATTGTACCTGTTTTTAATTGTCTCTGGAGTGTAATAATCGGAATCAAGAACACAGTATGTTGCTATCTGCTCACCGAAAGAGTTAGTTAGTAACATTGCAGATCCAACAGCATAGGGCCATCCAGACCACCCACCAATTGACATGTTTGGCAAAGCATCAAAAGGGATGTTGGTTTCTGGGAAGATAAGGTTTTGAAATTGTTTTAAGAACTTTATGTCTTTTCCTTCAACTAACAGCAACCTTCCTGCTGACCAGAGACGAGTAAGGTGTAAATTTTGTGCACTTCCAATATCTTTGAGTATTTTTTGTACAGCAGGAAGGTTTGTTGAAAACGTTGATCTTTTTTTTGTCCTTTCAACGATTAATATATTATTGGGCTCTGTTTCAGCTAAAATCTCTGTCGAATGTGTTGCGATAATACATTGCGTATTTCGCCCCCTAACAAATCTAAGCAATTTTCGCTGTAAGTCAGGGTGCATATAAACGTCAGGCTCATCTAGGATTATAGTATCGCTATGTTCTGAACGTGTGATAAACCACATGGTTTGAAGCCACATTTGTAAACCATGCCCCATCCACCCTATTTCAGCCACGAAGTCTCCATCTCGGACCAATAACTCAATTGGGTCTCCTGGTAAATTATTGCGGCCTTCCAAACTTTTGATTTGCAAGCCAGGCCAACTACTCTCGGCCAATTCTTTGAATTCCTCAAAATATTCATCATAGAAAATAGCTAATTGATTTCTGAAATGGTTTGAAGATAGATGTGATGAGATATTTGCTTTTACATAATCAGTGGCCAAGATGTTTTCTTCTTTTTGGAGGGGAGATATTTGAGGTAGTACGCTTAATTGAGGTAAATTTGCATCTTTGGCTTGGACTTTATTTCCAACTACATGACTGTTGCTCTTTTGAATAACAGCATGAGTTTTTTTATCTGGCCCAATATGAACTGTTAGCTTGTAACCATTTGAGAATGTAGCAATAATTTTTCCTGGTGGATCTTGATAACGATGGAATATATTTTGCCAACTTATGTTAAGACCTGCTAATGAAACGCCGACGCCACGATGCGAAGCCGGTATTACTATCCAATCGGGTACTTTTCTGAAGGCGAGGTTTCTGTGCCTCTGAGTAATAACAGCCAATAGTCGCAAACCCTCAACTATAGTCGATTTTCCCGCATTGTTTCGACCGACTATTATTGTCTCTTTATTTAGAGGTAATTCGTGGTCTTCAAAGCACCGGTAATTATTGAATTGTATCGAGTGGAGCATTGTCTCTTATCTCTTGAGGTCCAACGACCAAGGTCACTTGCGCGCTTACAGACCTCGCCGCGCCAGCGCCGCAGACGTTCTCGGCGTCAAGTGAACCGCCTGGTTCGGCGATCTCTAATGTATATTTCAATGTTACTCTTCGTTTCTGTTGGTAGGGAAAGGCCCTTCATGGCGTTTGCTCCACCCCAGAGCTACCGCGCCGACAACCAGAACAAAAAGACCGACCCACACACCACCATAAGTGAAAGCTGCGGGAAGACCGACAAAGAGGAGAATTAACGCAGACCAATCAGACTTATTTTTACTCATATTTATCTTCGTTCCAGTCTGTCAATTATACATTCTACACGGGCAATACTATCCGCTGTGCCCCCAAGTAATTCGTGCAGCCAGCTTTCGCAAGCTGCTGTAGCAGCCCATTCAGGATTGCTGTGAGATCTCGCCCCTTGTCGTACAGCTTCTTGTCTTAAACCAGTAGCTTGATTAACAAGAGCTTTTAGCATCTCTTCTCGCGCTGGCTCCTCTTTTGCCATTGCTTCATTAACATAGAACCTTAATGATGAAAGAGCATTTGATATAAATGTTCGTGCTTTCTTCTTAAAAATACCTGATGTGGCTTTTTCAATTTTTAACAATTCTTCTTCGTTAAAACTCATTACGACCTCCGCCTCAACATAATGATATTATTATTTAACAAGCATGAATAATGGCCATAGCAAAATAGAAGCTACAAGAGTAGCCAATGGGCCTTTTGCCCCAACTTTGCCACTTGATAAATGATTAATTCCTACTATTAAACCGATCACAAAATAGGCGATTAACAAATACAACCACATTATTTCCCTCCTGAAATTTCTTCTGCCGAACAGTGTATTAGGCAGAATCCATCAATTTCCGTGCCGGAAAGATTCTGTCTATTGATTTCTCTATTTGTTCCGTGTAGTGTTCTTTTCGGGATGTCATGCAGTCTCTATCTATCCAATATGTTTACATACATCTTTGAGGTTACTTGATGAAGCAGGCAAAAGCAACACCTCCAGCAAGAAATGTTGAGATTTTCTGGAGTAAATACCTGGAGATACTCAGCCAGCGTGGAATAAAGGAAAGTGCGCGGCACTGGTACGTAAAACGGGCGGAGGCGTTTGTCAGGGCTGCCCAGGGTAAGAAACTGCTGGATCATGCCGCCGAAGACATCAACCATTATCTGGAGGA
>DCUN01000124.1:3827-8365 GCA_002327225.1 Desulfobulbaceae bacterium UBA2213
GCCCATGGGCTGACGAGCGCCCATCCGACCATCGCGCGGGAGGGCGGGATTCTGCCCAGCGCCAAACCGCACGGACAAGCGCCGTTGCTGGATGCGGTTCGTGCTCGGCATGGGAAATTCCTCGATGAACTGGTGGCTGTCATCCGGCAGAGAAACTATTCCATTCGTACTGAGCAGGCCTATCTTGGCTGGGTCTGCCGGTTTCTCCTTTTTATCGGTGAAAAAGAAGTGGCTGCTGTTGGCGAAGCGGAAATCGCTTCTTTTCTGCAGGATCTGGCGGTGCGGGGTCAGGTGGCGGCCAGCACCCAGAATCAGGCCTTGAATGGCCTGGTTTTCTTTTTCACGCAGGTGGTCAAGCGGGAGGTCGGGATGCTTGGCGATTTTGTCCGGGCCAAAAGACCAAGACGATTGCCGGTGGTCTTGAGCCGGGCTGAGGCCAGTCGCCTGCTTCAGGAGCTGCAAAAGCTCAGTCCGCTTCATTATCTGATGGCCGCGCTGTTGTACGGGACCGGGATGCGTCTTATGGAATGTGTGCGTCTGCGGGTGCAGGATGTCGATTTTGATCAGAATCTGATAATGGTTCGCGATGGCAAGGGGCTGAAAGATCGTGTTGTGCCCCTGCCCCGGAGTCTGCGCCCATTGTTGGTTGAACAGCTTGATGAGATTCGCCGGCTGCATCAGGAGGATCTTGCCCTGGGGCTGGGTGAGGTCTTTCTACCCGACGCCCTGACCCGGAAATATCCCAATGCCCCCAAAGAATGGATCTGGCAGTATGTCTTTCCCAGCCGGAGGCTGTCCATGGATCCGCGCAGCGGTGAGACCAGGCGGCACCATATCCATGAAAACGGTCTGCAGAAGAGCGTCAAAAAAGCGGCCATGGCGGCCTCAATCAGTAAACGGGTCAACTGTCATGCCCTGCGTCACAGCTTTGCCACCCATCTGCTGGAAAGCGGCCATGATATCCGTACCATTCAGGAGTTGCTGGGCCACGCCGATGTCTCCACCACCATGATCTACACCCATGTGCTGGGGCGCGGCGGTCATGGGGTGCTCAGCCCCCTGGACAGTCTTTGATCGCCGGGTTCCTGATCCAAACTGTCCGGCCCCAGCGGCTGAAATAAAAGTCATTGTCCGCGGCCGTCGTTTCGGCCTCAGATCCTTCACCTTCAACACCAGGTCGCTCCCTTGAATCTAGTCATAAACAATCTGCCCATTCCCATTGAGAAAGACGGGATGGCTGAATATGTAAAGGCCGCTGCTCAAAAGTTGAAGACAGGCGAAGGCGAGATCTCCATTGCTGAAATTCTCAGTAAGGCGCTTGATCTGAGTTGCAAGGAACAGTTTCTGTATACGGTTTCACTGGTGGTCACCATTGATGACAGCTATGAAAACAGGCAAGGTTTCTCTGTTTATCAGGAGCCGCGACCGGTGCAGAGAAAAACAGTCAGCAGCAGGGGGCGGCCGATAATCGTAGGATTTGGTCCTGCCGGTATGTTTGCGGCCCTCGAGCTTATTGAGTACGGGCTGAAACCCCTGATCTTTGAACGAGGCAAGAAGATAGAGGAGCGCTCCCTTGATGTGCAACGCTTTATCCAGGAAAGGGAGCTCAACCCGGAATCAAACATCCAGTTTGGTGAAGGCGGCGCTGGTTCATACTCGGACGGCAAGCTCTTTTCCCGGAGAAATAATAATAGCAGTTATGTCAATCGGGTCCTGCAGACCTTTGTTAAATTCGGTGCGCCTGAAGAAATAGAGTACATCAGCAAGCCCCATCTGGGCACGGATGTCTTGTGCAGAATAGTGCGCAATATACGGCTCTACATCCTGGAGAGGGGCGGTGAGATATTTTACAGCGCAAAAATGACGGACCTTCTGATCACAGACGGTGTGGCCTCTGGTATTATCATCAATGATGAGAGGGAATATCTCTCTGCAGACATCTATATCGCCTTGGGCCATTCTGCCCGCGATACTGTTGAGATGCTGCATACACGAGGTGTCGCTCTTGAGCCGCGGCCGATTTCTGTCGGGGTGAGGATCGAGCATCCTGCTGAGACGATTAATCTGATGCGCTATGGTGATAAGTATAAGGATTTCCCCGGCCTGGGGGCTGCTGCCTATTCGTTGAATTATACCAACCGGAAGATGAAGCGCGGGGTGTATACCTTCTGCATGTGCCCCGGGGGTGAGGTGGTGAATGCCTCATCCGAGCAGGGCTTGCTGGTTTTAAACGGCATGAGCTATTCGCACCGTTCATCCCCCTTTTCCAATGCCGCGCTGGTTGTCAGCTGCCATGCTGAGGATTATCATTCAGCCACTCCATTGGCTGGTCTGGAGTTTCAGAAGGATATTGAGCGCAAGGCCTTTAAGGCAGGGGGCGGACGCTGGGAAGTCCCTGCCCAGAACCTGATGCAGTTTTTAGGCGAGAGCAGAGCTGCCACCCTCCCGGAAAACTCTTATAAGATGGGGGCAGTCCCGGCTGACATGAAGGAGATCTTCCCGGAATTTGTGGTTGAGCAACTTCTGGCCGCCTTTCATACATGGAAAGAAGAAGTCCCCCTCTTTGTTTCCAGTCAGGCGATACTGTTTGCGGCCGAGACCAGAACCTCATCTCCTGTGCGGATGAAGCGGGATGAAAGATATGAATCAGTCAATGTGAAAGGACTCTACCCCATAGGCGAAGGCTCAGGCTATACCGGCGGGATAACGAGTTCTGCCGCTGATGCCATAAAGGCTGTCGAGATGAATGTGGTGAGCCAATGATGCTTGTCTGCCATGCCTTAAAGGCCGGCAGGCCGACTGGATTTTTCCAGGGCTTTTTTTAACGGGCAGCCGGGAGATGGCTCAAGGCCATCCCGGTAGGCCTTGAGCAGCTCTACTGATCGGCTGGCCAGCATCCTTCTGACCTCCCGTCTCTTGCCCTTTATCCTGGGGATATGCATGGACTCATAGGCGGTTGTTTGATGCCGCATCCAGGCAATCACTGCTTTTGCCGCCCGCTCTTCGACAGGGATCATGGTGGTTCGTGCCACTGTGCCGCTGCCTACGGGAACGGCGTGAACGGTAATCGCCTCTGCCATCTCTTTTTCCGACTCCTGGTGCCGTGGGGCAAAGGCGAGGAAGGTGCGGACGGCAAGGCAAAAGTCCTTCTCGTATTCAGCCTGTTTTTTATTCCTGCGCAGACGGTCACCTGCCAGCTTTTTCTGGTAGCTCTCCGTAGCACGGACAGCTTCTGCCTCCTGCCTGGCCAGTACTATCGTTTCCTCCGGTGCCCAGATGCCTTTGGAGATGAGGCGTCGACCCATCCGGGCCTGTACTCGCCAGAAAATTCCCTTGGCCGTCACCTTCCTGGTGATCCCGGCATCGCCGGCAGGCAGGAAGGCCCAGCCGTCCGGGGGAGACAGCTTTTTGCCATCTTCACTTATCAGGATTCCGTGCAAGCCGGTTTTTACGATTTTTTGGTCCTGTTCCATGCCGGTAGTGTCGGGACAGCTATTTCCATGATTCAAAAACATGATGAATTCCGAACCCCTCCAGAAAAAAAAGGAGGGGTTCGTGCGTATCTACCATTCAAAGCGGACAGTGTTATCGAGGGCGTCCACCTTTGCTATTTTTACCGCTACAATGACACCCGGCTCCGGCACCTGGCCGGCCGGGGCCGGGATGTCAATATCCAGCAGGATGTCGGTGAGCAGGAGGAAAACCCGCTTGGGGGTGGAGTCAAGGACCATGGCGTTCATACTGCTTCCTTTTCTGGCCTCAAGGTATTTGAGGAGCCAGTAGCGGTGGCGCTGCTGCTTGACCGCGCCCGCGGCAGCAAGCGTGCGGCTGATGACGGCGGTGAAATCTTTACACATCTTTTCGTTAAAGCGCAGTTCCTCACGTCTGACCAGGGAGTGGAGCTGGTGCTGCATCAAGAGGTCAAGGAGTCTCCTGATCGGTGAGGTGATGGTGGTGTACTGGGCAACTCCCAGACCGCTGTGGGCCTTGGCCTCGGTCAGCAGTTCGCCGCGGGAGAGCTGTTTGCGTTGCAGGCTGTTCTGGAAGAGATCGTTGTCAAGACCATGTACCAGGCGTTTCCGGGGTGGGCCCTGGGCCCTGAAGAGTCCTGGAACCATTCGGTCGGCAACAAAGCGTGCCGCGCAGGTATTGGCCAGGATCATCATCTCGGATACCAGTGTGCGGGCCGGGGTGTCGCTGGCTGCCAGGGTGATCTGGACGCCGCCGTTTGTACCGAGCGAGATATTCACATCAGGAAAGGGGAGGAGCAGGGCACCTGCCTCAACTCGTTGGTCGCGCAGTTGTATCCGCAGCATGTTCAGGGTCTGCAGTTCCCAGTCGGTATCTTCCTCAATCAGCCGGTCGACATCTTCATAGGTGAGGCGCCTGGCCACCTTGATGATGGAGGGTTTGATCCGCACTCGCAGCACCTCCGCCTCCGGAGAGAGCAGGATCATCAGGCTGAGGGTGGCCCGGATCTCCCCCTGGATCAGGCTGCAGATCCCCTGGGACAGATGGCGGGGCAGCATGGGGATCTG
>DCUN01000158.1 GCA_002327225.1 Desulfobulbaceae bacterium UBA2213
CTCTGGCGCCATTTCTGGTTCAGGCAGAGAGGATATCCACTCATCCCTTGCAGGTAAGGGAAGCTGAGAGGCTCCGCGAAGCTCAAGCAACCCTTGCGTCAAAAGAAAAACTTTTACACAACTCGGGCACCTGAGTTTCGTGCCAGGCAGAGAATCCCCTGCCGAGCCGACAACGCCACAATGCGGACAGGAAATCTTCTGTTCCATGCGCTTAAACACCTTCTCACATTGAGGACATCGCACCTTTCCTCCAGGCATGGAACCAGGCGCGGAACCCACCACGCCGCAATGGGGACAAGTCATCTTCATTTCCACCTCCAACTCAAGCATTGTTCACGAAACAATTAAGTCCATCACCTGTCATCCCGCGCAGGCGGAAATCCAGCCCATCCTGAATGCACGAACCCCAATAAACGGGATAAGTGCCTTTCGCAGATTATTTTCTTGATAAAAAAACAGGTAAACGCAGACTCCGAGAAAATAATCTGTAAGGCACTAAAAGGGATTCCCGATACAAGGACACGGAAATGACAGCCTGGTCATTTTACAGGAGCCTCCAGGGTAAATAGTTACCTTTTAACTTGTAGTATAAAAAACAAAGCAAATCAAACACGTTTTATTCTTTGGTGAGAATTTAGAGACCGTTATGAACCAGGCAAGGGCTGTTTCTTTGGTGCGGCGCCTTGCCGGTACCAACATACTAAGGGACAGTTTCCCCTGGCCTTGACCTTCATGCCCTTGATTTTTTATTGACTCACAGATCAACCATGGCTAAATAATACAAAAATTAAAAGCGCTTTTTAACCTTCACCTGTAACTTTCCATGCATATCTCAGAAGGCATCCTCACCGGGCCGGTACTTCTTGGCGGCGGGGCCTTGACCGTTGCCGGCACAATAATCGGCTTCAGAAAACTGAACGCCGAGCGGATCATGACCGTGGCCCTGCTGGCCTCCACCTTTTTTGTGGCCTCGCTGATCCATGTCCCCATAGGACCAGGTTCAGCGCACCTCCTGCTCGGAGGACTGATGGGGCTTCTCCTGGGGTGGGCTGCCTTCCCGGCAATCCTGGTGGCCCTGCTGCTGCAGGCCCTTTTCTTTCAATACGGCGGCCTGCTGGTACTTGGCGTCAACACCTTCAACATAGCCGCTCCTGCCGTTCTCTGCGGCCTGACCCTCAAGCCATTGCTGCATCAGGGAAAAACCCGGCAACTGACCGCCGGCTTTCTGGCCGGTTTCTGTTCTCTCCTGCTGTCAGCGCTCCTCACCGCCGGGACGCTCTGGCTTTCAGACCCTGGATTTTCGCATGCAGCCGCAATACTCATTGCCGCTAATATCCCCGTCATGATGATAGAAGGATGCATCACCGTATTCATCGTTGGCTTCCTGGCCCGGGTACAACCGGAAATACTCGATTTTACCATGAGCACGACATGACCACCTTACAAAAAACGCTTCGCCCCCTTTTCCTGTTCTCTCTTTTAATGGCAGGTCTCTGGCTTTTTCCTGCCCTCTCCCATGCCCACACGATTAGGGTCTTTGCCTGGGTTGCGGGCGACACCGTCACCGTCGAAAGCGGCTTTTCAGGAGGGCGCCCTCTGATTCAGGGAACGGTAGAGGTACAAAACGCCGAGAATGGCACGCCTCTCCTCCAGGGGAAAACCAACGAAGAGGGAATCTTCACCTTTTCTCTGACAAAAACAGGCCAGGGCAAAAATATCCCTCTGCGGATCATTGTCTCAAGCGATGAGGGACATCGCAATGAGTGGCTGCTCGCAGCAGAGGCGGATCACGCGGCAACCGAGCAGAATACAACCGACCCGGCAGCAACAACTCCGCCCCCTGAAATACTCCTTTCGAAGAAAAACAGTGACGAACAGCTCACCAGAATCCTTGCTCAGCTCCTCGATGAGAAGCTGAAGCCAATCCAGCGCCGCCTGGCCCAGGCAGAAGAACAGAAGCCCACACTCACCGATATTCTCGGCGCTCTTGGCTATCTCATTGGCCTGGCTGGCATTATCGCCTGGATGAAGAGCAGGAGATGATACCTTCCATGAAATCTTTCCTATTGATGAGACTATGAGACAAACACTTGCCCTGTGCCTTCTTTCACTCTTGAGCCTTCCAACTTCTCTTCATGCCCATTTCGGCATGATCATCCCTTCGGCCAACACGGTAGACCAGCAGCAGCCGAGCGTTCATCTCCGCCTCTCCTTTTCCCACCCCTTTGCCGGCATCGGCATGGATATGGAAAGGCCGGCCGCCTTTTACACCAGCAAAGAGGGGAAGCGCGAAGATCTGACCGCCAGACTTTCTCCAGCCACGGTCATGGGACACCAGGGATGGAGCCTTGACTATAGTCCGAAGCGGCCGGGGGTCTACTGGTTTGTCATGGAACCTCAACCTTACTGGGAGGCAAGCGAGGATCTCTCCATCATCCACTCTACCAAGACCGCCGTCTCCGCCTTTGATGGTGATGAAGGATGGGCGGAACCACTGGGGCTGAAGACCGAGATCGTGCCCCTGCTCCGCCCTTTCGGAAATTACGGAGGAAACACCTTTGTCGGCCAGGTGCTGCTCGACGGTAAACCGGTTCCCGGATCCGTGGTTGAGGTCGAATATTATGACCAGAACAAAGACCGCGCCGGACAGAAAGCGCTGCAGGCGCCAAGTGATGCCCATGTGAGCCAGGTTGTCCTGGCAGACGGCCGGGGAATCTTTACCTTCAGTTGTCCTGCTGCCGGCTGGTGGGGATTTGCCGCCTTGAATGAGGGCAATTTCACCCTCAAGAATCCACAGGGTAAAGAGAAAGGGGTGGAACTCGGGGCCGTGCTCTGGCTCTACCTTGATCCTTTTCCGCGGGCGGGAACTGCTCAATGATAGACGAGCCCTTTGCGGCCGGTACTTCACTGCTGCACAGGCGTGATGCCAGGGTCAAGATCATGGCTGCCTGCACCCTGACCCTGGTTGTGGCGCTGACCGGCTCTTTTCTGGTCGCGACAACTGCCCTCATCGCTTCCTGCCTGTTCCTGCGTATAGCCCGCCTGCAGGCAGGACGCGTGCTCAGACATCTCCTGGCCGTGAATCTGTTCACTGTTTTCCTGTGGCTGACCCTGCCTCTCACCTATCATGGAAACAGCGGCGGCGACACCATGATCACCTTGGGCGGGATTGACCTCAGCAGCGCCGGCATCCGTCTCTGTGCGCTGATCACCCTGAAGACCAACGCCATCATTTTCACCCTCCTGGCCCTGCTCTCCACGTCAACTATAGCCGCACTCGGACAGGGACTGGCAGGCCTGTCCGTACCGCCAAAGCTCTGTTTCATGCTCCTCTCCACCTACCGCTATATCTTCGTCATCCATCAGGAATATCAGAGACTGCTGCGGGCAGCCAGGATGCGGGGATTTGTAGCGGCCAGCAACCTGCACACATACAAGACCTTCAGCCATCTCTTCGCCATGACACTCGTCAAAAGCTGGAACCGGGCCAGACGGGTGCAGCAGGCCATGGCCCTGCGGGGGTTCACGGGCCAGCTCCTCTCCCTGGGCCAGCCGCAACTGGCAGGATCGGATTATCTTTTTCTCCTGGCCATGCTCCTTTTCTCTACCGCTCTTGCCGCCTTGAATCTCATCTGAGGACACGCCCCCTGTTTCGGAAGCAATCAAAAGACGTATCGCCGCCATCGCCCCCATGGACTACACATGCAGGGGGCCTCCTCTCCGCCATTTCACCAGGGTCCTCAAGGATCTTGACGCCCAGGTCACTTCATCAAGGCGTAGCTCTGGAAGATCCGCTGTTGAATATTTTAATTCTTGGTGCAAAAGATATATAATGATAGAGTAAAAAGATACTGACAGCATTGCTGACTGTTCGATAAAATCGTTCTGGCTAAACAAACACACGATACGTGGAGAAAGGATCAGATTATGACGCATACAGCGAGTAAATCAGGTCAGAAATTGCGTACACAGGCAGAAAAAAAGATCAGGGGAGAGGAAAGCTCAGACCGGGAGACAATGCCTGCCGATACAGAGCAACGACTCCTCCATGAACTGCAAGTGCATCACATCGAGCTGGAGATGCAGAATAAAGAATTGCGCCGCAGTCAGCAGGAGCTGGAGGCCTCGCGGGCGCGCTACTTCGATCTCTACAATCTGGCCCCCGTGGGCTATTTAACCCTCAATGAACAAGGGCTTATTGTTGAGTCCAATCTCACCAGCGCCAGTCTGTTTGGCGTAGCCGGAGATACGCTTATCAATCAACCGCTCTCCCACTTTATCTTCCCAGATGATCAGGACTGCTACTACCTCCATCGCAAACAACTTGCCGGAACACACCCCCCCCAGGAATGTGAGTTAAGAATAGTGCGTGCAGACGGTTCCTTATTCTGGGCACATCTGAACGCGATTTCGGTACAGGAAACTGATGGTACGCCTGAATGCCGTATAATGATGAGTGATTGCACCAAACAGAAACTCCTTGAGAAAGAAATAAACCAGAGCGAAGAAAAATTCAGAACCATTGCCGACTATACCTATAACTGGGAGTACTGGGTAAGCCCCGAAGGAGACTTGCTTTACAACTCACCATCATGTGAAGGACTGACCGGCTTTTCCACTGAGGAGTTCCTCTCCGCACCACACCTTCTTCTATCAATTATTCATCCGGATGACCGGGACGATGTAAAAAAACATCAAGAATGCTACTGCGATTCATCTCAGGAGGCAAGGCACATTCCATTCAGGATTATCACTAAAAACGGAGACCTGCGATGGATCGCCCATAGCTGCCAGCCCGTATACAACGCTCAAGGCCAGTTTCTTGGCAGACGTGCCAGCAACCATAACATAACCAGGGAGAAACGTATTGAAGAACAAATCAACCTGAGCGAAGAACGGTTACGCCTGGCTCTCGATGTCTCGTCTGATGGGGTCTGGGACAGAAACCTGGTCACCAATGAGGTCTATTATGGTGAAAACTGGCATACTGTTCTTGGATACACGGCGCTTGATGTCAAAAAAACAGCTCTGCGCTGGGAGCAGTTACTGCATCCCGATGACAAATCTAGAACCATGGCCGCTATCCAGCGACACATGGACGGACTAACCCCTTACTATGAATCAGAATTCCGTATGCGGAACAAGGCCGGAGAATGGCAATGGTTCCTGTCCCGGGGGAAAGTGGTGGAAAGAAGTGAGACAGGGGCCCCCATCCGCTTCCTGGGAACTCATACCGACATTACGAAAAACAAAACAAATGAACTGAAACTGCAGGACATCCACACTCTACTGGAAAAGAAAGTTGCCGAACGAACCAATGAAATACTGGAAGTAAATGTCGCCCTGAAAGTCCTGCTGAAAAAGATGGAAAAAGATACGATCGAGCTGGAACAAAAGATTACAGACAATATCGCCACGCTTGTTGCCCCTTACCTGGAAAAGCTGCAAAGCCTCAACCTGGACACGCAGCACAGGATCATAATAGATATACTGACCGCCAATCTGCAGGAGCTGACCTCCTCCTTTGCCCATACCGCTTCTTTGAAATTAAACAAACTTACCCCCTCAGAGCTGCAGATTGCAAACTTGGTTAAACAAGGAAAAGCCACCAAAGAAATCGCCGAGCTGATGAATCTTGCACCGGGCACGATAAGTATCCACAGAAAGAGCATCAGAAAAAAACTCGGCATCTCCCAACACAAGACTAATCTCCAAGCGTATCTGTCTTCCGCCACCTGAACTCCCCCTACCCGCCTCGAAAACTTTGTGTCTGTAACCACTTCCCGCCTACTCTTTTCTGTAATCCCTGATCTTCTGCTGCCACAGCGCCGGGCCGCTCTTGTGTACGGACTCTCCCCTGCTGTCCACTGCAACGGTCACCGGCATATCTTCGACCTCAAACTCGTAGATGGCCTCCATGCCAAGATCAGCGAATGCTACCACTCGTGATTTTTTAATCGCCTTGGAGACCAGATAGGCCGCACCGCCAACCGCCATCAGATAGACTGCGCCATGTTTTTTAATGGATTCGATGGCCGCCTCGCCTCGTTCCGACTTGCCGATCATGCCCAGCAGCCCCGTCTGCGACAGCATCATCTCGGTATATTTATCCATGCGGGTGGCAGTCGTAGGACCGGCAGGGCCGACCACCTCGTCACCGACCGGATCAACCGGGCCGACATAGTAGATAAACTTTCCTTTAAAATCGACGCCTTCAGGCAAAGGCTCACCCTGGGCCAGCAATTGCTGAATACGACCATGGGCCGCGTCCCGACCGGTGAGGATCGTTCCATTGAGGAGCAGGGTCTCACCGATCCGCCAGCCTGCTATCTCTTCACGGCTGATGTTCTCAAGCTGCACCCGTTTCACCCCGGGCCCCATTTCCCATCTGATCTGCGGCCAGTCCTCGAGACGAGGCGGTTCAAAACGAGCGGGCCCGCTGCCATCAAGCGTGAAATGGATGTGACGGGTGGCAACACAGTTGGGGATCATGGCCACGGGCAGGGAGGCCGCATGCGTCGGGCAATCCAGGATCTTGACATCGAGAACCGTGGTGAGTCCCCCCAGGCCCTGAGCACCGATGCCTGAGTTGTTGACGGCCTCATAGATCTCCAGGCGCAGCTCTTCTCTTCGATTGGACGGCCCGCGTTCACTCAGCTCCTGGATATCAATGGGCTCCATCAGCGATTCCTTGGCCAGCACCATGGCCCGATCAACCGTGCCGCCGATGCCGATGCCCAGAATTCCCGGCGGACACCAACCGGCCCCCATAGAGGGCAGGGTCTTCACCACCCAGTCAACGATGGAGTCGCCGGGGTTCAGGGTCACAAATCTGCTCTTGTTCTCCGAGCCGCCGCCCTTGGCGGC
>DCUN01000089.1:0-2058 GCA_002327225.1 Desulfobulbaceae bacterium UBA2213
CCCGGACTAGCAGAAACTTGTTGTAAACCAATAAATCCCAAACCCATGACCAATGCGGTAATTACAAATGTTTTTTTCATTTTGTTTCTCCTGAGTAAAATTTAATAAATCAGTTTCTTCCTTTACTTAAGCAACAACCATGCCAGAATAATGTCTGATATGGTTGTTGCTGTTTCTATGTAAAAAAATACAAATTCTCCCTGCATCATAAGTATAATGGTCACTCAACAGTATCTTTACTACCCACTTCTTTGTGATCAAGTGCATAAAATCCCCCCAACTATCCAAAAAAACGTTGACCGCATAAAAAAAGACGTCTGCTCATATATCGAGCAGACGTCAAGGGGGAGGGGGAAATGAGGTTCATTCATTTTCTTTTTACATNNAGATGGAACTTGGACAATAAGAGAGTTGCCACCTTTGTACCCACTCTTCACCCATGTGCATATTTTTTACTCACTCAGTTTTGTTTTTACAGCGATTCAATCATAAGAATCTTAAATGAAATCAAAGATTACTCTATCCGAATGGCCCCTACACCTTTTTCCTCATCCTCTTTTTCCTCAGACACTGAGACAAGGGGTTCCCTGCGCGCTGCATTACGTTCTAGTTTACGTTCCAATCGATCTTCTTCGTCACTCGCCTTCTGGCTCTTCACGGAAAAACCATGACGAACAACAGTTTCTTCCGTGACTGGAATATGGGATGACGCCACCTTGATCTCTAACGGTTGTTTAAAAACAGCCATAAGCCCGTCCTGCAAGGCAAACAGAGATATCAATTCCCACCCTGCCTGACCAAACTCATTCAAAGACTGTTCCACTTCAGCCTCATCAAGAAATGAACTCCCCAGTAAACCTTCTTTTTTTAATCCATATTGTATAGTTTTATAACCCCAACGCATGATGTATTACTCACCCTTAATATTTTAATTTTATCTTACACTCAACAATCATTTCTTCTCACCATCTCCGTATGCAGGAACAAGGAAGCAGGAAAATTAAAAAATGCAGGATGGATAAACGATAGAGCGTCCACCCTGCTTCTACTTTTGAAATGCCAAACAATTGCCACCATATTAACAAGTTGAGAAATCTACAAAGAAGTTCACATAAGCAAACGATCAAACTCAGGCCGTCCGTTTTGATTGTTTTGGCGATATACTTTCTCCATCCTGCCCTGTCTTCTTTGGAGTAAATAATTCACACTCTATCCCGGAAGAAGAAAAAACAACGTGGGCTGGATCAAGAGCAGACTTAAAACGCATGGCCCGACAGCCATAGGGCATATTGGGCTCATGGGTCACATAGTAATGAAGACAACGCTGACAGACAGGACGTTTAGCCATTTACAAAATACGAAACAGATTCATTGAACCTGGTCATCCGGGTGATCAGACCAGGCAGAGAACAGATGTTACAAAGAAAGAAATGGTAAAAAACCACCATCCGCTCAGAGAACACACCTTTTGTGACAAGAGCAGTAAAAAACAACCCATGCAGATATTTTCTCAAACAGAGATGGCACTATTTTTGGGATAATCAAAAAACAAAAACCGTCCTTCTCGCTCTTCTAGCTGTTGCCAGGAGGAAAATGTAAACTCTATAGCTACAATTCCACAGGTGGGGATCAGCTCAATCTCGGTATTCCTACCGTAAACGATCAGGAGGTTGGCAAAATCGGTGATTACCGAATTGTGTCCGACCACCAGCAGGTTATTGACCTCATCCGGGCAAGAACTGATCTCATAAAATAAATCATCTATCATGCTGGTATAGATTCGTTCGCGCAGACAGATTTTTTTTCGGGGATATTTCAAGGCCTTGGCAATATATCGTACTGTTTCCACAGCTCGCTGAGCCGGACTGCTCCAGATGGAATCCACTCTGACCTTTTTATCAACCAGTCTCTGCCCCATAAGCGGTGCATCGCGCAGACCACGCTTGTTCAAAGGGCGCTCATGGTCAGCCAGTGATGAGTCTTCCCAACTTGATTTGGCATGCCGGACCAGATAGAGGGTTCTCATGACTGCATTCCTCTCCTCCACACCTCCAGCCA
>DCUN01000089.1:2120-2757 GCA_002327225.1 Desulfobulbaceae bacterium UBA2213
GGTATCGGAATGCATGTTTTTTCGTTTATCAACCATGGAGAAGAAAGCAACCAGTTTTTTACGCTTCACCTCAAGCTTGTCAGCCAGTTTTATTAATTGAGCAAAAGAGAGAATAGAAAGCGTGGTAGGGATAACCGGGGTCACAACCAGATCCGCCGCCATGATGATATTCTCAGAAAGAAGGGTCATATTGGGTGGGCAATCAAGAATCAAAACATCATACTCATCCTTGAGACAGGCAAAAATCTTTTTAAACTCATTTGCCTTTCCATCATGGTCATCTAATGCAATATCCAGGTTACGAAAAGAAAAATGGGCCGGCAGCAGATCAAGATTTTCAAAATCCGTCCCCCTGATAAATGGCGTAAGGTCTCCTTTGAGAAACTGTTTTCGATTAAAACGCTCTTTGGGTCTGATACGGTAATAAAACCCTGCCGCTCCTTGTGGGTCTATATCACACAGCAGCGTTTTTTTACCACTACAAGCGCAACCATACGACAGGTTGACCGCTGTTGCAGTCTTCCCTACACCTCCCTTGCTTGAATAGATAGCTATAATTTTCATTGCCTTAACACCAGATAATTGAGTCAATAACTCAAGACGCTTTTTATTGAAATTTAGCCGACAACAATATGCA
>DCUN01000089.1:2823-14794 GCA_002327225.1 Desulfobulbaceae bacterium UBA2213
CTTCCAAGATTGTTCTGCAATTTTTTGAGAGACTTCAATAAAGATTCCATTTCTGTTTCCGGAAACAGAGACCGATAAAACTCAAGCAAGTAACGGAGTTTTTTGGCCTGAATCCGTAAACGATGAAGAGCGTCATCCGGACTCTGTGGATCAATCAGGGAACCCTCCTTCAAGATCCGT
Source organism: Desulfobulbaceae bacterium UBA2213 (assembly GCA_002327225.1). GTDB lineage: Bacteria > Desulfobacterota > Desulfobulbia > Desulfobulbales > Desulfocapsaceae > UBA2270. The sequence continues at coordinate 3,004 of DCUN01000089.1, forward strand.
TGCAGTCGCTTCCTGATGGCCTTGACAGCCACCTCTCTGCACGGTTCGTGACCAGTTTCAAGAGCAGTTGCTATCAGAGAGTCTTCCACATAGCTTCGCCAGCCTACCAGAAACTGTTTGAACTTACTGGTCTGAAAAGCATTTTTTAGTCGGCGCAGTTCTTTTACCCGTTTTTGTGCCAACTCTTTAAAAAAAACAGACAATCCTTCCTGCAGCCCATCAGGCAACATGGAGTGATAAACATTTTTTTCCAGGAGATATACATCCAGATCACGAACAGGACTCGTGAGGACACCCATCTCCTGCAGTCCTTGCTGACAAAAATCTACATGTGCAGCGGGCAGTATTTTTTTCATGCTTCCCAGTAAAGACCGCGCTCGCCGCAGGGCAACCCGAAAATCATGGAGAAATTCAGAATCAATATCTTCTATAATTCCAGGAATATTCCTCTCCATTGCCTCAAGTAACTGGAGATTGATCTGTCGCGCAACCTGGGCAACGGTCTCGGACGGATTCAGGTTAATAGAAAATTGGGAGCAATAGTCCAGAGCTTTTCTCCCTCTGGCAGCAAGGGCATGACGTAAAACCCTTTTTTCAGGATCCCCGGCCTCTACCCCTCGGCCCTGCAGGAGGTCTGTCACTCGTGCCAATGTCTTGTCATAACCTCGAACCCCCTGCATCCGCAGAGATCCACCAAGGAATGTCGGATCTTCATCAGGGGTCAGCAGTTGATTCAGCTCAAGAAAACCAGAAAGAACTATTTTCTGATCGCGGTTAACAATTTGAAAGGATTGAGATTGCCTGGCAATCTCGGCCTGAGAAAGCAGGGCGCGGATTCCTGCCACTGCAGAGAGCTTCTCGCCGAGTTCGCTATCGATAAAATCCCGGGGAAAAAGCTTTTTCCGGCCGGGGCCATCAGCCTCAATCCTGAGGCCACCAGCAAAATCAGTCAACACATAAACGCTGCACGCGCTATTCTCCTGGCGCAGACAGATCAATCCCTGCTCATAGAGGCGCCAGTCGAAGGTGTCAAGATAGTTGATCGTATTAACCGTCACACTCCCTTTCTGAACACTGTATTGCTCAGAAAGTCCAGACAACAGATCCGCAAGCTCGACCTGTACTGGTAGAATATAGGTTCTATTGTTTTCTTTCATTTTTTTTACATGGTTGTGCGGGATATCCAGACTCCGGCAATCGGCACTAAACGAGTCAACTCATTGTCATTATGACATAAACACCAAGCACAAAGGATCACCATACCCGCTTCTTATTTTTTTCATGAATCATGCTCCAAGCCAGCATTGTCCGGTTTTAAAATTGCATCCGGTAAAAATATTGTTTCCGTGTACAGCAAATCCCCCTACCCCCCCCTTTTCAAAGGGGGGGTAGGGGGGATTTGATCGTTCTGAAGGCTATTGCAATTTCCAAACCGGACACTCCTGGCTCCAAGCATCTCTTATAATATAGGTAATATTCAGTTTTTGCGAAACAAATTTAATCTATTACTTGTTCCAGCTCATCACCCTTTCAATACTCCGCCAACGCATCCAGCCGGAACACGGCATCCGGCTCCAACTTGTCGGTCTTCTCGTTACAACGAAGCGTCATCCAGCGTCCAGATTCCTCAAGCATGACCATCAACGGCTGGCGGTAGAGACCGTGAGACGCCTGGGCCTTATCGGGGGTATTGCCGCTGTTCATAAGGAATTCGCCTTTAACCTCAATCATCAAGATGCCGTCCCCCTTGCTTCTTCCCTTTACCTTCACCATGAAATCCGGGAAGTAGCCTTTGCCGTCCAGCATCACCAGTCCAACTGAATGGAGCTTACTGGGCTCATTGCGATGCCACCATTCCACGGTTTTCGACATATCTCCATCGAGCAGCTGAGCAAAGGCAAGCTCATGGCTATTCAGGTCCGACGGAAAGACACCGTAGGCACCAAGCCTGGCGGTCGTACAGCCTGGCGGCCAGGTGACGGTTTCAGGCAGCGGCACAGTGTCAACCAATTCCTTATGTTTGGCGCTACAGGTACGCAGTGCGTCACGCAGCAGGTTTTTGTGGGCGATAAGGATAAGGTGCATCGCACGCCGTAAGTTCTCCGGCGACTCCAGCAGATCATCAAAGCCCTTTTCCCGGCACTCATTCGCAAGCCGGTTCAGGAGAGCCTTCTACAACTGCCGAGGATCGAGGTAATCCGGTTCAAACATTAAGCGCTGCCCCCTGATTGCTATGTCCGTGTCGGAAAGCCCGGCCTGCAAGTCGCTATAGGTGACATCATGGGTGAAAATTTCCTCTTCCTTGCGCTTGATGGTAACCGCCCGGCGCAGTCCTGCGGTCAGCACATTACCATCAAGTTTTATCAACTTCTCAACGCAATGCAGCAAGTCGGAGGTGTCCAGATTACGACGTTCCGTCTTGAAGACACGGGGAATCCCATCACGTAACAAATATTGTTGTTGTCCCGGTGACTGCGGTAAAGAAGTGATTGGCACACTGCATGGGGTGCTTCTGCCCGGTTTATTGGCTGGTGGTGGCAAGATAAAATCGTCAAACAAGGATCGCTGCCCGGTTTGCGGAGAAACTAAAGGCCCCTCAGCTGTCTTCAAATCAAGTAATGCTAGCGGTTCCCATGGTATTGCCAGCAAAGAAGGTTGACGTCCGTTCTCCACCACCTGGACGCTTGTCTGTCCCCCAATCTTGACCAGCATGGTGAATGGGCTGATCGCCGACATCTCCGTTTGGATGGCATTGATCTTGTCGGCAGCGCCGGTCAAGCCGGTCTGTTTCTCGGCATCGGCCAGGAAGACATAGCCGTACTTCAACAGCTCGCTTACCTGCCTGCCTTGCAGACGGCGGTCTACCCGCAGGATACGTCCTACGATCTGAACGCCGAAATCTCTGTCCTTCGCCCCCCGCATGGAAACCAAGGTAAAGGCGCGCGGCGCGTCAAAGCCTAAAGCCACGGCCATCTTGAAAATCAGCACCTCCCGTGACTCGTCACGGGCCACGGCCAGCAGTTCGTCGTCCGGCTCCTTGGAGGTGTAGACGGCAATCGCCTCTTCCCTGATGCCAAAGGACATCAAGTCTTTCTTGGCCTTAGCCACGCTCTTTTCCGATGAGTCCACCTGCACGAGCAACAGAGGAACCATGTCGAAAATATCGGTCTTAGGGTCACGCAACGGTTAGAAAAGATTGGGTCTTTCAAGGTAAGAAAAACCAAGTGTCAAATCGCCAGTTCGCCAATCACCCCTGGGGTCGTTATCCGGGTTGGAGTACATCTCATAGCTCTTGCCGTACCCGGAAAACTGAAAACCGGCATTGCCATAAACAAGCACATGCTCATGGTCAACACTGAGAAAACAGCCCTGATCGGCATTTGACCCTTGCCGGCACCGCCAGACAAAGGAGCCGAGCTTCATCCCCGGCAACGCCTGATCCAGCAACAATTCCAGCTTAGCGCGGTTGTCATCATTAATGCAGACCAGCAGCACCCCATCCTCGGTCAGCAGATCGCGGGCAAGGAGGAATCGCCGGTACATGAATTCCAGCCATTTGCTGTGTTTGTAAAGATCATCATTGTCAACGAAGCGGTCGTTGTAGATGAAATCACGGTTGCCGGTGTTGTAAGGGGGATCGATACAGATGCATTTTACCCGGCCCGTATGGGTCATGCGCAGATAGCGCAGGGCGTCGAAGTTGTCGCCTTCGATAAGGAGATTGCTCCATGGCCCCACCCCGCAAGATAGTTCGGAGGTGGCGTCAAGGGCGACAAAATCCTCATTGAACGAGCGGTCAAACTCAATATCGTCCCGCTCCCAGACCAGCCCGAATTTAGGCTTGCGGTCACGGTCTTCAATGATCCTTATCAGTTCATCCTTGTTGTAATGGTCGTATTTGGAGGTCAATGGTGGCTCACAAATGAAGATTTTTGTTTAGAACATCTTGCCTGTTCATTCGCTTACCTGAGCTGCCGGAGCAAACCAGCACAACAAACTGATAGCACAAAACAAAATATAATTCGAAGACAATTACTAAACGTCTACTTTATAAAAGAAGGATAACACACACTCTCGATCTGGCTATGAACGCACAAACGCTAACAGCGGCCCATAATCATACCGATCGGCACCACGCAGGGCATCGATATACTGCTTCCGGCAATCCCCGGCATCGACAAGGCTACCGCTCCCCCAGGTAAAACGTGGCTGCTTGAGCAGGTGCACCAGCAGGATATCGGTCATCAGCCGGGCATGACGGCCATTGCCGTTGGCAAAGGGATGGATTGCCGTAAGCCGGTGATGGAAGCGCACGGCGATCTCGTCCGGTGGGTAGGAACCATGCTCAATCCAAGCCGCGCAATCATCGCAGAGGGTCCGCAGTTCCGTGGCTATCTGCCAGGCGGGCAGGACGATATTCTTGCCAGTCTTGCGGTACGATCCCGCCCAGCGCCAGACATTTCCGAACATCCGTTTGTGCAGCCGCTTGGCAAAACCATCGGTGAGGATGTCAGGATGGGCGCGGCGGAAGGCCCAGGCTTCTGCCTCAGCGATATTTTCCTGTTCCCAGCGATCCAGCTCGTCCCGCGTGGTGATATGGGAGAGCAGCAGTCCTTCAGCTTCGTCGGGATCAAGCGGGGTTGCCCCCTCCGGGCTATCGAATATCATGGTTTCATTCCCAGAGATCCTTGGGTGTTTCACGCGCCAGCTCCTCGATGGCATCATCAAGGGAAGCCTGTTGTTCCTTAGTGGAAAGCCCCTGCGCCTCAAGAAGCATGGAATGGGAGACCCGCTGCAGCCGCTCGCCAGCAACCGTCCGGGCCTGCGTCCTTACGGTTTCCTCAAGCGAAGAACGGGGAACAAGGGCATAAACAAAGACACAATCCAGAGCCTCGGCCACCTGCCGCATGGATTTGAGCGTCAAGGCACCGGATGGTTCGCTCTGCTCCAGCTTATGAACGCGGGGCTGGGAAACATGGAGCCGCCCGGCCAACTGCTTACCGGACATGCCCAGCACCTCGCGCACTGCCCGTATCCATCCCTTTGGTGGAAGCTGCACCTTCCTTACCTCACAGAACCTGGCCAAGGTGGCATCAAGCTGCTGCCTGGCAATATGTTTGTATTTCGGCTTCATAAAATAACCTTTTAATTATTCGCATTAGACATACAAAGAACATATTCATTATATAATCATGAATAAAAAATAATATCAAAGTTATTTTTAACACAAAGAACACCGCCATGAACTGTAAGGCAGATTATGCAGTTACTCTCTGTTTAATTTAGGGGATGAGGGAACCTGAAAAGCGCCGAAACGTTCATTCTTGATCCTTGTTTTCTTATGCGGCAGTCGCCACATGCAGAACAGTCATCTTCTGAAATTCAGTCCCACTTGATCCTTGGCTGTCAATAAGCATTCCTGGACGTTATGAAACAAGAAAGCCAGCATTTACGCTGGCTTCATGGACAATTTGAGACGTATCGGGATGCTATGTTAACTCCGATAATCAGCATTAATCTTTACATAATCTATTGAAAAATCACAAGTATATACTTGTGCACACTCTGCTCCGTCTTTCAAGTCTATGGTCACCATAATATTCTTTTCTTTGAGGATGGCGGTTGCAGCCCTCTCGGCATCTTTTCCCTGCCCCAGTCCATCCTTGACGATAAGTACGTCACCAAAAGAGATATCCACCCGTTCCGGATTGAAACGAACCCCCGAGCGCCCCATGGCAGCAATGATCCTTCCCCAGTTGGCATCTTCGCCAAAAAAAGCTGTCTTTACCAGATTGGAGTTCGCAACGGTCCTGGCAATCTGTCCGCCTTCCTGTTCCTCACGGGCCCCACAGACACGGATGGTGATAAACTTGGTGGCGCCCTCGCCGTCAGCAACAATCTGCAAGGCCAGATCTTTTAACAGATCCCCCAATGTCTCCTGAAAAATTTTCTGATCACTTGACGCATCTTCATCAATCCAGGGATTTCCGGCAGCACCATTGGCCATGACCAGGACCATATCATTGGTACTGGTATCGCCATCAATGGTAATCCGGTTAAAGGTACGCTCAACGCCATGAATCAATGACCTGTGAAGTTGGGGAAAACTGATCCGGGCATCAGTGAGCACAAAGGCAAGCATGGTGGCCATATTGGGCATAATCATCCCCGCCCCCTTGGCCATCCCCATAAAATTAACCTCCTTGTCACCGATGATGACCGTCCGGTAGGCCGTTTTAGAAACAGTATCCGTGGTCATGATAGCCCTGGCAACCTGTTCAAAGTTGTCTGGAGATAATCCTGCGACAAGCCCTGGCATGGCATTTTTTATGGCCTCCACGTTCAGCTGTTCACCGATGACACCGGTGGACGAGACCTGAACCATCTCTTCAGCAATACAAAGCTCTGAGGCGGCGCAGCCACTGGCAGTGAGCGCGGCACGCATGCCTGCCTCACCGGTGCAGGCATTGGCGCAACCACTATTGATTAAAACGGCCTGAGCCTTTCCCTGTTTGAGACGCTCCATGTCAAGCACAACAGGCGCCGCCTTCACCTGATTGGTGGTAAAGGCCCCGGCAGTAACGGATGGTTCCTCACTGAAGATAAGACCAAGATCAAGCCTGTCTGCATATCTGATACCGGCAGCAACCGCTGCTGTTTTGAATCCTTTGATTTTCATTCTCTGTCTCTTTTTTTAATCTTAAACCTTGAACATCGGACCTTTCATTTTCTCAACGGAATGATTTTACACAAAAAAGCAAGATCACCTTTCAACCGTCAACTTTTTCAGATACTCTTCCACCCGTTGAAGATCCTCAGGGGTGTCCACCTCAATGGAGTCATGGTCGGTCAGGACTACCTTTATGCGGTAGCCATACTCAAGCGCCCGCAGCTGTTCCAGCTTTTCGAAACGTTCCCATTCCCCTTCAGGAAGGGCCACAAAGGTCAGCAGGAATCCTTTACGATAAGCATAGAATCCAAGATGTTTATAGTAGGTCGGCGAGACTCTTTCCTCAGGATTGCGTTGAAACGGAATAGGGGCACGAGAGAAATAGAGGGCGTTATGATTATGATCAAAGACGGTTTTGACGTGGTTGGGATCATTGATCTCCTCCGGCCGGATAATCTTATAGATCAGCGTTGACATAGGCAGTGCCGGATCGTCCAGCAGCGGCTGAGCCACCTGGGCCACCACTTCCGGCGCAAAAAGCGGCTGATCCCCCTGAATATTGACAACAACATCATGTTCAGATATATCCAGCAGCTCAGCGGCCTCCGCCAGACGGTCAGAGCCTGAAACATGATCACTTCTGGTCAGCACATACTCACCGCCAAAAGAGGCAACGCAGTCGCCAATCCGCATATCATCGGTGGCTACTACCACCCGTGTCAGGATATCAACCTGCCGCGCCCGTTCCACTACATGCTGGATCATAGGTTTTCCGGCGATCAGGGCCAGGGGTTTGCCTTCAAAACGATTAGAGAGATAGCGGGCTGGAATAATCGCCACAACAGCCGGTTTGTGAATTTTTACAGGTTCCATATCTTCAATTCATGTATATTTTAAAAAATCGATTTAACAACGTTTTTTCACCCTCACACTTCAGGGCACCTATGACGGTCCACTCTTGTCCAAATCCCCCTGCCCTTTCTCTGGCTGTGAGCAGTGTAGCGGGAAACGAATCCCTCCAGCTCAAGGCACAGGCCCTGGCAGAAGTCCTGTACCCCAAGGGCACTTCATTCGGGGCGCAAGTCACGCAGAGAGTCTCAGCCGAAAACCATCCTCAGTTCCTGCTGTTCTACACTGCAAAAGGGCTGGAACTCCAGACCCTCAACCCGAAGACAGGTCGCTATTCAACAAGCCTGAGTACAGACTTTGTCCATGGCAACGCCGGGTATCGCCGTCTCCATGGCGGCGGCATCCATCAGCCCTTGGCCCGCGCCGCAGGCCTGAAGTCCGGAATTCGGCCAACCATTGTCGATGCTACCGCTGGACTGGGCGTTGACGGCTTCATCCTGGCCAGCCTAGGCTGCAAGGTCACCATGATTGAACGATCTCCCGTGCTCGGCGCCCTGCTGGATGACGGTCTGCAACGGGCTGCAAATCATCCGGAAACCAGGGATATAGTCAAGCAGCAGCTCCGACTTCTCCTCGGTAACGCCAGAGAAATCATCACCAGCCTTGCCGAACGACCGGCCACCATCTACCTGGACCCGATGTACCCCCATCGTCACACATCCGCTCTCAATAAAATAGAGATGCGGATCATCCGCGCGCTCGTCGGAGATGACCTGGACGCCGCAGACCTTCTGGAGACGGCCCTGGATATCGCCACCAACCGGGTGGTGGTCAAACGGCCTAAAGGCGCCCCTGAGCTCATTGCCGGGCGGCCATCTCATATCATCACAATGAAAAATAGTCGTTTTGACGTCTACCTGACCGGACTCAATAAATAATATTGTGCAGGTTATGGCGCAGCTTTCCGTCCTTCTCTCTTATTTATGATACTTTTCGCCAGCCTTGATAGTGTAGGCCCGGTACAACTGCTCCAGAAGAAAAAGCCGGGTCATGTCATGGGTAAAAGTCATCCGGGACAAGGAAAGCAAAAAATCGGCCTGCGCCACAAGCTCTTTTGAATGGCCAAGAGGGCCGCCAATGAGCAGACTCACCTGTTTGACCCCCTGCTGTTCCCACAAACTGATCTGATCAGCCAGCCCCGCAGAGCTGAGCTGGCTGCCACGAAAATCAAGGATCACCTTGAGGGCCCCGGCAGGGACATGACTGAGGAGGAGGCGACCATCCTCTTCTTTTTCCTGCTCTTCACTCCATTGCGCTTTTTTCTTCTGCTGGATACATTTCAGCGAAACCTTTGTGTAGTGCTGCAGTCGGTTGCTGAACTCAGTAATTCCCTCTGTCAGATACGAATCCTTTGTCTTGCCCAGAAGAAGGAGCTCAAATTTCATACCTTATCCCTGCTCATTCCAGTTCAGATTCGAGTCGAGACCGAGAAGACAAGCGAGTAGCGACGAAGCAGTACAGGCCAGTACGGTGAGGAGCCGCGTAGCGCAGTTGACAAAGGTGGCGGCTTGAATATGAATTGGAATCAGCAATGAATGATCCCCTGGGCATCAATTATCGACCTGAGAATGCGACAGAATTCCTCATATGATATATGCTGGTTCATGCCTGGACAGGATTCCTTGATCGTCTCAAAATTGTTTTCATCGGTGAGCAGAGAGGGATGCAGGGGCCACTGTCCGCAACGCCAGGGGCGACCGCTATGAACCGTGCAGCCGTTCTTGAAGAAAATACAATGGCCATCCACGGTTTTCATCTGAGTGACATTACCACTTACCCGCCAATATCTTTCCCGCACTTCGCCCTCACTCAAGTCAAGGGCCTCAACCATGCGATGGCGGTCATTTTCATCAAGCGAGACGGTTGTTTCACCCTGACAACAATAACCACAACGCTGACACTCAAATATCTGTTTCATCTCATCCATTTTTATTCGGCTGCCCCTCCACTCCCATCAATCGGCAAACTCCAGACTACCTCCAGTGATAACGTCAGGCATTTCCCACCACATCCCCGAAGGTGGAAATATCAATGCCGTACAACATGGCCGCCCGCTGCCACTTCTCGTCATTAGGGACATCAAAGACAATGGAATCATCTGCTGGAACAACCAGCCATCCTTCAGCCATCAGCTCATGCTCCAACTGGCCGGGACCCCAACCGGCATATCCGAGGATAAAAAGATATTTTTCCGGTCCCTGATCCTTGGCGATATCCTCAAGAAGTATGGCCTCACGGCTCAAAGAAATTGTTGAGCTGATTGCAAGTTGCTGTTCAGTCTGATAGTCATAGCTGAAGAGGATAAAGGCTGAGGCAGGTTCCACAGGCCCACCGATATAGACTGGCGGTAAGGATTTTTCAGGTACCGGCAGCTTGGCACCACTCAGGATTTCATCCATGGTCAGAAAAGGATTCGGCCGATTGATCACCACCGCCATCGTCCCCTCATGACTATGGGCGCAGATATACAGAACCTGTTCGCTGAAACGCGGATCAGGCATCCTGGGGGTGGAAATAAGAAACGAACCGGTTAAGGTGTCAATTATAGTGCTATTCTCTGGATTCATTTCTGTTTAAATCTTTACATCCGTTGTATTATAAGAAATAATAAAATAATAATGATCAGAATCCTATCAGACCTGGCCTCTTTCCGTCAAGAACTACCATTTGACATTACCTAGGATCTGGGTCTATTTCACTGAGACATCCAAAGAAATCTATCATGAATAAGTTAAAAGAGCAGCAGTATAAAATAATCCACGCCACCCATCATGATCCTTTCCAGTTTCTTGGCGTTCACTTTACAGGGGCCCAGGAGCAGATGGTTATTATCCGCACCTTTCAGCCCCATGCTGCCTCCATTACCCTGCTCACCGAAACTTTTTCCCTGCCGATGAAAAAAAGCTGCGCCGAAGGTATATTTGAGCTGGAACTGGAGCGGGCCGCCTTTAAAGACATCGACCTTGATCCTTACAATTACCAGTTCAAAATCACCTATTTTGACGGCAGCGTCCACACCATCAATGACCCCTACCGCTTCATGCCGGCACTTGATGAACAGGACCGCTATCTCTTTAATTTCGGCACCCATTATGAGCTCTACAACCACATGGGCGCCCATCTCACCAGTCGTTCCGGCATCAAAGGCACCATCTTCCGGGTATGGGCTCCGTCTGCCGCCCGCATCTCGGTGCTCGGCAATTTTAATGGCTGGGATGGACGTGTGCATCCCATGCGTTGCCTGGGAAGTTCCGGGATATGGGAGCTGTTCCTGCCGGGCATAGGTGAAGACGATCTCTATAAATTCGAGATCCGCACCAGCCATGGGGCCATCCTGGAGAAGAACGACCCCTTTCAGTTTTATGGAGAGCTGCGTCCCAAAACCGCTTCCATTATCCGCCCTCTGGATCATTACGCATGGCAGGATAAGCAGTGGCAGAAAGACAAAAGCTCCTCCTCGCCCTATGATCAGCCCATGGCCATCTATGAGACCCATCCCGGTTCCTGGCAGCGTGACCCGGCGGATCCCGAGAGATTTCTCACCTTCAGGGAACTGGCCGACAAACTCATCCCCTATGTCCTGCAACTGGGATTCACCCATATTGAATTAATGCCGGTCATGGAGCACCCACTGGACGAATCGTGGGGCTATCAGGTGACAGGCCCCTTCAGCATGACCAGTCGCTACGGGACTCCGGAAGATTTCATGTACTTTGTTGATCAATGCCATCTGAACAATATCGGCGTCATCCTCGACTGGGTTCCGGCCCATTTCCCCAAAGACGAGCACAGCCTGGGCCGCTTTGACGGCACCGCCCTCTTTGAACACGAAGACCCCAGGAAAGGTGAACAACAGGAATGGGGGACCTTTATCTACAACTATGGCCGCCGCGAGGTGAGCAACTTCCTGATCGCAAACGCCCTCTTCTGGCTGGACAAATATCACATCGACGGGCTCCGGGTTGATGCCGTGGCCTCCATGCTCTATCTCGATTATTCACGCAAGGAAGGAGAATGGATCCCCAATCTCCATGGCGGCCGTGAGAACCTTGAGGCCATTGAATTCATCCGTCATCTCAACTCCATCATCTACGAACGCCATCCCGGCGCCCTGATGATCGCTGAAGAGTCCACCAGCTTCTACGGGGTCTCCAAAGCGGCGGATATCGGGGGATTAGGCTTTGGTTTTAAGTGGAACATGGGCTGGATGAA
>DCUN01000007.1 GCA_002327225.1 Desulfobulbaceae bacterium UBA2213
CACCGGTGGCTGAGATTATTTCACTGACTGAAGTGTTGTTAAATCCTTGTTTAAGGAGGATTTCTCGAGAAGCTTTGAGGATGTGTTCCCTTGTTTTTTCGCCTTTGACTGTAACTGCCATAAAAAAAGTCTCCAAGTATTCAAAAACTGACCAGTTGGTACAAAAAGTAGTCCTTAGGTCGATCATTGTCAACGGAAAAAAAGAAATGTATCATCATAACATTCCCGTGTGATGAAGGCGTGAGGTTTGTTTTGACATAGTTATCTTGCAGTGCCATACTTATCAGAAATGAGCGATTTCCAGACGAACATGAAAGGGTGAGGTGCTGATATGGACAGGAGAGAGTTTCTCAGGCAGGTGGCCTTGTGGTCGGCAGGTCTCAGTGCAGGTGTACCCCATTTCCGGATTGGTGCGACGCTGGCTGCGGAGAGGCAGCCATCCCTGCTGACCCATGCCACCGGCAAGGATTATCAGGAGCTGGTTGACCGGGTACTTGGGCCCCTGGGCGGGATGGGCAAGTTCGTCCGCCGCGGGGATAAGGTGGTGGTCAAGCCCAATATCGGTTGGGATCGCAATCCGGACCAGGCTGCCAATACTCATCCCCAGGTGGTCAGGGCCCTGGTGGAACGGGCACTCGATGCCGGGGCCGGTGAGGTCCTGGTCTTTGACCGCACCTGCAACGAGGAGCGGCGTTGTTATATCAACAGCGGCATGGAGGATGCCCTGGTCGGGATAAAGGACAAGCGTTTGAAGTTTTTCCACCCTGACGACCGTAAATATGTTCCGGTTGATATTGAGCGAGGCAAGGCGGTCAGGCGGCTGGAAATCTATCGGGACGCACTCGAGGCCGACAGCTACATCAACGTGCCGGTGGCCAAGCACCATGGCCTCAGCCGCTTGACACTCGGTCTCAAGAACAGCATGGGAGTTCTCGGCGGCAACCGGGGGGTAATGCACCACAGTCTGGGCCAGAAGCTGGCTGACCTGGCCACGGTTATTCAACCGAAACTTACCGTCATTGATGCCACCAGGATCCTTCTCAATAATGGCCCACAGGGCGGAAATTTGGCTGATGTCAGGGTGTTGGACACGCTTGTCGCCTCGACCGACCCGGTGGCAGCCGATGCTTATGCCACCACCCTTTTCGGTCTGAAACCCGAGGAGATCGAATCCACGGTGGCTGCTTATGGACTGGGATTGGGGGAGATGGAACTGACGAAGATCAGGATCATCAAGGCCTGATCTTCTATGGTGAACAAATGAAAATCAAAAAGAGGATTCCTGCGTATTACTGGCGGCGCGCAAGCCAACTGGCCTGCCTGGCCCTTTTTTTCTTTCTCTTCATCAGGACCGACTATTCGGGCAGCGATACGATTGAGTATGCGGTCAATGTCCTCTTTCGCATCGATCCGCTGCTGGCCCTCTCTGCTTCGGTGGCGACCGGATTCTTCATTGTCCAGATGCTGCCGGCCGTTGTTACCCTGTTACTCACCCTGATCCTGGGTCGTTTTTTCTGCGGCTGGGTCTGCCCCATGGGAACCCTGCTTGACGGTTGCCACAAGATTGTGCCCAGTAAAGGGCAGGGGAGGGAAGGAAGATACCGGGCCCTCAAATTTTACATCTTAGGTTTTCTGCTGGTCGGGGCCTGGTTCGGCCTGCCGCTGGCCGGCTATGTCGACCCTTTTTCAATCCTGGTCCGGTCCCTGGCCCTGGCTGTAGATCCGGCCCTGAACGCTCTGGCGACCACCTTTTTCACCTCCACCTACCAGCAGGCGCCGGCCTGGGTTAATGGGCTGACCGAACCTCTCTATGCTTTCCTGAAGGCGACCATCCTGCCCTTTAATCAGAAATATTATGACCTGGCGCTTCTGTCGCTGGCCATCCTTCTCGTGGTCTTTCTGCTGGAGCGGCTGGAACGGCGCTTCTTCTGCCGCAATATCTGCCCGCTGGGGGCGATGTTAGCAGTCACGGCCCGTTTCTCCCTGCTGCGGGGGCGGGCCGGGACCAAGTGCGGTACCTGCCGGAACTGTCAGGATGTCTGCCGGATGGGGGCCATCGACGAGGAACGTAATATCTCACCCCTTGATTGCAATCTCTGTCTTGATTGTATCCATCATTGCCCCGGCAATAAGATATCCTTCCAGTTCAGTTCATTGCAGCAGGTTAGACCGTCTTTTGCCCTTTCCAGGCGCAGCTTTGTCGGCTCCCTGGCCCTGGGGGCGGCGCTGCCCTTCTTTCTCAAAAGCAGAACCCTGGCCCGGCAGTCTGATCCGCTCCTCATCCGCCCACCCGGGGCCCTGTCCGAGGAAGAGTTCGTCGGCCGCTGCGTGCGCTGCGGGGAGTGCATGAAGGTGTGCATCGGCAATGGCCTGCAGCCCGCCTTTCTCCAGGGTGGAGTGGAGGGGATGTTTTCCCCCATCCTCAAGGCTCGCACCGGTTATTGTGAGTACAACTGCACCCTCTGCGGCCAGGTATGCCCCACCGGGGCGATTAAAAATCTGGACGTGGCCGAGAAAAAGAAGGTGAAGATCGGCAACGCCTGTTTTGACCTGGATCTCTGCCTGCCCTATGCCAAGGGGATTCCCTGCATGGTCTGCGAGGAACATTGTCCCACCCCTGACAAGGCGATCAAGTTCCGAGAGGTGGAGGTAGAGAACAGCCGGAGAGAGAAGGTGACGGTCAAACAGCCGTACCTGGTTGATGAGCTGTGCGTCGGTTGTGGCATCTGTGAAACCAAGTGCCCTTTGCCGGGCGCATCGGCGGTGCTGGTGACCAGTGCTGGGGAGAGTCGTAACCCGGCCCAGGCACTGCCCTATACCAGCAGGACAGGGTATCCGTAATCTTTCTCAATTTTTTTTACTTTTTCGCCGACAATGGAGGCTTTGTTACAGAGGGCACCTTCACGAGGATTGCAGTAGTCGAAGAGGATAGACATCACTCTGTCGGCGGCCCTGTAGCAGACGGCATCTTCCAGACTTCCCATGATATCGGACATGAGCTTGTTAAATTCCAAGCATGAGGAACAGAATCATGAATACCTTTATCGTCACCTGTCCTTCCTGCTCCGGAAAGAACAGAATTCCTGCTGATCGGCAGCATCTGAGTCCCACGTGCGGTAAATGCTGGGCCTCTTTTGATCTTCGGGGAAATGCCCAGCCCATAGAATTGACGGATCATGAATTTCAAAAATTTCTCAGCCAGGCCACCCTGCCGGTGATGGTTGACTTCTACTCTCCGACCTGCGGTCCCTGTAAGGGTCTGGCTCCTCTGATTCACCGCCTTAACCGGGAATACCTGGGCCGGGTCCATATCGCCACCCTGAATACTTCCCTCCATCCGGGTTCGGCCGAACATTATCAGATCCGGGGGGTGCCAACGCTTCTCTTTTTTCTGAATGGCCAAGTGGTTGATCAGGTGGTGGGAGCTCCTCCTGAACCTCAACTCCGGCAGAAGCTGGAACAGTTGGCCGGAAATCGTCGATGATTCCTGGCTGTTGTGGATTTCAGGTGAGCGGATTGCAAGGGGTGAATGGTTTAATCAATTAACGGTATAACTGATTAACTTTTCTCAAATTTCTTCATTTTTTCGCCGATAAGGGTGGCCTTGTCACAGTGGGCGCCATCACGCGGATTGCAGTCGAGGAGGATGGTCATCACTCTGTCGGCGGTTCTGGAGCAGTCGGCGTCTTCCAATCTTCCTAAGAGATCGGCCATTACCTTGTTAAAATCCAAGCATTTTTTGTAATCGGAAGAGGCGCGCTGGTGTAAGGTGCATGCCTTCTTCAGATCTTCTTTAACATCTTCCGGGATTGTTTCAGCCATGAGGGCAGTTCCTTTTATACTGTCGAGCAGAACATGTGCAGATAGTGGTTCAAAGAAAGAACGCGAGTGAAGGGGAAGAATCGGAATGATATAAAAGCCGGCCTTCGGGTGTGCATTGTCTTAAAACAGGATCAGCGATCCGCTAAACTTACCGAAGGAATCGTGAAAGATATCCTGACAGAACCCCCGACCCAACCCCATGGTATTAAAGTCCGCCTCGAAAGCGGGGCCGTCGGGCGAGTCAAAAAGATTGAAGGGTGAGAGCCAGATCCCGGGAGAGAGAGTCAAGGGATCACGCTGACTTTTTACTCCCGGCAGTGAGCATCATCCCTTGGCGATCCGGTTCAAGAATAAATGGATATCCTGTCTCTCAGATCTTGCATTTGCCACCCTCGACCTTGGGGAAACCGCTCAGGTTGAAGCTCTGGCCGCAACCGCAGGTGCTTTTGGTATTGGAATTGGTGAACTGCAGGCCGCCGTTGATCAGCTCGTCGGAGTAGTCGATGACCAGACCGTCCAGAAACTGTGCACTTGCTCCATCGGTAACAATATTGATCATCCCGGCCGTATGGACTACACTCTCGCTGCCCTTCATCTCGCTTGTGATTGCCGCGTCGTAGGTCAGACCGGCACAGCCTCCTTCCTTCACAGTAACCCGCAGGAACTGGCCCGGTGTCATCTTGCTGTTCAGCATCGCTGCTGCTTTTTCTGTAATGGTAATATTCATGAAGACCTCCTCATCTGTTAGTTTTTAATAATCTTGATATTTATACTATTGGCAGGTTGCAGAAAAATGTCAAGGTGCTGCGAACGATCGATGGTCTCCCGTTATTCGTTCTTCCTGGCCGGGGTTTTGGCCGGACGAGCCACTTTTTCAACTTTTTTCTGCCGTTCGGCCGAGGGCAGGCGCAGGTCAATGGGCACCCCCTGGGTGGAGAGGATGAGCAGGCGCGGCTCATCCTCAATGCGGACCGGATGGGGCAGGATATGGAGCTGCAACAGGGCCTGAATCTGCCTGTCCGTGAGTGTTAGCCCTTTGCACTCCGGTTCCAGGACAAAGGGACAACCAGCTTCCCAACCGGAGCAGCCGTAGGCCCGTTTCCCCTTGATCACCTCTTTGCCGCAGAGGGGACAACTGCCCCAGCGCGCGCTGTTTAATCGTCCGCTGGAGCTGCTGTGGATCAGGCTGCGGATGTAGTCGCCAATCCCGGTCATGAAGGCGTCGGGGTCAAGCTGGCTGCGTTCAATCTGTTTGAGCTTTTCTTCCCATTCACCCGTCATTTCCGGCGATTTGAGTAAGGGATCCTGGATGAGGGCAATCAGGCAGCGACCCATATCGGTGCAGTGCAGCTGTTTTTTTTCACGCCGGATATAGTTGCGGCGCAAGAGGGTTTCGATGATGGCGGCGCGGGTGGCGGGCGTGCCGATGCCGCGCTCTTTGAGCGCTTCGCGCAGGGTGTCGTCTTCGACAAATTTACCGGCCGCCTCCATGGCGCCGAGCAGCGAATTCTCGGTGAAGTGACTGGG
>DCUN01000035.1 GCA_002327225.1 Desulfobulbaceae bacterium UBA2213
TCCCTGGCCGTCACCGCTGCCGCCAGTCGCTCTTCTTCCATCCTTGGGGCAAGCGACACTGGGCCATCCTTGGCCTGCGTCCCTGGCTCACGCGGCATTAGGCCGGTCGCTCTTTCGCCATCCCTGGCTCGAGCAACACTGGGGCGTCCATGCCCTGCGTCCCTGGCCGTCACCGCTGCCGTAGCCTGTCCAAGGCTTGGACCAACTTGCACACCCTCGCCAAAAACGCTGTTGACATCGGCAACAACCGTATTCAAACAACAATTCTCCCCGATCAGAGTATTAAAAAAAAGAACGGAGCGCTCCACCACCGCCCCTTTTTCCACGCGCACACCAGGAAAGAGGATCGAATTGCGCACCTCTCCCTCGACCACACACCCATTATAGATCAAACTGTTTTGCACTCTGGCCGCATCCCCGATCAGAGTGGGCTGGACATCACAGATACCCCGATGGGCAAGGTTGGTTCGCACCCCCCATTGTTCCATATCAATCTTTGGATTCTCGCCCAACAGATCCATATTAGACTGCCAGTATTCTTCAATGGTTCGGGTATAGCCCCAATATCCGTGGTGTTTATACCCATAAATTCGACGATTCTGGGCCATGAGCATGGGAATAATATCGCGGCCGAATTCATAGGAACCCTGGCTGTGATTTTCCTCCAGGGCCTGATAGAGAACCTCGGGTCGGAAGCATAAGACCGTGAGAGAGGCCCAGCAAGACTGAGGTTCTGCAGGTTTTTCCCAGTAGGAAAGCACCTTCCCCCCCCGTTCCCCGTCTTCATCGTCGAGCGCCGCCACCCCGAATCGATGGGCCTTTTCAAGGGGCACCTGAATACAGCCAATGGTAAGATCAGCTTTCTTCTCATAGTGATAGGCGATCATCTTCCGATAGTCCATAGTATAGATATGGTCTCCAGAAAGGATCAGGATCTCTTCAGGATGATGATAACGGATAAAATCAAGGTTCTTATAGACCGCATCAGCAGACCCCAGATACCAGTCGGTGCTGTCGTCCATATCCTTAAAAGGGGGAAGAATGGAGATGCCACGAAAACGGCCGATCATATCCCATGCCGCTCCGGTGCCTATATGATTAATAAGGGAGAAACTCCGATATTGACTGAGGATGGCAATCTGCTCTATTCCGGAATTCATCAGATTGCTCAGGGCAAAATCTATCACCCGGCAGAATCCGCCAAAAGGAACGGCTGATTTCGGCCGATAGCAGGTCAGGACGTTCAGCTCATCAACCCGGCTGCCCGCAAGAATCATCGCAAGAGTGGAGGGAGTATTCATTCTTCACCCACTAAAAGGAAAGGAAATTTTCTCTTTAAAACCAATTATTTCATATGACGGGTCGTAAGTCGCTTGAGAGTCAGAGAGGTAAATTCTTGATCTTCCGGCGCCAGATTCTTCAAGGGGACCTCTGCCCGGGCAGCCTCTTTATGACCGCCTGCGGAACCCACTGCACCAAAGATACGAGTAGCAAGTTTTCCCGCATTTTTTCGATAGCCGTCACACCGAAAGATCACAATCAACCGTTCACCGTGGATACCTGAGACAAAGACCCAGTCCACCCCATCAACATGATTAAGAAAATCAGCAATGATCACGAGGACATCAGGGCTGCGGACCTTGCCAACGTGTGAATATAAACGCCGTTTTGAATATTTCAGTTCTGCCAGTCCGGCAAAAAAATACTTGAGTTCAGAACGCCTTAGATCAGTAAGTTCAATCTTTCTGACCAGATCTCTATTGGCCAGGGTAAAAAGATAACGGAACGAGATTCCATCAGAGAGACGGGATTGTTTCTCAAAGTTCCGGGTATCCACCTTGATCCCGTAAAAAAGAGCTGTTGCCGTGGCCACAGTGGGCTTAATGCCGGCGGCACGCAAATACTCCACAAGCATGGAGGAGGCCGCGCCATAATCCGGCCGGATATCGACAAAAGCAGCCTGACACTCACCAGAAAGCGGGTGATGATCAATCACAACATCAAATTTAACCTTCTCAAAACAGGGGAGATGCACCGGTTGCGAGTCAACCAGCACTTTTTTGTTGAAGGCCTCGAGCTTGACATTATTCCACCGCTCCAACGGAATCTTCAGGCGTTGAACCATGGCGATATTATTCAATCGCCTGATCTCATTAGGATGCGCGATAACAACACTCTTCACCCTGTAACGGAGCAACTGCTTGATCGCCATGGCACAGGCCAGGGCGTCAGGATCGGCGCTGATACAGACAAGGACTTCATCCTCTTTTTCAAACACATTCCAGAAACCCTGTAACCGTTCTTTGGCAGTCTTGTGAAAGACGCTCACCGCAGGAGGAGTCGCAGCGTTAATTTTTTTTTTAATAGCCATTTAAATATATCCAATCGCTAAAGACTGTGATTTTCCAAGCACAGCTTAGCACGTACATTCAATTTATCTACTGTCATTCACTCAAGAGATACCTCAGAAATTCGTCGTTCCTCGACCACAAAAACAGCAACGAATCCATTTTCAACCATAGCATATCGTCAAGCAGGAGCGCAAGCCTGACACACAGTACAGTCCGACCTCTCTACCACTCTTCTTTTTCTTCTGCAAACAGAGGAACAGAGGGAAAGAGGGAGGGATCGGTGTGCGGAATAAAACGGGCACCCGAGAAACGGATCATGAATTCCTGGTTCACATTCAATTCGACATAGGTAATCTTAGAGACAATCTCCAGACACTCCTGCCGGGCCGAACGTGCCAGCAGAACCTGTTCAGCCCCCTGGAGCGAACTGTTGCCGATGGCCCGATAGGCAGACAAATCCAGATCTGGAAGCATCCCCAGGGTTATTGCCCGCCGCGGATTGATGTGATTGCCAAAGGCACCTGCAACACAGATCTCAGCCAGGTCAATAAAGTCAAGTCCCACCTGGCCCATCAGGGTGGTCAGGACGGCGTACATAGCGGCCTTGGAGCGAATCATCGCATCCAGATCAATCTGCTCAAGCAATACCTCACCGCCACCACCATCCATGGCCATTACAACGACAAAGGCCCACTGTCCATCCCGCACCACCACCCGCTGCCGCATAAAGGCCGCACGATCCGGGTCGCTTTCCCGGGCCGGATCTCTGAATTTTCCCCGGATATCAATGATCCTGGCCAGGTAGAGCGAGGCCACCAGATCAATCAGGCCGGAACCGCAGATACCACGCGCCGGCGCCCCGTCAATAGTCTTCACCTCAAGGACATACGTTGCAGGATCAATGGAGACATATTCGATGGCGCCAGGTGCGGCCCGCATCCCCATCCGCGCCACTCCGCCTTCGAGCGCCGGACCGGCCGCCCCGGCGCAGGCAATCAACCAGTCACGATTGCCCAACACCACCTCGGCATTCGTACCTACATCAATCAGCATCCTGGTCTGCCCGGATGAGGCCATACCCGAGGCAAGGATCCCTGAGATCAGATCGCCGCCAAAATAACTGCCGACAGAAGGCATAATCCACACTGGCGCGGAAGGGTGCAGGGTCAGTCCGAGCTCGCGGCTCTCCATGGGCTCAATTGAATTCACCATGGGGATATATGGTTCTCTACAGATATGGAAAGGATCAAGACCAAGGAGGAGGTGGGTCATGGTTGTATTGCCGGAAATGGACAAGGCCCGGATTTCGCCGGCCATTAGCCCGCTGCCTGCGACCAGCTCTGCCGTGAGAGTATTGATACAGGCCACAATGCTCTGCTGTAAAAGGAGAAGACCAGGATCCATGAAGGCAAGATCCACCTCCCTCACCTGCCTCCTCACATTTGTGGCCTGATGGATGCGGCTGAGGATATCGGCCCCATATTCGATCTGGCTATTCTCACGCCCGGCTGTAGAAAGAATCCGGCCGGTCAACAGATCGACCAGAGTCGCCTCAAGATGGGTGGTGCCAAGATCAAGGGCCATGGCCGGGAGCATTGCTGGCATCTCCGGCAAAAAATCCGCCAGCACCCATCTCTCCGGAAGATCATTGACCAGGGCAACACCTGAAAAATCCGCCTGACGAAAACGCCTGCACAGCTCCACAACCCTGGAAAACGGGATTTCCAGGGGGCGTGAATCGGGCAATATCGCCCTGAGGGCGCGGCGCAGACGATCAAGATCCGCGCTGTTATCCCCCAAACTGGGTCGATCTGCGGTCAAAGGGACAGGAAGCACAAAGGGGGTTATATTACTTGAAGCCACTTGAAGCCATATTGTTTTCCTTTTTTAATTGAATAAACTCCAAGCCTGGAAGGGGTCATGGGAAGACAACAGGTAGAGTAGGAAACTCAATTATGATGCCTACAGCGAGCCGGAAGGACTGGAGCAGCTGGCCCGCTCTTTAGTGCCTTACAGCTCATTTTCTTGTTTTTTTCACAAGAAAATGAGCTGCGAAAGGCACTTATCCCGTTTATTGGGGTTAGACAAGCTGGGGGAGCAGCATGGGGATCTGATTTTAATCGAAATAGATGCTGCCAAAAGCTGGGATGAACGCATACGCTGGGAAGACCGGCAGCAGGCTGGAAAGGCGACCACCCTGGTGGGGATGTAAGCATAAAAGCAATGCCTGCGCGCCAGCGGGGGCGGGCTCCTACAGGAAGACCAACGTGTGTTTACCGTGGATCACGGTTCAGCCAAGATCCGCTTTGCTCACCATGGCGCACAGTTCGTCGGCCATTGCCTGAATTATCGATGTCTCCTGTCCTTCGATCATGACCCTGATCAACGACTCGGTGCCTGATGGACGCACGAGGATGCGGCCGCTCTCGCCTAATTTCTGCTCCATTTTCTGCACTGTTGCCATAAAATCAGGGATATGACTCACATCTATATGTGAAGAAGTGCGAACATTTTTCAATACCTGGGGAAAACTCTCCATGACCGTTGCCAACTCAGAAAGAGGTTTTCGTTGTTTTTTCATGATGGCAAGCAGTTGCAGTGCCGCGAGATTGCCATCCCCTGTGGTGATATGATCGAGAAAAACCAGATGGCCGGATTGCTCACCGCCAAAGGAATAGCCATTTTTTCGCATCTCCTCAACCACATAGCGGTCACCAACCTTGGTGCGCACCATCCGGCCACCCATCTGCTGCATGGCCACTTCGAGCCCCATGTTTGACATTACTGTCGCCACCAGGGTCTTCTTCTTCAGCTTCCGTTGCCTCATCAGTTCGGCGGCACAGATGGCCATGACATGATCGCCGTCAATGATCCGCCCCTTTTCATCGGCAACAATGAGCCGATCGCCGTCACCATCAAGGGCAATGCCGATATCGGCGCCGGTCTGACGCACCACCTCAGCCATGTGTTGAGGATGTAAAGCACCGCAATCCTTATTGATATTCTTTCCGTCCGGATTCACTCCAAAGGTAGTGACCTTCGCCCCCAGTTCTTCAAAAACATGAGGGGCCACGCCGTAGGTCGCACCGTGGGCGCAATCGAGAACAATATGGAAGTCATCAAGGGTAAATTTCTGGGGAAAGGTATTTTTTAGAAAAACGATATAGCGCCCTCTGGCATCGTCGATACGACGCGCCCGGCCCACTTCATCGGCCACTGGTCTGAGGGCCGCCATCTTCTGCGAGAAAATCAGCTCTTCGATATCGGCCTCATACTCATCTGACAACTTGAAGCCATCGCTGGAAAAGATCTTGATCCCGTTATCCTGAAAGGGATTATGGGAGGCCGAAATCACCACCCCGGCATCGGCCCGCATGGAGGTGGTAATAAAGGCGATACCCGGGGTAGGCAGAGGACCGACAAGAAGGACATCAACACCCATGGAGCAGATGCCGGCTGCCAGGGCATTTTCAAGCATATAACCGGAGAGACGGGTATCCTTGCCGATGACGATCCGGTGCCCCTTGGCCCGGTCTTTGACCTGAAAGGCAATGGCCCGGCCAACCTGCATGGCAATCTCGGTGGTCATGGGATAGATATTAGCCACCCCGCGGATGCCGTCTGTACCAAATAATTTTTTCATGTTCATTCTATTTTTTCTACTCTATTCTTTCCGGGGGATCGTGTTAATCTCTGGCAAAGACGGCAACGGCTCAGATTTTTCTTCGACATAAGTCACAACCAGGGGTTCAACCTTGACAATCCTGATCGGCCCCGAATTGTTTTCCAGCGGGACAACCCTGACGGCCATCTGCCCCTCTTCGTTTTCGTCCACGACGGTCACCTTGAACAGGGATGGCAGGTCATTATTCTCCCGGGCCAGGCTTCTGGGCAGGATTGCGGTCACAGTTACCGTGGAGGGGTTGATTCGCCGACTCCCCCCATAACTGTTCATCTCAATCGGCAGACCGGAAATGCGCTTTTCCATGGTCTCTTCAACAATAACCAGATCCGCGGTCACCGAGGTTTCACCGATCAGATCAATAAGGCCAGGATTCAGATCCAGGGGTATCTGCAACTGTGTTGGTTGATTCATACCACTGATATCAATCACCTTTGTCTGCAAGGCGTCCAGTTGCGCCAGAACAGCCTGAGGCCCGGTAATTGATATCGCCTCCGGTTTCATCACAATATGCTGCAGAACATAATGAGACGCCGGGACTCCTTTCGTGACCGGCTTTACCGAAAGCTGTTTCTGGATAAGTTTATCAAGCGAAAAGATAATCGAATCAGGCTGGGTGCGCAGGACCTTCATCCCCCGCGGCACAGGAATCAGATGATTCTCATTATTTATCACCATCGTACCGGGAACGGCATGGGCAAGATCCACCTGCCTGGTGATATCTCCCTTCTCTATCTTCAATACCAGGCTGCGCGGACCGCTGATCGTGACCTCAATCTCCCGCTTGAATTGATTGGAGATAACCAGATCCCGGGGCAGGTTAATCACCTCAACGGGAACCAGGACATTCTTATCCACGGTATCATCACCACCAACAAAATACCAGAGGACCACGGCCAGAGCCAAAGAGATGAAACGCAAGGTCCAATCTTTCGGCCACATATCCTGCAGATTTTTGAGATCAGAGACCTGTAATGGTTTTTTTAACAAACTCATGATCTTCCCACCCAACTTTTCCAGCTCTGCGCCTGCTGTTCTTTCACTATAAAAATGGCATGGAGCCCCTTGGTCAGGGTCATTTCATCATTCATGAGCGTAAGCGCTCCATGCTGTACCAGTGAGACGTCCTGGGTCTCCTCGGAAACAACAATAACCACGGCATCCGTCTCTTCTGAGAGGCCGATTGCCGCCCGGTGCCTGGTACCAAATCGTTTATTGATATAGGGATTCTTGGTCAGGGGCAGAATGCAGCCTGCCGTCTGAATCCGCCCCTTATGAATAATCACCCCGCCATCATGCAAGGGGGAAACAGGCATGAAGATAGAGATCAGCAATTCCTTGCTCAGAGTGGCATCAAGATCAGAGCCGGATTCTACAAAATCGCGCAGGCCGCTCTCCCTCTCGAGCACAATCAAGGCGCCGATACGCCGCTTGGACAGATAGAAAACCGCCCGGACGATCTCATCGAGTTCCTTCTCGGCCATATCCTTGTTTTTCTGAAAGGGAGATTTTCCCACCTGAGTCAGGGCCCTGCGGATATCATGCTGAAAGACGATCACCACAATCAACAGCAAAGAGCCGAGAAAGGTATTCAATAACCACTGCAGAGCTGCCATATCAAGGGCTATCGAGGTGAAATAGATCGCACTGAGCACCACCAGCCCCAGTATCATCTGCACAGAACGTGTGCCCTTGATAATCAGGATCAGTTGATGAATGATAAAGGCCACTACCAGGATATCCAGGATATCCTGCCAGCGGAGTATTTTAAATATTTCAAACATAAAAGCAGAAACAGGGCATGAGGAGAAGGGGAACAGGAGAAGAGACAGATCAGTCATCCATGAATCGCGCAACTGACAATCCCTGATCCTCCAGCATCTTATTCTATTTTTTAGTGTACAGCATAATCTCTGTTTTTTTCAATACATACTTTGCACGAAAGTAAAAAGTTGAAAATTGAAAGTCAAAGATGTTAAGTTATATTCTTTTGGTTTTCCATGAACGTCTCTTTCTTCTCTACGTAATCCGAACACTGACCAATCATGTCTGATCGTTTTGGCACCATCTCTATCAATTCTGCCCCACCACCAGCTCAGCGGCCCAAGAAGCTGAAACCAAAATCCAAACCAGGACTGCGGCCAACAGCTAAAAGATCAGCTCCCGGCCCCCAAAGGTCAAAACGCCGCCTCATCCTGCTCGCCATCCCGATTTTTCTGATCAGCACCTATGGAGCAGTCGGTTTTTTCCTCGCCCCCTCGTGGCTCACCGGATATCTCTCGGACTCTCTTCAACAAACTGCCAACATGGGCCTGACAGCCGGCAAGGCACGCTTCAATCCTTTTACCCTGCAACTGCAACTGCATGACATTGTCAGCACGGAGAACGGCCAGGTCCAGGCCCCTGCAACCACGCTCCTGCAGATTGACCACATGCTCGTCGACCTGAACATGATTGCCCTGCTGCGCGACAGCCTTGCCTGTAAGCGGCTGGAAATTCAAGGACTGACCCTGGCGCTCATCCGCCACCCGGACAAATCGTACAACCTGCCACACCTTGCCACTGAAAACAATTCAGGGACCCCAGCAGATCCTCTTTCCCTGTCCAGCCTGCCCCTGCTCTTTTCTCTGAATAATATTTCAATCCGCAACAGCAGGATTCTCTTTGATGACCGTCTGGCCGGCAAGAAACACAGCGTGGAACAATTAACTCTGGATCTTCCTTCCTTCTCCAACTTCTCCTTTGAAACCAGGGATTATATCCGCCCTCACTTTTCCGCAGTCATCAACGGCAGCCCAGTGGAATTAACCGATGAAGCTGTACTGCCAGGAGAAAAAGGCTGGAACGGTCTGAAGACAAGCATCTCCTGCAATATCCAGCATATCGATCTTCCCCTCTATTTTGCCTACCTGCCTGAATCTGTGCCCCTGGCACTGGGCAAGGGTACAGGCAATGGCAAGATTCATATTTCCTTTCTACCTGAAGACACAAAGGGTGGCCGCCTGACCGTTGGCTTTCAGCTGACGACATCAGAGGTCGAGTTGAGCAACAGAGAAAAGTCCCTGTCCATGACTGCGCCGACACTTGAGGTGGACGGCAGCCTGCAACCTCTTGACGGCGCTCTGCACCTCCGGAACCTGCGCATCCTGCAGCCACAATTAACAGCAGACACAGCCCATGTTTCACGGGACATGACCCAGCTTTTTTCCAGACCTGCCACCAGCACGGAGACAGCAGAGCCTCAAGGACCGCGCTTGAAGATTGACTCACTCACCGTGGAAGATGGCCGTCTGCAACTCAACAAACAGCATCAAGAAGCTACCTCACCCCCCTGGAGCGCTATTCAACTTAATGTAAAAAATTTCCGTCTTACCCCGGAACAGGCCGGAGACAAGGGCTCATTTACACTCAGCGCCAAGCAGGAAAAGACCAACGCCTCCATGGACTGGCAGGGATCTTTTAACAACAGAGGAATTCCCGGCGGCGTCCTGCAACTGAAGAATATCGAAACAAGCGCCCTGCTGGCCTTTATAAATCCACTTCAGGCGAAAGATGCCTCTGGGACTGCAAGTCTGAGCGGCCACTTCCGCTTTGACCCGACAGCGCGAAACTCCGGTATGACAACCCTGGTCGACGCCACTACCGAGATCCAGGATCTGGTACTGCGTGACCAGAAAAAGACATGGCTCTCGGCCGCAAAGGTACATATCAAAGGCACTCAATTCAGAGAAGAAGACCTGGATCTTGGCACTATTACGCTTGACGAAAGCACCCTCACTCTTCAGCAGAATCAACTCCCTCACTTGTTGAGAGAAATCGCTGACGATAAAAAATCATTCCCGTTTCAGGACCTTCTTTTTTCAGGAAAGGCAACCCTCGCACCTAAAAACGACAAGGTTCCGGCCCTGCAACTGACCGAACTGCATATCAAGGCGAGCAAGCTGACGACCGCAGACCGCCGGAACAACTTCGAACTTGCGGCCAGGATCAATCAGCAGGGGACGCTCAAGGCCCAGGGCATGGCAACCCTTGCTCCGCTGCGGGCTTCACTGTCCCTGGTCTTTGCCGCCATCAGCTCCGAACAGATCGCGCCCTGGCTGCCCGATGCGGCCCTGTTTCAACAAAGCAGGGCCGCAATAGGCGGCCAGGGGACATTCAATTATCCTGAATCCAGCTTTACCGGCACAGTGCAGCTCAACTCCGCCCTGATCCTGGGTGAGGCAAAGAGTTCAGGGCTTGCCGTAAGCAGGGCCGAGCTGAAGGATGTCACCATCAAGAGCAAGCCGTTGCGCATCGGCATGAACGAACTGATCCTTGCGGAGCCGAAACTGACCTGGCTGCAGGATACAGCCAGCCCCACTCCCTTCGAACAGATCAGCTCCTTTCTCAGGAACCTGCTGGCCCCGTCAGCAGACAAGGAACAGCAACAAAAAGAGGGCCTTCGCTCTCCCCTGCCTGCTATCCAGAAGATCAGCTTTGACAACGGGACCATCAGTTATACAGACCAGCGGCTCACTCCACCCTGGTCCACTGAAATCAGTCAGCTCAAAGGTCAGATCAGCAATCTGCAGGAGAAGAGTGATCCCGGCACAGGCTTTGACATCTCCGGCCATATAGACGCTGCGTCCTTTACTCTCGCCGCTTCCGCCGATCTGCTGAACAGTCAGGGGGACTTCGCTACGACTCTCGACCTCAAGGAATTTCCACTCTCGATATTGTCGGAACAGATACGACCGCTTCTTGATCTCGACCCCACCTCCGGCAGCCTTGACCTCACACTCAATCACAAGCGGCACAAGGGTGAAGAACAGGGAGAGGCGAGCCTTCTCTTCTCAGATCTCCGTCCTGGCTCAGCGCAAGCCGACACCGCCCTGCCTCTTGCCCTGCTTGCAAACAACCAGAATCAGATGCAAATGCTGATCCCCATATCGACAAAGAGTGCCACCCCCCTGTTCAAACAGACCGTGGCCCTCTTCCAGACTCAGATAGTCAAGGCCGGCGTGGCGCCTCTGTTGCTGGCAGGAGCAGAGTTTGCAGACCTTCAGGAGAGGCAGTTTATCGCCTTTCCTGCCGGCCTGAGCGAGCTGGACGTTCTCGGTGATGACGATGTCCAGGAAACATTGCAGCACTTTGCAGACCTGCTGGCTGAACGCCCGCGCCTGGGCCTTGTCCTTACCGGGATGGCCGACCCGATCCATGACCGGGCCGTAATCCAGAAGGCATTGGAAGAGAAAGAAAGTAAACGAATCACCCAGAAAAACGAGCAACGGCTGGAGGAATGGCAGAAAAAAGAGAAAATAAAAGAGCAGGCACTGCAGGCGCAGCAGGCAGCCGCACCTCCGGGAAAGATCATCGAAAGAAACATCCCTGCACAGGATGGGCCGCCCCCCCCCTTACACCCTGAACCGGTCACCGTCTCAGAGGCAACGCTCCTGGATCTTGCCCAGGAACGGGCCTTACAGGTTTATGATTTCTACGCCACTCTGCCCGGCATCGCTTCTGGACGGATCACCCTTCAGGATAAGACCCGGATAAGCGAAGCGGAGAGTCCAGGGAATCACGTGCTGATCGAACTCAAGCCGGTATTCTAAAATATCCATACCATCGAAAAGCCGTGACCGGTATAAGGAGTCGTAACGAAATGGTCATACATGTAATAGTTTTTTTCGCAACGGCGCCTCAATATTTCGATCCGGCAGGACAATGACAACGCTGCCCCTGGATATATCCTACACAACCCTCTTTGAGGGGCTGGGACTCCTTTCGCTGGCGACCTTTCTGATCAGCCTGCTGCTCATCCCCTATCTTATCTCGAGGGCCTCTGTCGATTATTTTCTCATCCATGCCACGATTGTGGAACAACGGCATAGGCGCCATCCAGCCATCGCCTTTGTCATCAAGATCATCCGTAACAGCCTGGGATGTATTTTATGTCTCGCCGGATTCATCATGCTTTTTCTGCCGGGCCAGGGCGTGATCACCATGCTGATCGGATTTTCCCTCCTTGATGTCCCCGGAAGGCAGAAGGTGCTGGACGCCCTGATCCACAGACCGTCTCTGCAACAGGCGCTGAACTGGATTCGTCAGAAGACAGGGCGGCCACCCTTTCATTTTCCAGAGAAATAGACACACCCCATGTCAATTTTGCTCACCCTTTTTCAACAGGCATTGCTCTCCTGGTTTCAGGCAGAACAGCGTGATCTGCCCTGGCGCAGAGCGTACATCCCTTACCAGATCTGGATTTCAGAGATCATGCTGCAACAGACCCAGATGGAAAGAGCTACCCTCTTCTTTGAGCGCTGGCTGCAGGAGTTTCCCGACATTGACTCCCTCGCTCTGGCTTCGGAAGATAAGGTGCTCAAATGCTGGGAGGGCCTTGGGTATTACAGCCGGGCCAGGAATATCCTTCAATGCGCCCGGATCCTTGTTCGAGACCATGACGGGATCATCCCCAGCGACCCAAAATCACTGCTGGCCCTGCCCGGTATCGGCCCTTATACAGCCGGCGCCATTGCCTCAATCGCTTACAATCGCACGGTTCCCCTGGTCGATGCCAATATCAGCCGGCTCTTTGCCCGACTCTTCGATATTGATATTCCGCTGGCACGGGCCGGCAAGCTCTTGTGGCAGAAGGCGGAAGAACTGGTACCGGAAGGCCGGGCACGCTCATTCAACCAGGGATTGATGGAACTGGGAGCGCTGATCTGCACCCCGAAAAATCCTGCCTGCAGGCAATGTCCTTTACAACCGTTCTGCATTGCCTGCAAGGAAGGGAGGATTGCAGAGCGGCCGATCCCCCAACAAGGCAAAGCAATCATCACGATCGAGATGGCAACCGGCGTTCTGGCGCATCCCCACGGCAATGGTCAGTTCTTTATCCAGCAGCGGCTGGCCGATGATGTCTGGGGCAGTCTCTGGGAATTCCCCGGCGGCAGACTCAAAGCCGAGGAGGCTCCTGAACAGGCTGTTATCCGTGAGTTTCTGGAGGAGACCGGCTTCACGGTGCGGATCGATCGAAAGATAACGACTACCACCCATCATTACAGCCGCTACAAGGTTATCCTCCACTGCTTCCACTGCCTCCTGGACACTCGTGAGTCGGAGGAGTTCCCGGATCCGATTCTCTCTGCGGCCCAGGAATACCACTGGGTCAGCTTTGCAGAGCTGGCCGATTTTGCCTTCCCGGCAGGCCACAGGAAACTCATCGACTTCATGACTCAGCCTTCTGGTTGATAAAGTCACGGGCCAGCCATACCAGCAGGAGCACAGGAAGCCCCATCAGCGCCGTCAGGAGAAAAAAGGACTCATAGCCCCAGGAGGCTGTAACCGTCCCGGAATAGCCGCCGATAAGTTTGGGAAAGAGGGTCATGAGCGAACTGAAGAGGGCATACTGGACAGCGGTAAAAGAGATATTGGTCAGGCTGGAGAGGAAGGCGATAAAGGCGGTACTGGCAAGCCCGGCACAGAAGCTGTCAGCCGCTATAACCACGGTCAGCATGGTCAGATCATTGCCGCTTCCGGCCAGGAGCATGAAGAGCAGATTGGTACCGGCAGCCAGCAGGGCGCCGGAAAAAAGAATGGCGTACACCCCGTAACGAACGGTCAGCATGCCACCCAGAAAACCGCCGAGCAGGGTCATGCCGAGACCAAAGCTCTTGGTGACAGTGGCAATCACATTCTTGCTGAATCCCATATCGATATAAAAGACGTTGGCCACCACCCCAAGGACGATATCAGAGACCCGGTAGAAACCGACCAGGACCAGGAGCAGGATCGCGGTCTTCCCCCCATATCTGCTGAAAAAATCCCGGACTGGGGCGATATAGGTCTCACGCACCATCTCCTGATCAACCACTCCCAGCAGGACAGCAACCCTGGCGACCAGCGCCGCGATTCCTAAGGCTAGAAAGAGACGGCAGGTCTCGACCAGAAAGGCAACGAGTTCGAGGTGGAGCTCAGCTCGCTGGGCAAGCCACTCCTTCACAGAAGAGACCAGCGAGGCGCTGAAGAAAAAGCTGCCGCCAAAGGAGGCCGCAATCAGCAGAAAGAGGATGAGCAGGCGCAGAGAGTGTTGCAGAGAGAAATGGTGGCTGCCGGCGCCTTCATTTCTCTCCGGTTCTCCAATACAGAGAGTGGTTATCACCCCGACAGACATGACCCCGGCCATAAGCAGATAGGTCAACTGCCAGGCCTCAAAACGATACAGCTCCCTGGTGGTGCCAAACAAGGTTGCCAGATAGAGCGACCCGGCCCCGGCAACCAGCATGCCGACCCTGTAGCCGGCGACATAACTGGATGCCAGCAGGGCCTGCATGGAGGCACCGATACATTCGATACGATAGGCATCAATGACAATATCCTGAGTGGCCGAGGAAAATCCCAGCAAAACCGCGGCGAGTGCCATCATGATCATGCTTCTCTCACCGAGCAGCGGATCCGTAAAGGCCATCCAGACAATGGCCGTCATAACGGACAACTGGGCCAGAAGCAGCCAGGAGCGCCGCCTGCCCAGCAGTCGGGTGAGCACAGGCAGAGGCATCTTGTCGATGAGCGGGGCCCAGACGAATTTAAAGGAATAACCGAGGGCTGCCCAACTGAAAAAAGTGACTGCGGCCCGGTCAATGCCGGCCTCGCGCAGCCAGACAGAAAGGGTGGAAAAAATAAGCAGGATGGGAATCCCTGCGGAAAAACCGAGAAAGAAGAGGGCCAGGACCTGGGGGTGCAGCCAGGCCTTGAAAAGAGAGTCCTGCCTTCGCCCGACCGCTAAAGGCCCAAGCAAAGATGTTTCATTTTTCCTGCTCATTCTTGTCTTTTCCATCCAATATGGTTATGCTGTTTAAAATAAGCAAGAGAGGAGACTTCTCCATTCTCCTTTCCATAAACAACTACGTTTCTTTTCTACTGAAATCATCGCCGCAGTACAAGCGATAAAGCCATTCTGTTCCCCCATGCCCATACAAACATACAACACCTTAAGCCGCAAAAAAGAATTTCTCACACCGCTGGAAGACGGCCATGTCAAACTCTATGTCTGCGGTATTACCTCCTATGACTTCTGCCACATCGGACATGCCAGATCGGCGCTGGCCTTTGACATGATCGTCCGTTATCTGCGATACCGGGGATATACCGTCACCTATATCCGTAATTTTACTGATATTGATGACAAGATCATCACCCGGGCCGCAGAACAGGGTGTAAGCGCCCTGGCCCTGGCTGAGCGCTTCATCGATGAGTTTTATGTGGATATGGACAAACTCGGTATCGATCGTCCGACCCTTGAACCCCGGGCCACCGAACACATCCCGGAGATGATTGAGCTGATCTCCGAGCTGATCAGCAAGGGGCTTGCCTACCCGTCAGGCAGCGATGTCTATTTTTCGGTGAACGGCTTTCCAGAGTACGGCAAGCTTTCAGGCCGCAACCTTGACGACATGCAGGCAGGTGCCCGTATCGCCATCAACGAGAACAAGAACCATCCCATGGACTTTGTCCTCTGGAAAGGATCGAAACCCGGCGAACCTACCTGGGACAGTCCCTGGGGGCCGGGGCGGCCAGGATGGCATATAGAATGCTCAGCCATGAGCCGAAAGTATCTGGGCGACACCTTTGACATCCACGGAGGCGGCCAGGATCTCGTCTTCCCCCATCATGAAAATGAAGTGGCTCAGAGCGAAGGGGCCAGTGGTAAGCCCTTTGTCAACACCTGGATCCATCACGGCTTTGTCACCATCCGCGATGAAAAGATGTCAAAATCGCTCGGCAACTTTCTCACTATCCGGGAGATACTGGCACAATATCATCCAGAGGTCTTACGCTTCTTCATCTTCTCCACTCACTACCGCAATCCCCTGGATTTTTCTGAAGCCGCCATGCAGGATGCCATCGCCGGTCTTGACCGGCTCTATGGATGCATGGCAGCACTCGATGCATTGAGCGATTCAGGAGCCGTCGAAAATGCACCCGTGGTGGCCTCCAGTCAAGATAGAGACAGATTGAGCACTCTTGAACCACGCTTTCAAAAGGCCATGGACGATGATTTTAACACCGCCCAGGCCCAGGGTATCCTCTTTGATGCGGTCAAGATCATCAACAAGATCCTCCAGCAGCTCCCTCCACATCCACACCGGGAAGATGTCGAACTGCTCAAACGCTCAGGGCTTCTCATCAGGAAATTAGCCGGCATCATGGGTCTGTTACGGGAAGACGCCAGGACGTATCTGACAGAGAAGAAAACATCCCTGTTGCAGGACCTTGAGATCAGCGAGGAGGAGATTCTTGCTCTGATCCAGGAACGTAAAGATGCACGAGCGGCAAAGGAGTGGGCGCGAGGCGACAGTATCCGCGACCAGTTACTGGCGCGTGGGGTTGAGTTGAAAGATGATGCCAATGGCACGACCTGGGAGATACGCCGTTAGAAAAGCTCGGTGAGGCAAGCCAGTCATGTAAGAGTGGGTATTGGTAACTGTTCCTTAGAGACGGGGGAGACAGCATGCATAACACAGTCCGGACACCGGCAGTAGCAGACCGTTTTTATCCTGGTACCCCGGAGATTCTGGCCCGGGATGTCGCCGAGATGATCCCGGCTGCAAAAAAACCTCAAAAAGCCCTTGCCGTTATTTCACCGCACGCGGGCTATATGTACTCAGGGGCTGTGGCCGGCGAGACCTTTGCCCGGGTGCATATCCCGGAAACAGTCATTATCCTGGGGCCTAATCATCACGGTCAGGGTGATCCGGTGGCCCTTTCCGTAATCTCCTGGCAGATGCCCATGGGACTGGTCACGATTGACACTGCCATCGCCAAAGCCCTTCTCACTGCAAGCTCCGCCATCACCATTGATGAGACGGCCCATCGATTTGAACACTCGCTCGAGGTACAGGTGCCTTTCCTGCAGGCACGACAGAAGAACCTCTCCATCGTCCCGCTTGTTGTCTCACACATCTCCTACCCCCTCTGCCAGGAGGTGGGTGCAGCCCTGGCCAGGTGTATCGCCGATGCCGGCAAAGAGGTGCTGATTGTCGCCTCCAGCGATATGACCCATTACGAACCGCGGGCGGCGGCTGATAAAAAAGATCATTATGCCCTGAAGAAACTCGCCGACATGGATCCTGCCACCCTCTACCACTCAATCATTGACCACAGGATATCCATGTGCGGCATCATACCGGTAACCATCGCCCTCATCGCAGCAATGGCCCTTGGTGCGACAAAGACTGAGCTTGTGCGCTATACTGATTCCGGGGCAGTGAGCGGCGACACCAATCAGGTGGTGGGCTATGCAGGAGTAGTAATTTCCTGATTGTCGTTCTTCAAGTCCTTTTTTCCTTGACAGGATGGCTGAGATTTTCTAAATAAACAGCTTCATTGTAGTATCTGCGCATCATCTGCTGGGGGATGGTCTAATGGTAAGACAGCGGACTCTGACTCCGCTTATCGAGGTTCGAGCCCTCGTCCCCCAGCCAATAAAATTCAAGCACCTAGAGCTTTCCAGCCCTAAGTGCTTTTTTCATTTGGGGCATTCTATCCCACTCCTGTCCCACGTTTTTTATTTCTAATGGCACCTTATAGAGAAAGGTGCACGGGGGTTAACCACTCAGGCGGGGCTCATTCCTGTTGCCCAGTTTCTCAGAAAGCATAATGTCTCGTCACTGATCGAGAAGACCTTGAAGCTAGAACGTGGTGCCAGTGCGCTCTATGATGCTATAGACTGTGCGGTTACGGATACTGTGTAGGCTGATATAAAAAGGGGGGACCTATCATGGTCGCCCCCTTATCCTCCAGACTATCCATAAAGTGTCTCAATCCACCTGATCGCTTCGGAATCATTCACCTTGCCCAAATACCGTTGAGTGGTTGAAAGGTCTGCATGCCGCAAAATGACTTTGCTGACGATTTCAAGTGGCGTGCCTGATCTTGAGGCATAAGTCGCTGCATGCCGTCGGAGATCATGTGGACGGAGTTCTACTGCAACCATGTTGCCCGCCTTCTTTACCATCGACCAGGCAGCAACATATGAGATGGGGAAAATCCGATCGTTCAAGCCGATTTTATTGATTCTGACGTAGTCGTTTAACCTTACCAATAATTTTCGTGGAACATAAACAATCTCTCCAGTCCGCCCACTTTTCGGGTTCTGAATGGCCAGGCTTCTCTCTTGAATATCAACCGGTATGAGGTTTAAGACTTCACCGACCCTCATGCCTCCCCTGGCCATCAGTTCTAAAATCAGCCTGTTCCTGATATTCATTGTCCGAAAGATGATCTCATCGACCGTCTCTTTATCAACGATTTGCCATTGAATAGTCAATGGCCGCTTGAAGATCTTTTTGATAACGGCGGTGTTGCAGGGATTGGTGAGGGCTGGTAATCCGGTGTTGATGCTAAAATTGTAGAAAGATGCGAGTACCGAGTATCGGTTTCTTTTGGTTGCCTGCTTGTTGTCTTTTGTCAGGGAAAGCAGAAAACCCAGCACCTCCTCAGTGGAAATGCTGGCAAGATCACGCTTGCCAAACTGGGAGGTGAAACGGGAGAGAACAAACTCACAGGTTTTGACTGTATTTTTTTTTGGAGTTGGCCCGGTGATACTGCAGGTGGAAATCGACTGCTTGTGATACTTTCATAGTGC
>DCUN01000136.1 GCA_002327225.1 Desulfobulbaceae bacterium UBA2213
CCGCCGCGCAGTTCGTCGCAGGATTTCCAGATGGATGAATAGAGTTCGGATTTCTTCAGGGCCATGGTGCTATCTTTTTGATGGGTGAAATTTTACACACCAAGATTTTTAGGAGCACGATAAAACCATTTTTCAATATAAGGCACGGCTATATAGAAGTAGCCGATAGCACAGCACAAAAGAAGCCCAACAACAGAACAATTTTTGAAAAATTCAACATTTGAGTTTTTCAGCATAAACATAAAGAAAAGGGCTATAACGCTACAAAGCAAGGCATACTCTGTCCTGGCTGGTATCCCTGATATTTCTTGAGGTGCAATTTTGAGAGGCTCTATTTGTTCTCGTCTATCCTCTCTATGTCCCGCAGGTGTTATGGTTGCCAGACTACCAAATTGATCAGTATTGTCTTTTGAACCTTCCCCGGTTGCAAGCCATGCGAGATCCACATTGTGAGCTTTACATATATCTTGCATCTGTCGTAGGTCTGGTAAACTCTCTTCTTTTATCCACCGATAGAGGGTACCTCTATCTACCCCAATAGCGTCGGAAAATTCTTTTTTCTTTTTATTGCCAATAATTTCTGCGATTCTTTTGCCAATTCCAGTAGTTGCCATCTTCTTCCTCCGTTTTGTCCTTTTTGGTTAATTATTTATCATTGTAATCTCTTCAATGCTCGGCAGGCATCCATGGGGCGCAGGTTAGTCCGGTGAAGGACTTCATGAGCTGTGCCATGTACACCTGATATCTTGCGAGATCACAATACTCCCCTCGGGATTCAAATGTCAAATGCACTCACTCTATTTCAAAAATTCACCAATAACCTGTGGCAATAATGGAACATGCGACAAATCTGTGCCAGAAATACAGCATATTCTACCTGAGTGATGGAGTATGTCAGCACGCAGTATCAAAAATGGATCACAACCTGTTTCAAAAATAAAACATATAAATATCAAAAGGTTACATAATTTTTCTTGTTGTTTTTTCTGGTTGTGCAATGTAGTCTAATGAAGATCAGAGAGGTTCGATGCCGCAAACAAAAAACAAAAAAAGGAGAAGCATCATGCACCATGCGCAATCAGCAGCACCCAGGAAAATCCTCCGTATTCGCCAGGTTTGTGAGAAAACGGGAATGAGCAGGGCCTGGATCTACGGAGCTATTAAATCAGGCAGTTTCCCAGCTCCATTGAGATTAGGCATACGATCCATCGGATGGGAAGAGCAGGGGATTGATGGCTGGATTTCGTCACGCATTCCCAAGGAGGTGAACAATGGCTGAGAACAATATCTCTTCGAGCAGTAGCCCGCCACGGCTGCGCATCTTGAGAGTGGCGGAGGTTCTTTCCATGGTGCCTTTGAGTGATGCCTCTCTCAGGAGGATGGAGAAAGACGGGAGATTTCCCAAAAGGATTCGTTTGGGCAGCCAGTCTTACGGGTGGGCGGAAAATGAGGTACTGGACTGGATTCGGTTGCGGATGGAGGCCAGATAAAGATGGATGAAACAAATATGGCCGCCCCCCAGCCAGAGGTAACGGCCATACCGCCCAACTTAATCTTCGAGAAAGCTACCACAAAACATATTGATCATCAAGATTTTCAAGAACATCCGTCACTACAGAATCCGTTTCCACAGGCTATCAAAATCTCACGATATACCAAAGAGAGTGGGCCGCTGACCAAAGTCATGAGAGTGGTCGATGGCGCTCTGTGTAAAGACGGTTCTGAGTGTCGGATGAATCGTGGAAAAGTTGAACGGTGCAGTATTGGCTCCATGAGCGAACTTGCAAATCTGCTACAATCGCTGGGCCTGAACCAGGCGCTCTCTCTGGGAGTGACGGATTCAGATTCTGTCACAATCATTACCACCAGGGATAAGGAGACTGGGGATGCCATTTCGCGCACGAAAAGACACATTCGGTTCAGGCCAAACGACCCGGCTTTTATGCTTTTTGATCATGATCAATCCCGCGATAACGCTGTTTTTGCCGATGCAAAAGCAGGCAAGGGCTACCGGCCGGAAATACTTATGGAGATTGTCGCTGATCTGTTCCCCCCGATTCGACATGTCTCCTGGTTGATGAGGCCGTCGACTTCTGCCTGCATTTATGATCAAAGTGGCAACCTGCTCAAGGGGGAAGGTTCGGGATTTCACATCTATTTTCCTGTGAAGGATGGAAGTGATATTCCAAGATTTATAGAGGTTATGGGGAAGCGGCTCATTCTGGTTGGTTATGGCCGGATCGAATTTTCACGTTCTGGACAAATGTTGGCTCGTACCCTTGTTGATTTGCTGGTTGGCAGTCCGGAACGGCTTGTGTTTGAGGCCGGAGCCTTGTGTGAAGATGGCCTTGTTCAGCGATTACCGATGCCACGTATCAATGAGGGCGCGGTGCTGGATACTCAT
Source organism: Desulfobulbaceae bacterium UBA2213 (assembly GCA_002327225.1). Classification (GTDB taxonomy): domain Bacteria; phylum Desulfobacterota; class Desulfobulbia; order Desulfobulbales; family Desulfocapsaceae; genus UBA2270. The sequence goes on from DCUN01000136.1 coordinate 2,405, forward strand.
CTCTTGCCCTCCTTGTCTGTTAATGAATCACAGCAGTACGAAAATATAGTCAACGACTTGAAGACACTGGCACGGTCTGCACAAGAGAACATTTCTGCTCAGTATATTATTACGGAATCGGAAAAACTGGTGGTGTCACAATCATGTTCTCATGCTGAAGCCGAGAAAATAATAAGAAACCGGCAGATGCTTCAGCTTGCCGATGATGATTTTCTCTTTTTTCAGCACGCCAGCGGGCCTGTGTCCGTCCAGGACATGCTGAACAAAGGAGCCACATTTAACTATAGGTGTCTGGCTGACCCCCTTGAACCGGAGTATGATGGCAATAATAAGGGAAAAGCCATTTTTTACTGGAACAATGGCAAAAATCCGATCATCAAAAGTTTTGCCCATGGTGAGCGCATATACTCATTTAGACGATATGCTGAGTCGAGATCTGAAGACAATGGACAGAAGAAGCACGGTCAACAGAGGCCGGTTGGCTTTGATATCAAGGTGTTTCTGGAAAAAGACTTTCCGCCAAGAACAAATTTGTTGGTCCCTTGGCTACCATCTCAGGGTTTGGCAATGGTGTATGCAAAAAGAGGAATCGGAAAGACTTTTTTTGCATTGAATATTGCATTTGCCGTTGCCTCTGGGGGGAGCTATCTGGGCTGGCAGGCTCCGGTAGCGGCTGGTGTTCTCTATCTTGATGGAGAAATGCCAGCTCCAGCGATGCAGGAAAGGCTGGCAGCTATTG
>DCUN01000119.1 GCA_002327225.1 Desulfobulbaceae bacterium UBA2213
TCTTCCGCCTCGTTGACCAGCCGTTTCATGTCCTGGTCTGCTTCGTTGACCTCGTTGAATGCAGGTTTGACAGGTTCAGGAGGGTTGATGTCCTGAAACTGGACGGTGCCGATGGAGATTCCTGACTCCAGTTTATCCAGTTGCGCCTGCAGCTCATTTTTGGCATCTGCCGCCAAGAGGTCCCGATTGCCGAGGACATAGTCAAAGTCCATATTGCCGACTACCCGTCTGGTGATGCTCTCTGATATGTCACGTACCGCCTGGCGAACGTCTTTGACCTTAAAGAGAAAGTTGAGGGGGTCGTTGACCCGGTACTGGACGATCCAGGAGACATTGATGACATTGGTGTCAGCCGTGAGCATCAGTGATTCCATTTCATAGCCGGTTCGTTCAAAGGAGCTTAGCTGGCCCTGGGTGCCGCTGCGAAAACCAAACTCTTCTTTGCGGATCTGTTCCACGTCCACCTTGTGTAAGGTATCAATCAAGGGAAGCTTGAACCGCAGTCCTGGTTGAGTGGTGCGGGAGTATTCACCCAGGCGGAGAACGACCCCGACTTCACCAGGGGAGATCTTGTAGAAAGAGGCGTAGAGGGCTTGAAGGATCAGGATGACAACGACAAAGGTCAGGATCTTGGCGATCCCGGCCAGGGGGTTGCCGGGCTGAGAAGGGGTACCCTGACCCGAACCACTGGCGGTCGGTTTCTTTGCATCCGAGAAGTATTCTTGAATCTTTTTGATGAAGAGGGCCACCCATTCTTCAGGGGTCTGGGGCTTTCTTTTCTGACCCCATGGCGGCTGTTGATCCTGGTTGGACATAGACTTGTTCTCCTGTTTTGATTGAAGCGTTGAGGGCTTACGTTCTTTGTGTTGCTGAATGGTCGTTAAAGGATTCGACAAATAAAGGCTTGTCTCTACGGGCAAGGTAACACAAAAAGTACGATTATAAGATACATGGGTTATTCATATTGTCAAGAAAACTTGGTTGCCGGCAGGCGTGGAGCGAGCTTATGGGCTGAGGGCCAGCAGCCAGCTGCCGATGAGCAGGGACAGAAAAAAGAGAAAACAGAGCGCTTGGAATAGAAGAGAATGGCGCAGGTTGTGGAGTGGTTCACGGCTTAGAAACCAGCCAAAAGTCAGTCCGCTGAGCAGCCCGAAGAGATGGGCGCCAAGATCTGTACGTTCACCTGAACTGCCCAGCATGGCCAGCAGTGCCATGCCAGCCATGAAGGGGATAAGAAAATGATGGCCGGTAAATTTTTTTCGGCCCTGGTGGGTGAGAACGGCCAGCATGCCGATGATGGCAAATACCGCGGTCGAAAAACCGACGTATTGATGTTGCGGGCCGCGAATGAGAGTGTTGATCAGGTTGCCGCAACCGGCGGAGAGAAGCATGGCGCAGAGGCCCATCCCCGTGCCGGTCAGTCGGCAGAAAAAATGAATAAGCCAGCCACCGATGAAGCAGTTTCCCAGCAGGTGGACAGTGTCGGCGTGCAGGGTAAGGGCGGTGAGCAGCCGCCACCATTCTCCTTGCTCGAGTATGCGTTCCCCGTTTCCTGCTCCTTGCGTAAACCAGAACGATTGTTCTGCCCACGGGCCGGTTATGGTGAAAAAGAGGATCAGGCCGCCGATCAGGAGCAGGGTCGGGGGTTGAAGCAGAGGGACGAAGTCATTATTCGCAGCCGGTGGGGCTGGTGGCCAGTCTTTGTTTTCCTCGAAGTAGCTTTCCAGCTCATGGATTGCCCGCAGCTCTTTGTCACCAGTCACCAGAAGCTGCCACATGTTGTTGTCGTAGAGAATATTGTGCCTGATCTGAACCGCTGAAAGGACCAGATTCCAGATGGCTGCCGTCTCTTCCAGCTCTGTTGTGAGAATGCAGAGATCTGGAGTTGTTGTGGGTTGAGATATCATATCTGTGAGAGGATAAGCGAAATAATGGGTGCATAAAAGGGGCAATGGCTCTTCTCTTGACGCTACTTTAGCCATTGGATACCCTTTTGGCAAATAGTGGATTGGTATTTGGGAGTATGGCTGTCGGTCAGAGGCAGGGAGGTGTGAAAAAGGGAGCTCGTCAGGATTGCGGGAAAGAGTGTTTCGTGCTATACGGCACAGGGTGGTCTGGTTCTGTGTCGGCAGGCAAGGGAGGGAAAAGTGGGCAGGCAATAAAAAAAGGGTTACAATCTTTAGAGATCGTAACCCTTTAATCACTTTGGTACCGTAGAGAAGACTCGAACTTCCACGGGGAAACCCCCACTAGGACCTGAACCTAGCGCGTCTGCCATTCCGCCACTACGGCACAACGATGACAATATGCTTGTCTGGACGTTTTTTGTCAAGATATTCTTGGTAGCAGGCTAAAAAAAAGAGAAGGACGTGGGGTGTAATGGAGATTTTCAGAGAACTTGAGGCTATCGAAAGCACGTTTCCCTATGCCTGCGTGACTATCGGTAACTTTGACGGGGTCCATCTTGGACATCAGATGTTGTTTGCCGAGGTGGCGCAAAAGGCGTATCGCCATCATGGGACCAGCGTTGCCATAACCTTTGACCCACACCCTCTGCAGGTCCTTCGGCCGGAGGGAATCAAATTGATTTCCACCTGTGCCCAGAAGATTGAACTGATCGGTCATGCCGGGATCGATGTCCTGGTGATTGTGCCTTTTACTATGAAGTTTGCTGCCACTCCCGCCGTTCATTTTGTCGATGAAATTCTCAAGAGACGTATAGGGGTCAAGGAGCTGGTGGTCGGCTATGATTATGCCTTTGGTAAGGGGAGGACTGGAGATATCCATTTTTTGAGAAAACAGGGAGAAGAGAAAGGCTTTCCGGTGACGGTTGTCGATGCCCATTATGAAAACGGGATGCTGGTCAGCTCAACCAAGGTGCGGGAAATGATTGCTGAAGGGCGGATGGCGGATGCCAGAAGGCTGCTTGGCCGCTTTTATCAGATACGGGGTGAGGTCCAGAGAGGAAAGCAGCGCGGCGGTAAGGAATTAGGCTTCCCCACGGCCAACCTGCATCTGGATCCGGAAGATCTTATTCCCAAAATCGGAGTCTACGTGAGCCAGGTGATCTGTGACGGTAAATGTTACGGCGGGGTCTTGAATATCGGTTATAATCCCACTTTCGGGGAGGAAAAGCTGCTTGCCGAAACCCATATCTTTGATTTTAAACAAGATATATATGGGAAGCCCATTAAGGTGAATCTGTTACAGTTTTTACGCGGAGAGCAGAAATTTTCAGGTGTTCAGGAGCTCGCCGCCCAGATAGGCCGTGACGTGGTAGAGGCAAAGCAGGTGCTGGCGGCGCAGCAGAATGAATTAATCCTTTCCTGTGAAGAAAAGTTTAATAGCTGAAGGTGTCGCAACTCGCTTATCTGTGAAACCTGTAAAAGTGATGTGACTTTTCGCCCTTGACGGAATGGTTTTCTTCCATCATCTGAAAAGCTCGAAGAGGGTGACAAGGTTGTTGTGGGCGGGATTTTTATTGGGGTCACCCCTCTTTATCTCAACCTCTTTTTCCTTGCTGGCGAATCAGCCCCGTTAGTCTGTCCTCTCCTGCCTCCAAGCGTTCTGACCCGAAAAAGCAATTTTTTATCATTATCATTTCGTCAATCTTGCGTTGGAAAATCCATTCGAGTACTATCGGCATTGTGGTTGAAGTCACAGTCGCGGATTCAAATTCGCTATCTTGTCCTCGCTTGCCGGATGACTGTTGACGGCTCGGGGCCAGGATTTGTTGAAGGCGCTGCCCACTCTAAAAAATAGAGGGCGGCCTGCTCTTTCAGATGGAGGTTGTTGTATGCTTATTGGTGCCAAG
>DCUN01000040.1 GCA_002327225.1 Desulfobulbaceae bacterium UBA2213
AGCTGGAGCTGATCAGGGGGCTGGAAAAGACCCTGCGCAAGGACATTGGTATCTATCCCGAGATCAAGCAACCCTGGCTGCATCGCAAGGAGGGTAAGGATATCTCCATGGCCGTGTTGAAGATCCTGCGGGACTATGGATATAAGACCAAGGAAAATAAGATCTTTCTTCAGTGTTTTGACCCTGAGGAACTCAAGCGCATCCATGGTGAGCTCTTTCCGGCGCTCCAGATGGAGCTGAAACTGATTCAGCTGATCGATGATAATAATGGCCATGAGACCAAGTTCCTGGAATGGGGTGAGTGGCTCAATTATAATTATGACTGGCTCAGCAGCAAGTCAGGGCTGCGGAGTTTGTCGGCCTATATCGCCGGGATCGGTATGGACAAATCCATGCTCGTTGATGATGGTGGCAACCTGCTTCGTCCGGAACTGGTCAGTGACGCCCAGAGTCTGGGGATGGTGGTCCATCCCTATACCTTCCGTCGGGAAAAAGAATCGTTGCCGCCCTATGCGGCCACCTTTGAGGCCTTACTGGAGTTCTTCTATTTCAAGGTGGGTGTAGACGGGCTATTTACTGATTATTGCGGTGATGCCGTGCTTTTTCTTGAGAAAAGGGTTTCCGCCGCGCCTGTTGCTGAACCCGCCCCTGAACCTGCCGTTGACGGTGCAGGCAGTGAAACGCTGCCTGCTCAGCCGGCAGTTGCTCCAGAGGCGCCCCAACCTCCTGTCACCCCTCCTCTTGGTACGCCGGGAGTGAATCCCGTTGCTGCACCTGAAGCGGTAGCCTCCCCTGCCTCCCCTGCTGCTGAACAACCGGCCCAGACGCCATCCCCGAATCCTGTTTCCGTTCCAGGTCCGCAAATAGTGCCGATACCCGCGCCGGTTCCGGTGCCTGATCCGACGCAGCCTGCAAATCCTGTATCAGCACCTTCCGAGAACAAGTATCGATAGATTGATTTTCCTGGAACAGAAAGATGTCCCTCCTCCCCCTCTCCATTGGCACCTGCGAGATCTACTGGCTCCGCGGCGGTGATTTCCGTCTGGATGGGGGCGCGATGTTTGGTCCTGTGCCCAAAAAACTCTGGCAGAAACAGGTTCAGGTGGCGGCAGATAATACCATTCTCCTGTGCAACGATCCGCTTCTTATCAGAACGCCAGACAGAAATATCCTGGTTGACAGCGGCCTTGGCAACAAGCTTACCGAAAAAGAGCAGGCCGTTTTTTCGATAAGCAGCCCGTGGCACCTGCTCTCCCAGCTTGCGCTCTTAGGCCTCAGCCGCCACGATATTGATCTGGTGATTCTGACCCATGGCGATTTTGATCATGCNNACCTTTCCGGCAGCCACCCATCTGATCCAGGAGAGCGAATGGCAGAGTGTGATCGCGCCATGTCGTCGGGCCCAGGAAAGCTACTGGCCCATTAATTTCAACCAACTGCAGCAAAGCGGCAGGATTCAGTTTGTCCAGGGCGATCATCAGCTCTGCCCTGAGGTCAGTGTTCGTCATACCGGTGGCCACACCCTCGGTCATCAACTGGTGGAGATCAGCTCGCAGGGTGAAACCGCAGTCCACCTTGGCGATCTCTTCCCCACCCATGCCCACACCAATCCCCTCTGGGTAATGGCCTATGATAACTTCCCTCTGGAAGTTGTTGCCTGCAAGCAGCGCTACTTCAGGGAATACCGGCAGCGGGATGCCTGGTTCACCTTGTACCACGACCCCCTGGTCAGGGCCTGCAAGGTTGGCGACAAGGGGAAAATCATGGATCGATGGCCACGGCCATAGGAAAGAGACTGACGTTTATTGATTGCGGATGCTCTCTGACAAAAAGCTGTCCAGCCCCTCTTGATATGCTTTTCCGCTCATAAGGAAGCCGTCATTATGGCCGCCGCGAAGCTCAAGGAAACGTTTCGGTTCCTTTGCCGCCGCATACAGCGCACGTCCATGTTTGTACGGGATAATCTCATCGTCTCTGCTATGGACAATGAGCACCGGGCATGCCACATTCTCCAGCTTTTCTTTGGCATTGTAGTCGAGCCTGCTCAGCAGTCTGACCGGCAGGAATGGATATGCGTCGGCGCCAATATCAGGCACGGATGTGAAAGATGACTCCATGATCAGGGCTCCGGGAGTGTGAATGGTGGCCAGATGCGCCGCCACAGCAGCGCCGAGGGAGCGGCCAAAGAAGATGATCTGTGGAGCAGGGACGCCACGCTCCCGGGTCAGGTATTGCCAGGCGGCCTCTGCATCCCGGTACGTCCCCTGTTCCGAGGGCTTTCCCTGGCTGCGACCATAGCCCCGGTAGTCGAAGATGAGTGTGCTGAGACGCAGCTTGTTGAACACAAGGAGTGAGTCGAGACGGTGGGAGATGTTGCCGGCATTGCCGTGGCAAAACAGCACAACGCCTCTGGCCTCGGCAGCAGGGATAAACCAGCCATCCAGCTGGACATTATCACTGGTTACCAGTTTTACCGACTCATAGGATAACCCCACCTCATCTGGCGTCCTTTCTACCTCGCGGGAGGGGATATTCGGAAAAAACAGCAGGTGCGGCTGGTAGAAGTATATAAAAGCCAGCAAGGCCGAATATCCGCTCACCGCAAGCAGCAGAACATTCATAAAACCATTCATCGATGTGTTGGTCCGCATTGGGCAATATGAGCAAATAAAAGTGAAAGCATTCTTTCTTCCCTATAATAGCTTGTATCATGTCTCTTGCCTGTCGGCAAAGGGAGAATGTTGCGGTGGGGGCAGCGGGACCTGTAAATCGAGACATCCGTACATCATTTTATCCTGCGCACAGGGATGAGATTCGTGCAAAATGACCACTATGTTCCCCTGACCAGGATGTCATTCCCGAGTTCTGTTCTCGGGAATCCATTTTTGCAAAGTCAGCATGGGATTGTACGGCGAGATGAAAGGGGATGAGGCGAAGAGGGTGTTGCTAACCCCAATGAACGGGATAAGTGCCTTTCGCAGATTGCTTTCTTGCAAAAAAACAGGTAAGCGCAGACTCCGAGAAAACAATCTGTAAGGCACTAATGTACCTGAATTGCGACCGGATTTGGGCCATATTTGGCTGCACC
>DCUN01000066.1 GCA_002327225.1 Desulfobulbaceae bacterium UBA2213
GTTCAGAAGGGATCCCTTCTGAACCGTTTTTTCCAAAGCCCGAACTTAGGGTATTGACCTGTCAGCATGCGATACAATTCAACTATCAAAATTGTATTCTTTTACTTACCGCCCTGCTTCTATTTTTTCTTCCTGGTCTTTTCCTTCTCGTCCAGCTTCTCTTTTTTTGATTTTTTACTCTCGTCCTGACCTGTCAATGGACAACTGGAACACTGATTGCCTTTTTTTTCAAACTTATGACAACATTTTTTCTTAGCTTTTTTAGTTTCACCCATTGTCAGGTCTCATACCTATTTTTTTTCAGGTACAGGAGCAGGAGCTTCTTCTTTCTTTTCGATAGCGATGAGCTCCACATCAAAGAGCAGGACAGAATTTGGTCCAATTACCGGTGGCGCTCCCTGCTCACCATAGGCAAGGCTGGATGGAATAGCCAGCTTGTACTGAGAACCGACAGTCATCAACTTCATGGCCTCACTCCAGCCAGGAATCACCTGATCAACACCAAAAACAGCAGGCTCACCACGTTTCCGGGAATCGTCAAAGACCGTGCCGTCAACGAAGGTTCCAGTATAATGCACCTTGACCTGATCTCCATCCTTGACCTTCTCGCCGCTGCCTTTTTTCACCTTTTCATACTGCAACCCACTNNTTGGCCGCGAACTCTTTTTGAACCTGGGCCACTTCTTCGGGGCTTATCAACGGTTTATTTTCTTTAAAGGCATCATTTAACCCCTGGATTAAACGGTCATAATCGATTTCTTCCTTCATTCCCTTAAAATAGGTCCCCACATCCAAGCCCATACTGTAGCTGATTTTATCCTGAAAGGTCTTCAGCTCAGCTGCCGGGGCTGCCTTATCAGCTGCAAACCCCAGGGCTGGAAACAGCAGCAGGCCTGTCAAGGCAAATACCATCAATCTGTTCATTACCATCATCTCCTTTGATAAAATTTATCTCAACGACACGCTCCTAACCACCTGACAAACACTCATAAACGCTATTTATACTTCGACAAACACGCTCTTGCAAGAAAGATCCGGTAACAGAATACAATAAAATTCAACAAACTACAAAACAACCAGGGTAATCCCCCGATTCCCTTTATTGAGATTGACATTGGTTGCCATTTGAGGAAACCGGCGCAGCAGCTCCTGGGTCGGTCCTGATCTCACCCTGAACTCCTCGCCAGGAATAAACGTATTAATTACACCCTTTCCTTTGAGATATTCCAACACCTTCCTGCACTCGGCGCCGATAGCGCCGCCCTTACCGCTGGAACCATAGCCATGAATCACGGTCATGACGCGCAGATTCTGCCGGTGCCCATCTTCAAGCTCCGTCTGCAGTTTCCGCAACGCGCTCTCAACCACGGGCCTGCCCAGTTCAAGGTTCACCACCTTATGGAAAACACCTCCAGCAGGGATTGCACCTGACTGGAGTTCCTGTCTTCCCCCGCAAAACGGGCAGACAAGCACGCCAAAACCAATATCATTACCGCAGATATCACAAATGACCATATCCCTTGAGCCACCTACACCCTTCTCACTGAGATCACCGATTCCAATTGCCGCAGATGTTGAAGCAGTATCTGGAGATGTTCAAGATCAGCAACCTCCAGCGTTATCTGCAATTCGACTGTACCTGCAGGAGTGATCCGTGTCGGAATTCCGAGAATATTGGCATCATCTGCATTGATTGCAGCACTGATGGTTGCCACAAGACCCCGCTTGTTTTCCGCAGTCACCAGAATCTCCACCCGATGCTGGATGCTCTGGGCGCCCGACCAGGATACCGCGATCCAGCGCCTGGGGTCAGTGGTTAACAGATTTTCACAGCTTGCCTTATGCACCGAGATACCGCGGCCGGTAGTGATAAATCCGATAATCGCATCTCCCGGTACCGGATGACAACACTGGCTTATCTTCACCAGCATGTCATCAATCCCATCGATACTGATAACCGAATCGGCCCCCTGACCACCGAACTTCTGTTGACTCACCAGCAGGGCGGCAAGCTCCTGGGGAGTCGACTCTTTCGGCTGAAGCTTCTCGTCACGAAATTCAGTGGGCTGGAGCGCCTTGACCAGGGCCTGCGCCGTCACAACCCCGCTCCCCACCTTCGTCAGCAGATCATCGAGAGAATTGCAGCGCAACTCCTTCAACAGCAACTTGACATGACCACTCTTGACCATCTTTTTCAGGGTGGTCTCATAGCGCTTCAACTCCCGTTCACAGATATTCCGGCCAAGTTGCAAGGCCTGCTCTTTCTCTTCCCGGCGCAGCCAGGAACGAATCCTGGAACGGGCCCGGCTGGTCTTGACCAGACTCAGCCACCCCCTGCGTGGACGTTGGGTCTTTGAGGTAACAATCTCAACGATATCACCATTCTGCATCTCATACTTCAAAGGCACAAGTCGGTCATTAACCTTAGCGCCCACACAACGGTCCCCCACCTCGGTATGGATAGCGTAGGCAAAATCAATGGGACAGCTCCCCTTGGGAAACTCCTTGACCTCCCCCCCCGGAGTCAGGGCATAGACCTCAGGGGTATGGAGTTCTCCCCGGACATTCTCCAGAAACTCCCGGGGATCTTCAACCTCCTGCAGAGATTTCACCAGTTTCTTCAGTTCCCGGAAAAGCTTGACATCATTGGCGCCAATCTGCTGCCCTTCCTTATAGGCCCAGTGCGCGGCAACGCCCTCCTGGGCGATGCGGTCCATCTTCTCCGTCCGAATCTGGACCTCGATAAAATTATTCTCCGGCCCCACCACCGTAGTATGCATCGATTGATAGTTATTGGCCTTGGGAGCGGAAATAAAATCCTTGATCCGACCGGGAACAGGCGCCCAATTCTCATGCACCACCCCGAGGGCCGCATAACACTCATCCACCGTTTTGACAATGATGCGAAAGGCCACCATGTCATAGACCCGTTCAAAGGGGATCTTCTGGGCAAGAAGTTTTTTATAAATAGAATAGATATGCTTGGGACGGCCTAGAATACGAACCGGAAAGACCTTACTCTCAGCAAGTTTTTCTTGAAGGATATCAACGACCTTCTCAACATATTTCTGTCGTTCCCCATAGGAGCTCTCCAGCTTGGAGGCGAGCTCAATATACTCCTCAGGGTAGAGATAGCGGAACGACTGATCCTCAAGTTCACGTTTCAACCAGTCAATACCCAGCCTGCTGGCCAGGGGCGCGTAAAGGTCCATGGTCTCACGCGCCATCTCGCGCCGATACTCGCTGTCCTTCGACTCCAGAGAACACATATCCTGAAGACGGTCGGCCAGCTTGACCAGAAGCACGCGGATATCGGCGGCAATGGCCAATAACATCTTACGGACATTCTCCGCCTGATGTGCCCACTGGCTGTTATAGTGGACACTGGTAATCCGGGTACAGCCATCAACGATCCCGGCTACACTCCTGCCAAAATCCTTGCTCAACAGCTGAACCGTAACCCCCTCCTTGATGACGCCATGTAACAGACCGGCAAGAACGGTGTCAAGGTCAAGGTGCATAGAGGCAAGGGTGGAGGCCACCTCAAGGACATGCTCCAGGTAAGGTGCACCTGAAAAATGTTTTTTACCCGTATGCACCTTGACCGCAAAGTTCCATGCCTTGTCAATAGGATCCAGATCGACATCGTGGAGATATCCTCTGGCAATAGTCTTTAGACCGTTGACATTCAACATGGATACCGTCATGAAAAGCTCCTAACGCTCCTGCAATGAAGGGCCGGCTGCGGTTATCTGAGCCAGCAGATAGTCCACAACCTGCTCAGGAGAAAGCTCTACAGTCAGACCATCTCGACGATGACGAATCTCAACGACTCCCTCTTTGCTCAGACGTGCGCCTACCGTTACCCGAAAGGGAATCCCCAGCAGATCAGCATCCTTGAACTTGGAGCCCGGCCGTTCATCACGGTCATCAAGAAGCACCTCAACCCCTTGCGCCTGCAACTGCGCGTACAGCAACTCCGCCGCTGCGCTTATCCCCGCATCCTTGAGGCCAAGATTCAGGATGATCACCTGAGCCGGGGCAAGAGCAACTGGGAAGATAATCCCATTCTCATCATGATTCTGTTCAATAGCCGCCGCAACGATACGACTGACACCGATACCATAGCAACCCATAATAAGGGGTCTCTCCTGGCCGTCCTGATCCTGGAATACCGCCCGCATGGCCTCGGAATAGACCGTTCCCAGTTTAAAGATATGGCCGACCTCAATTCCTTCAATCTGACCCAGCTCACCGCCACAGAGAGGACAGGGGTCATCGTCTGCAATCTGTCTCAGATCAGCCACAACCGCCACCTCAAAATCACGGCCCATATTCACATTCTTCAGGTGGTAGTTCTTTTCACCCGCACCCACCACACAATTACGCATGGCAGCAACTTCCAGATCAGCCACAACCTTGATTTTCAGACCATTCAGGCCATTCAGACCAATGGGGCCAAGATAGCCGGTGGGCACGCCGGTGATATCAAAGACCTCTTTATCCTCGGCCAGCTCCACCTCTGCCGCCTGCAACAGGTTTTTGAGCTTCACCTCCTGCACCTCACGATCACCCCGCACCAGAACGGCAACCGGATATCCCTGCTGACCATCGCCGCTCGTCACCTTATAGACCAGGGTCTTAATCAATTTTTCCGAACTAATACTTAGAAACTCACAGACGGCCGAAACCTTGCGTTTACCAGGGGTCTCAACCTTTTCAGCTTCAAGCAGGGGCTCCTGGTTCTCCACAGGCCGGGCCTTGATCGCTGCCTTTTCGACATTGGCTGCATAATCGCACGACTTGCACACCACTAACGTGTCCTCGCCAGTTTTGGCCAGGACCATGAACTCGTGAGAAAAACTGCCGCCAATGGAGCCGCTATCCGCCTCCACTGCCCGGAATTGAAGACCGCAACGGTTGAAAATGCGGTGATACGCGTCATACATCTTCTGATAGGCAATACCCGCCTGCTCATCATCGACATCAAAGGAATAGGCGTCCTTCATAATAAATTCACGGCCGCGCATCAGTCCGAATCGGGGCCGGATCTCGTCTCTGAACTTGCTCTGGATCTGATAAAGATTGAGCGGAAGCTGCCTATAGGAGCGCACCTCGCCCCGCACCAGATCGGTAATCACCTCTTCATGGGTCGGCCCCAGACACGATTCCCGATCGTGTCGGTCCTTGAACCGGAGCAGCTCTGATCCATACTTCTCATACCGCCCGGTCTCCCGCCACAGATCAGCAGGCTGGACCATGGGCATCAGCAGCTCCTGGGCCCCGGCGCGATTCATCTCCTCGCGGACGATTTTCTCCACCTTGCGAATGGCGGCCAGACCAAAGGGCAGATAGGTGTACACCCCTGCCGTCAGTTTTCGAATAAAGCCTGCCCTGAGCATCAGCCGGTGGCTGACCACCTCGGCCTCAGCAGGCGTTTCCTTGAGTGTCGGGACAAAAGTCTGTGAGTAACGCATCTATCTCTCTTCTTCTATGATTTTTAATTCCTGGAGGAAAACCGCAAGCAGTTCTTCCTCTTTTACCTTCTTGTAGATCTTCCCTTTCTTGAAAATAATCCCCACCCCATTGCCGCCGGCCACACCGATATCGGCCTCTTTCGCTTCACCCGGGCCATTGACCACACACCCCATGACCGCCACCTTGATGGGCTTCTTCATGGTCTGCACGTACCGTTCAACCGCCTCGGCCAGGGTAAAAAGATCTATCCGGGTACGGCCGCAGGTAGGGCAGGAGATAAGCTCCGGGCCTCGCTCTCGAATCTTCAGCGAGCGCAGGAGTTCAAAGCCCACCCGAATCTCTTCAACCGGATCACGGGTCAGAGAGATGCGGAAGGTGTCTCCAATCCCTTGATACAAAAGGATGCCAAGGGCGACGCTGGACTTGACAGTGCCGGCAATCAGACCTCCTGCTTCTGTGACCCCGAGATGAAGGGGATAATCGGTTTTCAGGGCCAGGGCCTGGTAGCCGCTCACCGTGGTCAGGGTATCAGAGGATTTGATGGAGATCTTGATCTCATAAAAACCAAGATCTTCGAGCAGACGGACATTGCGTAGGGCGCTCTCGATGAGGGCCGCAGGATTTTCAGGGGTGGGATAGCCATGAAATTCAAGCAGATCCTTTTCAATGGAGCCGCTGTTGACCCCCACCCGGATCGGAACCTGATGGAGCTTGGCCGCAGCCACGACCCGGGCCAGTTTGGCAGGACCACCAAGATTTCCAGGATTAATACGAATAGCCTGGGCACCATTTTCCATGGCAGCCACAGCCAGGCGGTGATCAAAGTGGATATCGGCGATCAGAGGAATGGAAATCGCCGCCCGAATCTGTGAGAGGGCGGCAGCAGCCGTAAGATCAAGGACGGCAACCCGGATCAATTCACACCCCGCCTTTTCAAGTCCGTGGATCTGGGCTACGGTTGCGTCAACATCCCTGGTATCGGTATTGGTCATCGACTGGACAGTAATGGGACTGTTACCACCCACCACCACATCGCCGATCCGTATTTGCCTGGTCTGTCGCCGCACAATCATGTCCCTGTTCCCTGCTGCTTTTTGTAATGTTTCGCGAGATCAATCTTGCAAAAGTTATTTCGTCACCGCCCCTTGTGCAGTATGTGCCAGGCTCAGCTCCGCATCTGAGGCCCGCACATACAAAGGCGCTGCGGCGGCAAGATCAAGACACTGATTCTGTTGCAGCATCTCACCTGCCAGCAGGCCAAGAGCACCGGCACAGGGCGAATGCAGGGTTTCTGGAGCGCTCGCATACCACTCGCCTAAAGCCTCCTGCCAGAAATCTCCATACAGCATGACCGCATCACCGACAAACAACACGGGTTGCTCGATATCAGTTATCAGTCTCTGCGGGCTGATAACCCGAATCTCACCGACCCGGCGGGGGATCCCCCGGAAGTCACAACGGTAAAAGCAGGTATACACCTCTTTCTTCCGGGCATCAAGCACTGCACAAATCAATTTCTCGCCTGTACAGTTGAAGGCCAGGGCGTCGAGAGTCGATACTCCCAACAAGGGCTTACGGGTGACTGTGGCCAGTCCTTTGACCGTAGCCATACCGATACGCAAGCCGGTAAAACTCCCAGGCCCAAGACTGACACCAAGGCCGGCGACGGCCTGCCAATCCGTTTCAGTTTCGGCAAGCAACCAGTCAACGGCTGTTAACAGACGTCGGGAATGGGTAACACTGCTGTTCAAGGAAAGAGAGGCCACCACCTCGCCACCGGTCACACTGCCCCGAGTCAAGGCCACCGAACTGCAACTCGTGGCAGTATCAATGGCCAGGATCAGGGGTAAAGCATTACTCATTTAGTAAATATCCTGAACAGATCGTTATAGAAAACAAAAATCATAAGTGAGCCAAGCAGGAGCATACCAATCTGCTGAGAAACTATCTGCACCCGTTCAGACAAAGGCTTACGCCGAACGGCCTCTACGCCTAAAAACACAAGATGGCCGCCATCAAGCACCGGAATGGGCAGCAGATTCAGGATACCAAGATTGACACTGAGCAGTCCCATGAAATAGACAAGATGAATCCAGCCGGCCGCCAGCTGCTGCCCGGCAATCTGGGCAATAAGGATGGGTCCGCCAAGTTCCGACATGGGAATCACCTGTTGAATTATCTTCACAAAACCCAGAACTGTCAGCGAGATATACATCCAGGTCTGGGCAGAGGCCGCCTGGATGGCCTTTATCACCCCCACTCGCTCATAGACCAGCGCTTCAGCCTTGACCACCCCGATCATGTATCGTTTTTCGGTTACCTCGCCAAAGACATTTTTCACGCTGTCAATAGCCGGAACAACGACAATGTGTATCTGTTCCGTTCCACGCTTCAGCTGGAGCGTGAGCGCTTCCCCGCCACTCTCCTTGACACTGTTCAGGATATCAATCCAGCCGGTCACAGGACGCCCATTGATCTGTTCGATGGTATCACCGGCCATAAGACCCGCTTCAGCCGCTGGTGATTTTTCGCTCACCTGGCCAATGGTAGCTGTATCCTGGGAGTCGGGAACGCCAACAGCAATAAAAAGGCCGATAAACAGAACCATCGCAAATAGAAGGTTAAAGACCGGCCCTGCCAGGACAATAAAAAAACGTTTCCACACAGACTTATGGGCAAAAGATCCATGCTGATCATCAGAGACAACATCCTGTTCATCCGGATTTTCCCCAAACATCTTTACGTAGCCGCCCAAGGGAAAGGCGCTGATCAAATATTCTGTGTCACCATAGGTTCTGCCAATAACCTTCGGGCCAAAACCAAGGGAAAATTTGAGCACCTTTACCTTGAACAGCTTGGCAAAGAGGAAATGACCCAACTCATGGACGAAAATAAGCAGGCCAAGGACAATAATGAAAGAAACTACAGTATTCATTTCAGGAATAATTCCTTATGAGTTAAATTGAGAGACAAGGCGTTCTGCCTCATATCTTGCGCTGGAATCAGCGGCCATAATATCATCAAGCGAGTCTTCGCTGCCATTCTGCACCTTCTCCAGCACCTTGGAAACAGTTTCGATAATGCCTGGAAAGGAAAGTCTGCCACCGAGAAAGGCCTCTACTGTCACTTCATTGGCGCCATTAAGAACCGCCGGCATCACTCCCCCTTGGCGCAGGGCCTGGTAAGCCAGGGTCAGGGCCGGGAAACGGGCATAGTCCGGTTCATGGAACTGCAGATTCCCGCATTGGGAGAGTTGCAAAGGCTTCAGGGCCAGAGACAGCCTTTTGGGATAGGAAAGGGCATAGGCAATGGGGATCCGCATGTCTGGAATCCCCAGTTGGGCAACAACCGATCCATCCTGAAATTCAACCAGGGAATGAACAATGGACTGAGGATGCACCACAACCTCAATGGCGTCAACAGGAACATCAAAGAGCCACCTGGCCTCAATGACTTCGAGTCCTTTATTCATGAGGGTTGCAGAGTCGATAGAGATCTTTCTTCCCATATTCCAGTTGGGATGGGCAAGGGCCTGATCCGGGGTGACCTTTCGCAGATCCTCTGTTTTTTTGGCAAGGAAAGGGCCACCGGAGGCTGTGAGAATAATCTTGGCCACATCCTCCTTACGCCCGGCTTCCAAGGCCTGGAAGATGGCGCTGTGCTCTGAATCCACAGGCAGGAGTTGAATTCCCTTACGCCTGACCGCAGCCATAACCAGCTTACCGGCCATAACCAGGGTTTCCTTATTGGCAAGCCCAATATCCTTACCGGCCTCAATTGCAGCCAGGGTCGGTAACAATCCGGCGGCACCGACAATGGCCGAAACGATCATGGCAGCTGAATCAAGGGATGCCACTTGAATATTGCCCTCTGTTCCCCACACAATACGGCCATGATAGCTCGCCGGCAAAAAAGCCTTGAGTAGACCGGCATGCTCTTCGTCGAGCACGGAAATCAATTCCGGGGAAAACTCCAGCACCTGTCTGCTGAGCCGTTCAACATTTCTACCGGCTGCGAGCCCTGCAATACAAAAGTGGTCTGGAAACTGCCGGACCACATCAAGCACGCTTCTGCCAATAGATCCCGTCGATCCTAAAAGTGAAAGAATCTTCATGGCGTCGGCACGGAGATACCTTGGCAGCAGAGCAAGAGATAATAGAGAACAGGTGCGGCAAAAAGGAGGGAATCGACCCGATCGAGAACCCCGCCATGTCCGCCCAGCAGAGTCCCGGAATCCTTGGCCCCCGTAGACCTTTTAATGATGGACTCGGTAAGATCACCAACAATGCCGACTCCGGTCAGGAGGATCGCTGCCGGTACTAAAAATAACCAGTTCACCTGCAGGCGCAGCAAAGTGGCCATAAGCACAGCCACGGCCACAGCGGCCACCAGCCCGCCGATTGCCCCTTCAATGGTTTTGTTGGGGCTAACCAGCGCACAGAGTTTATGCTTCCCAAAACGCTTCCCACAATAATAGGCCCCTGAATCCGATCCGGCAGTAATCGCCGTCAGTACCAGGATCCAGCTGGATCCTGCTGGCAAATGATAGAGAAGCAAGAGATGAGCCCCGAGAAAACCGACGTAGCTTACCCCAAAGAAGGCACGGCTGAAAAAATGCAGCGGGTCTTGCAGCTTGCCGTAATGATAGAGTATATGGCAGGTCAGAAGCAGAAAGGAAAGGAGGAGGCCGCCAGCAAGTCCAAGGGATGGAAAAAAAGCGATGCTCAGGGAAGGGAGAAGCGCAAGCACTCCAAACAAAAGTCGAAAGGTGATATTCTTCTCAGGAAAAGCCATCCTGGCATATTCCAGCCCGCCAATCCAGATAACCAGCGCCATAACCGGGAAAAACCACTGAAATGAGCCATAGAGGAGTAAGAGCACCCAGCAGACGATAAGGGCCAGACCTGGAATCAATCGATTCATATTTATCATGAAAGCAGAGGCCAGAGTCAGATCATCCGGCCAGAACCTTCATCCTGTAGTGCCGGGCATCCGGCATGGCTGTTAATCAGTATGCAATTGAGCGGAGGTCCTGCCAAAACGCCGCTCACGCTGCTGGAAATCGGCAATGGCCTTCAAAAAGGCATCGGTCCGAAAATCCGGCCACATCACATCGGTAAAATAGATCTCGCTGTAGGATGCCTGCCAGAGAAGGAAATTAGACAACCTGGCCTCTCCACCGGTGCGAATGAGGAGGTCAGGATCAACCATTCCGGCCGTATCCAGATAAGCGCTGATCAGTTCTTCATCAATCTCCTCGACAGAGAGAGTCCCAGCTGCACAGGCCGCTGCAATCTTCCTCATCGCTCTGGTCAGTTCAGAGCGAGATCCATAGCTCAGGGCAAGATTAAGAACCAGTTTATTATTAAGCGCTGTCTCAGCTTGAGCAAGTTCGAGCACCTTACGCACTTCCAGCGGCAGTCGTGCCAGCTCGCCAATACAGGTCAAACGAATATTATTCTCTAACATCCTGGACAGTTCAGTCTGAACATAGGTCTTCAGAAAAGACATCAGGCCATTGACCTCACTGGCAGGTCGCTTCCAATTCTCGGACGAAAAGGCATACAGGGTCAAGATTTCAACACCAATTTTCCGAGCAGCCTCCACGACATCCCGAACCGATTCAACCCCGGCCTTATGTCCAAAAAGGCGCGGCTGATGACGATTCTTGGCCCAGCGGCCATTACCATCCATGATAATGGCCACATGACGAGGGATACGTGCAGGATCGATAACAGGGTTTTGAGACATAAGAAGCAGGGGACCTTAAAGGGCAAAGATGCCGGCAAAATAAATTGAGAAGCCGTTACGAAAGAGCTGTTACATTTTTGACCATTTCGACACCCTTCCACCTTCCTTTTTGCCATTGGATACGCCAGTAACTATACCTCCATCACCTCTTTTTCCTTGGCAGCGGTAATCGTATCAATCATTTTCATGGAGACATCCGTCTTCTGTTGGGCCTCGTCCTGCAGTTTAAACAGGTCATCCTCAGAGATCTCTTTATCTTTTTTCTGTCTTTTCAGGACGTCAATGGCTTCACGACGTATATTCCGCACAGCAATACGAATTTCTTCAGCAACCTTCTTGACCAGTTTCACCATCTCCTTCCGTCGCTCCTCGGTAAGTTGCGGAATAGAAAGACGAATCATTTTCCCATCATTGGCAGGGGTCAGACCTATATCAGATTTGAGAATAGCTTTTTCGATTGCAGAGAGCATCTGGGGATCCCAGGGAGTAATAACAATCATACGACTTTCAGGAATGGTCAGAGATCCAACTTGACTCAAAGGCATGTCACTGCCATAGGCATTTACTGAGATCCCTTCCAGCAAGGAAAGAGAGGCTCGCCCCGTACGCACCTTTGAAAGTTCATGCCTGAAGGCCTCAATGCTCTTCTCTATCTTCTCATCCATTTCGACCAGTGCTTCACTCATCATTTTTTTCTCCCGCTTAGCATCTCATCCGTTATACGCTCAAACCGTAACCAGGGTCCCTATCTGTTCTCCACAGATAGCCTTCAGAATATTCCCTTTTTTATTCATATTCAACACCAGGATTGGTTTTTTATCATCTCGTGCCAGGGCAATACCAGCAGCATCCATAACCCGCAAGCCTTTCTGCAACACTGTGTCATAGGTTAAACGATCAAATTTTACGGCATCGGGCGCTCCAACCGGATCTTTATCATAGATACCATCAACCTTCGTCGCCTTGATCACAATATCAGCATCAATCTCCAGGGCCCTGAGCACGCCGGCTGAATCTGTTGTAAAATAAGGATTGCCTGTACCTCCGGCAAAGATAACGACCCGACCTTTTTCAAGATGGCGGGTAGCCCGGCGTCGGATATATGATTCACAGACTGATGGCATAGGAATGGCCGACATCACCCTGGTCACAACTCCAATCCTCTCCAGCGCATCCTGCAGGGCCAGACTGTTAATAACAGTTGCCAGCATTCCCATATTATCTGCCGTGCTTCGATCCATCCCTTTGTTTGCCCCGGCGACACCGCGAA
>DCUN01000084.1:0-10246 GCA_002327225.1 Desulfobulbaceae bacterium UBA2213
TTTCCACGCTGGATGAGATGGAGGGCAATACCGGGTACAATGATTCTCGATCGTCTTGGCATAATGCATTGGATAATCCGGGGAACCAAAGAATGCAACAAAAAAACGTGGTCTGTCCCCTATTAAACGATGTTTTGCCGTCCGGCTGTATGGTCGGCAACAAGTGAAGCAGGATATAGCTATAACTACTCACGTCCCTGGGCGGATGTCCGGCGGCCTAACCTGTGGGCCTGGCTGTATAGGCCTGCAGGATGGGCCAAGGTCAGCCGAACCAGCTGCAGGGCTCCGGGCATACGGTCTTGTCTGTTAGTGGTTTAAACGGAAGTCCTGGCGCGTCTGTGACAGTTGAGGAACAGAAGGCGCAAGGGCTGGAGAGATAAACCACTTCCCTGCAAATGCCTCCTTGCATTTGCACACTTTATCACCTATCACTGTACAGTATGTAAATTCTGTACCTAATCAGGCAGGCGGCGGGCAAATCACCCAAGGATCCTGGGCAGGGCTATTGGAGCCTTTCTGTGGTGCGCGGCTGTATTGCGCGTCACGGAAGGGCGCAGATCGCACCACCAGAGAAGGGCTGTCATAAAGAGCGCTGTTTTGGCTGTCATGAATAGGCTCTAATTCATTCAAGCATAAGGTAAATAAGGATCTTATGAAAAAGACTTACAGTAATTTGCTGTTGGCTGGTGTTGTATTCATTATTATGGCCACCTCTTCACCTGCAGTTGCAGAGGATAAAGTAGTGGTTATCCCATTAGGTGGTGCCAAAAATTATATGTATTGGCAAGGTGAGTGGGTAACGGATAAAGCCTACTAGGTTGGTGATGGTGTTCATATTAACGGAAACAGCTATATGTGTATAGCTGCTCATACCTCAGTTGCACCCCCTGATATTGACTATTGGTCGCTGATCGCTGCGGCTGGCAAGGATGGAGCAACAGGGGCGCCGGGTGTAACTGGACTAAAGGGTGATACCGGCGCAACTGGTGCCGATTCTACTGTTGCTGGTCCTGCAGGGCCTGCTGGAGCAACCGGTGCAATAGGACCGAAGGGCGATACTGGTGACCAAGGTATTCAAGGTGAAAACGGAGAGGTGGGACCCCCAGCAATGTCTGGATATGAGGTAATAAAAACTGACATCCCTGTCGACTATGAACCTGTAACAGTTAATTGTTCTGACATTAATAAAGTAGTAATAGGAGGCGGATGTAGTATGACCAGTGCTTCCTTGACGTCGCTTCATGATAATTACCCTGTCTATGGCAATCAAATGAATGGGTGGCATTGCTCTACTAATGCAGAGCCTCCATACAGGGGCAACTTACATGCCTTTGTTATTTGCATGGATAGGCAATAAAAAAGGAAGCGTGATCATAGCTCGTATTAACTTTTAATTCAGATTAACCACCCAAGGTAACAAAGCACGTTGATTACTTCTGCCTGTCCATTTTTCTCGTGACACCATTTTTCTTGATACCACTTCTCGGTACAGGTAGGTGGCTTGGGTTATTTGTAAATTATTAAGAGGCAAGACAACCTTTTTTATCTCGTTTTTGGACTTTCAAACAAAAAACAAAACCCGCCTTTTCAAAATCTCTTATAGTAAAATCCAAGATCGTTTCCTTTCAAGGGAGGCGTTTTTTTGCT
Organism: Desulfobulbaceae bacterium UBA2213; assembly: GCA_002327225.1. Taxonomy (GTDB): domain Bacteria; phylum Desulfobacterota; class Desulfobulbia; order Desulfobulbales; family Desulfocapsaceae; genus UBA2270. The sequence goes on from DCUN01000084.1 coordinate 1,648, forward strand.
TAGGGTAGAAAAGATTTAGGAAGAAGACATTGTTCACATTTTCCGACGAGTGACCCTATATTGACCCTATGGAGCCAAAAAACAAAAAAAGCACCTACCTCAAAAAGAAGTAAGTGCTTGATTTTACTGGAGCCGATATGCGGAGTCGAACCGCAGACCTACTGATTACGAATCAGTTGCTCTACCAACTGAGCTATATCGGCTTAAGCAGATGATCACCTGGAAAAGTTGTTTCTGTAAATATCAATTTTATGGTAGTGTGTCAAGATCCGATCACTCGTGATTCCTTGATAATTTAGTTTGAGCCATCAGGCTCCTTCCTTCATCATGTCCCCACTGTCACTCTTCATTCTCCTCCCTCTCTTTCTGGCAGGCTGTCCAGATAACCACCCACCATCAGAACCGGCCAAGAGGACAGAAACTGAAGCAGCCGCCTTTATCTATCCTGAACACAAAGGCTGCAAGCGTTGTCACATGCTTCATCAGGACAAGAGACATGAGTTTGCCTGTTCAAGCTGCCATGGAGGCAACGATAGCAGCAACGATCAGAAAGTGGCCCACGCCGACCTCGTGTCTCAACCCGCCCACCCGGCAGCGATGGCCCAGACCTGCGGCAAATGCCATTCAGAGCAGGTGGCAGGGGCGGCGCAATCAAGTCATTTCACCTTGGAGAACAAGGTCAATCTGGTACGAAAGTCCTTCGGCGCTCAGGAAACGCTGACAGGCCTTACTAAAATCCCCATTGCTGACGCACCGGAGACAGAGCTGCAACTGGCAGACGACCTGCTGCGTCGGCGCTGCCTGCGCTGCCACACCTATTCCAGCGGTGACCCCTATCCTTACGTGCAGCATGGTACAGGCTGCGCGGCCTGTCATCTTGATTTTACCGATGGCTCCCCCACCTCTCATACCTTCCTTACCACCCCCGGTGATAAACAATGCCTGCAATGCCATTACGGAAACTGGGTCGGCGCGGACTATCATGGCCGCTTTGAGCATGACTATAACGAGGAATACCGAACACCGTACACCAGCAAAGAGCCGTTTGCCCGGCCTTATGGAGTTGAATATCATCAGCTCACCCCGGATATCCATCAACAGAAAGGCATGATCTGTGTTGACTGCCATAGCGGCGCGGAGCTTATGAACAGCCGGAAGGCAGATGCCATCCTCTGTCAGGGCTGCCATCTCCAGAAAAGTCTGGAAATTGCCCTGCCGCTCAACGTGTCTCGGGAGAACGGGAAATACTTTCTCCATTCCAAAGGCGCTCAACAGCAACACGAGATCCCGCTCATGCGTGATCCGGCCCACAGCGCCTATAAAGATCAGATGAGCTGCCAGGTGTGCCATGCCCAATGGGCCTTCAATGACACCGGCAATCACCTGCTCCGCAATGACACCAGGGAATATGACGCATTCTGGAAACTAACGACTCAAGGCAGTTGGGAGGTAGAAAACTTTCTGGAATATAATCTGAACCCTGATTACTCCACCACCCTGGCTCCAACCATGCTTGACAAGATCAACGGTGAGGGGAAAAAAGGGATCTGGTATCAGGGATACACTATGCGTCGCTGGGAATCAGTGCAGCTTGGCCGGGACACACAAGGCAGGATATCGGTAATGCGACCGGTGCTCGATCTGCACCTGTCATGGATCGACGAAGAGGGAAAAGTACGATTTGATGCCATCCAGGGCCAAGCAGCCAATAAGGGCTTAGTGTCTTACACCCCCCACACAACAGGAGCTGCCGGCATGTTCTACCGTCAGCGCTTACAGGAGTTCTACCGTTTGGAAGAAGACAGGGACAAAATAAAACCGCCAGGAGAGGTGGGACAGTACCAGGGAAAATAATATTGCCGGAAATCAGCCTTCCAGGGACGTATCCTGGTCTGCCAGTCGCACCTGTTCCATGAAGGCACGTAATTTTTTTTCATCTTTCATGCCTGGAGTCCGTTCTACCCCTGAATTCACATCAATTGCAAAGGGGCGCACCTGTCGTATTGCCTCCCTCACATTATCGGGACCAAGTCCACCAGCAAGGATCAAGGGCAATTGCAGCCGTAAGCGGTCAATGATCCGCCAGTCAAAGGCCATGCCGGTTCCTCCCGCAATCCCTTTCGCATAGGTATCCAGCAAGACCCCCTGCGCCACATCATTATACGGGCCGAACAACTCTTCGTGCGTCTCACTGCCAACCCGGAAGGCCTTGATCACCTTGCAGGGAGCGGTCAAGCGGGCCAGCCGTTCACAATATTTTGGTTCTTCACTGCCATGTAACTGCGCATAGGAAAGACCGCAATAGGCAATGATCTCTTCAACCTCCTTGGGATCACGATCGACAAAGACACCAACACAATCGATAAATGGCGGCAGGTTGGAAATAATCCCGCGCGCATTTTCCGACGAAACGTGACGTGGACTCTCTTCGACAAAGATAAAGCCAAGGGCGTCGACCCCGGCACGCACGCCCTCTTCCGCATCATAACTATTTGTAATTCCACACATTTTAACACGAGTTCTGGCACCCACGATTTCTCCTCTTATTCTTTCTTTACTGACCCTTAACGTCCACGCAATCCCTGCAAGGTATTGCCGCCGGCTGCACCGCGCATCAGAGTTTCTCCGATCAAAGCGGCAGTTACCCCCTCCTTCTGAAGACGCTGGAGGTCAGCCTGTGTTTTCAGGCCGGACTCACCGACCACCGGGATATCAGCTGGGATCATTTTTTTCAAACGGAAGGTTGTTTCAATATCCATGGAGAAATCCTTGAGATTGCGATTATTGACACCGATCAGGTTGCAACCGACAGCGAGCACCACCTCGAGCTCCTTCTCATCATGGACTTCGACCAGAGAATCCATACCATACTCTCCGGCACAGGCCTGATAATCCTTTAACTGATGCGCATCCAGAATGGAGGCCATGAGCAATATGGCATCNNGATCTGCAGCTCGTCAATGATAAATTCCTTACGCAGCACAGGCAGCTTCACTGCCTCCCGGACCTGCAGCAGATAGAGCAGACTCCCCTGAAAGAACTGTTCATCGGTCAGCACTGATATGGCCTGGGCGCCATTATCTTCATACTCCCTGGCAATGGCCACCGGATCAAAATCAGGACGAATAACCCCTTTTGACGGCGAGGCCTTTTTGACCTCGGCAATGATAGCAACACCGGGATAATCAATCAGCGCCTGACGAAAACCCCGGGGCGGATCAATGGGTTTATGGGCAAATTCGGGTGGGAGGTGGACTCCACGCGCCCTCAGGAGACTCACCTCTTCTTTTTTTATGGCAACAATAGTGTCTAAAATCATCGTAAAATCTATGCAATAATCAATATATTAAACAATCAACATGAGCTATTGTTTCAGGTCACGGCAAAAGGCCACAAGCTCATCGAGCTTGGCCAAGGCCTTGCCGCAATCAATAATCTCTGCCGCCTTCTGGACACCGGACCGCAGATCGACAACCACTTCTGCGGCCATCAGCGCTGCCCCGGCATTGACAAGCACCATATCCCGCCTAGCCCCCTGCTCTCCACCAAGAATGGACCGCATCTGTCCGGCAGACTCCGAGGGAGTGGTTCCGCCTTTGAGATCGGCCAGAGAAGCACGCGGCAGACCCAGTTGTTCCGGGGTAATGGTATAGGTGGTCACCTTGCCATGGTGCATATCAGAGATCCTGGTGCTGCCGGTGACCGTCAATTCGTCCAGATTCCCCTCTCCATGGACAACGAGCGCCCGCCTGGAACCAAGCCGGCCAAGGACCTCGGCCAGGGGTTCAGTCAGCGCTTCGGCAAAAACACCGATAACCTGCACATTGGCGCCGGCCGGATTGGTCAGCGGCCCCAGGATATTAAAGATGGTCCTGATCCCAATCTCACGCCGTGGACCAATGGCATGCTTCATCGCCCCGTGCAGGGCGGGCGCAAAGAGAAAACCGATACCGACTTCACGCACGCAGCGGCTGATCTGCTCCGGACTCAGATCCAGAGAAACGCCGGCGGCCTCAAGCACATCGGCACTGCCGCAATGGCTCGAGACGGAGCGGTTGCCATGCTTGGCCACCGTCACCCCGGCACCAGCCACCACAAAGGCGGAGGTGGTGGAGACATTAAAGGTTCCGGAACCATCACCGCCGGTGCCGCAGGTATCCACCAGGATGCCACCATGGCTGACGTCAACACCGGTCTCAACAGGGGTCGCCTTTTCCCGCATGACCCGTACCGCCCCGGTGATCTCGGCCACAGTTTCCCCTTTCATCCGCAGAGCGGTAATGAAAGAAGCGATCTGGGCAGGGCTTGCCGAACCGCCCATGATCTCATTCATCACAGCCACCATCTCATCCTCAGCGAGATCCTGACGAGATACAACCTTGGCAATTGCCTGTTTTATATCCATATTTTCGACCAATGCAAAATTATTTCAATGATTCACTATGCTCTCAAGAGTGAGAGATAATCAGGGCTCATAAAATTTTTCAGCAGGGTGATACCGGCCGGCGTCATGATGGATTCGGGATGAAACTGCACCCCTTCAATGGCATAAGTCTTGTGACGCAGCCCCATAAGCTCACCCTCATCACTGCGGGCGCTGATCTCCAGACAATCGGGCAGTGTCGCCTCTTCCACCACCAGCGAATGATAGCGCATGCCGTCAAAAGGATTTGGCAGAGAGCTGAACACCCCCTTCCCGTCATGGGAAATGGGAGAAGTCTTGCCATGCATGATCCGCCTGGCCCGCACCGTCACCCCGCCAAAGGCCTCACCCATGGACTGATGACCAAGACAGACCCCGAGGATCGGCACCTTACCGGCAAAATATTTGATTGCAGCAATGGATATTCCCGCCTGTGCCGGTGTACAGGGGCCAGGAGAGATCAGCAGGCGGTCAGGCCGCAGCGCCTCGATTGCTTCGAGGGTAATCTTGTCATTGCGGAAGACCCTGATATCTGCCTTTTCGCCCATCGCCGCACTGTTGCCGGCAATGGTCTGGACAATATTATAGGTAAATGAGTCGTAATTATCAATGATGACCAGCATAGTCTAATACCCCGTAATCAATTACGAATTACGAATTATGAATTACGAATTACGAATTAGTAATTACGTATCTTGTCTTTTAATTCGTAATTCGTAATTCGTAATTTTTAATTCGTAATTATTCCTAAAATCCCTTCTCTGCAAGTTCAACGGCCCGTCGCAGACCCATGGATTTATTTATGGTCTCTTCAAACTCTTTCTCAGGATCCGAATCATAGACGATNNCCAAAGTAGCCCACCGCCCCGGCATAAGGGCCGCGGCGCTCAGGCTCCAGCTCTTCAATGATCTCCATGGCCCGGATCTTGGGCGCTCCGCTCACCGTCCCGGCAGGAAAACAGGCATCCAGCACATCAAACTGATCCTTACCCTCGGCAATAACCCCGTGTACCGCCGAGACCAGATGCATCACATGGCTGTATTTTTCCACCACCAGCAGATCCTTGACCTCAACACTGCCATCACGGGCCACCCGTCCCACATCATTGCGCCCGAGATCAACGAGCATCAGATGTTCGGCCCGCTCCTTGGGATCCGCAAGCAGCTCAAGCCGCAGGGCCTCATCCTCGGCAGGGGTTTCGCCCCTTTTCCGGGTACCGGCAATAGGCCGAAGCTCGATATTCTCACCATCCTTGCGCACCAGAATCTCAGGCGAGGAACCGATCTGCACCAGATCGCCAAGTTGCAGGAAAAAGAGATAGGGGCTGGGATTGATATGACGCAGGGCGCGATAAAGGGTTAACGGGGCGAGCTCAGTCCTGGTATGAAAGCGCTGGGACAGAACCACCTGGATGATATCACCGGCCTTGATATAATCGCGCGCCCGCTCAACCATTGCCCGAAACTGCTCTGCTTCCATATTGGAACTAAACTCATGAAAAGCAGCGCAGCCCTTGATATTGGAGGCCATACATTCAGCTGACACCGGCGCCTGCAGGCGGGCAATAACCTCGTCGATCTCTCTTGTCGCGCTATGATAGGCGGTCACCGCATCATCTTCCAACTCCAGCCGCACCCAGCAGACGACGGTCACGGTCTGGCGAAAGCTGTCATGGACCAGCACCATCTTCGGCACCATGAAAGAGGAATCAGGAAAGGCAAGCGGCGGTTTTTCATCCGGCAGCTCTTCCATGAATCGTACCATATCATAGCCAAGAAAGCCGACCGCGCCACCACAGAAACGGGGAAGATCACCATCAACCTCTGCCGCCGCAAATCCCTCCACCAACTCCTTCAAGGCCTTTAAAGGATCACCACTATATTTCACATGCTCTTTTCCGGATTCACGGATGGTGCAGATATCAATAGCATTCCCCTTGGAAGAGAAGGTCACCAGCGGATCAAATCCGATAAAAGAGTAGCGACCCCATTTTTCTCCCCCTTCCATGCTCTCGAAGAGAAAGACATGACTCTGATTATCTGCCACCTTGGCAAAAAGGGTGAGCGGGGTATCGAGGTCTGCTATTATTTTTCGATAAACAGGGACAAGTCCGACATGGCCTTGCAGATTTTGAAAGACCTCAAGACCTGGAGAATGATTTTGTTGTGACATGCTGACTGATCCGCAAGAGAATGATAAGTAGAGAGGGCTCTTCTTGCTTACCCACAAGGGCATAAAGAAAAACCCGTTCTATTTAATGGAAACATCAGAAACCGATACGGAACAGCCGTTGCCTCGTTCACTCTTCCGTTACGGATTCTTTCCAGAGAATGTACCACATATTATTATATGAAAACAGCATAAAAAAAGGCCATGAAATCTAATGACTCCATGGCCTTTACAAAGGCATATCCAAAATTGAGAGGACGCCCTTTTCCATCCCGGGCCCCTGTCAAAAAAACTTATGCGACGACAGCTGCCTGCATATTGTTAACACGTATAGTCAAACGGGAAACCTTACGGGATGCATTCTTCTTGTGGATAGTTCCCTTGCCGCCAGTCTTGGCAATAACGGGAATGGCAACCTTCAATGCTTCCTGTGCCATCTCGACGGAACCTGCAGCAACGGCCTCATCCACCAGACGGATTACATTTTTCATCCGTGATTTGATGGCACGATTACGCAAACGCTGAGCTGTTGCCTGACGATTTCTTTTTTCTGCAGATTTATGATTAGCCACGAAATTCTCCTGTTGTTGACGTACTCAAAGTGTAAACCGGATCCCCCGGCAAGATGTCTTATAAAACTCAGGCACAAAGATGCCGGGACTTTTATTAAAAAGAAGACAGAAATTTAATACGGCCAGACAATAAAGTCAACAGATATTGCCATCTGCACGATGTATAATCTGCATTTTCCACCATGCAGTCTCTTCAAAAGACCTTACCTCTTCCAGAGGAGCGATTCAAGATCAGATATTTCGACTTTTCCATTCCTCAGTTTCCAACCTTAGCCATGCTTTATCTTCAGGAATAAAACACAGAAAGCGAGACCGAGACTGATGCTATTGGCCATAATCAAAGGGATATCCCTGATTATGATCCCATAAACCAACCAAAGCAATAAGCCCATAGCCAGTATGGCATACATCAGGAAGGAAATATCTTTAGTTTTTTTAGATTTCCAGGTCTTGACAACCTGGGGCAAAAATGAAGCGGTCGTACATATGGCAGCGAGAAGCCCGATCATGGTAGTCACGTCAAATTTCACTCTTCAACCCTCATTGATATTGACATGTTCTAAATTATTCCAGGGTGCCCAGATAATTAAAGGTGGGGAGCTTTGCCACCCTGGCCACTCCGCCAAGCCTCTCGGCCAGGGCCAGCATATCCTGCTGGCTGGTGGGGAGGTTGCAGAGATCAACAAGCACATAATCAAGCCCCATATCCCGTATTTCTCCGAGATAAGGCAGTAGTGAAAACGGCCGACAGGGTACAGTTCTGACCAGGCCATCCTTCCGCTGCATGGTGAAGGACTCCCCCTTGGGGCTGAGCAGCACCCGATCATATTGAAAATGGCGGGCCGCAAGTCTGGCGGTAAAGAGGGATGGAGCGCCGTAGACGGTCAGCCCCTTGCGAATATGGCGGGAAGTGAGCCGACTGCCCTTGATGACATCGGCAAGTAACTGCCGGTCTGACTCGATGGACAATTGAGCAGCCTCCGCCCCGAGATGTTCAACAGCGGCTACGGCCTGACTGTTCATAAGATTGATCGTATAATCACAGGAGAGGTGCACCCGCTCGCCGCGAAACATCCAGGCCTGACTGATGTGACCGATCTGAAAGCTCTTGAAACCGGAACGCATGAGGACGGTGAGCTGTTTCTGCACCTGCGCCAACTCTGACTCAAAGAGGAGCGGCGGCAGGCACCAGGTGATATTGCGTATCCCCTGCCCCATATAGCGTTTAATCTGCCCCACCTGGCTGACCGTCGCCTTATCGAGAGGCAGCAGAAAACGATCAGGGGTAAACGGCAGCCGATCCTGTAATAATTTAAAGGAATCAGTCTTCAGCCACCACTCGAGTGGCAATTTCACCTTGACCGGGCCGGTCTTCCGTTGCGTAGGCCGCGTCCTGCCATCTACCCTTCCACTCTTGTCAACAGACAGCGGCAT
>DCUN01000084.1:10332-20964 GCA_002327225.1 Desulfobulbaceae bacterium UBA2213
TGCACGGCATCACCAGCCAGGGCCTGCTCTACAGGGTTCTTCCCCTTCAACATCTCCTGCAAGGTGAAGCTGTGGCGCTCACCAGATGATTCCAGGTGCAGCCGCAGACGGTCTCCGATCTCCAGCTCATCCTTTAAGGTCAGGCTGCCATAACAACCATTTTTTCTCTGCTGTACCGCCTCCAGCCTCCCAAGATGAAGACCGATATTGCCGGAATGATAAGGGGTAATCGCTTCAAGGGGTTGGGGAGATTGAAAATAGCCGGGAGTGACCTTACGACTCATGGCCTTTTCCGCAAGCTGCTCAGCCTTTTTCAGTACAGCTGGAAAGCCGGCAGCATCGGCATCCATCACCATCCGATAGGCCTGGACCACATGGGAGACATAGTGGGCCGTGCGCAACCGCCCTTCAATCTTAAGCGACGCAACACCCGCTTCAGCGAGCCAGTGCACGGCCTCAAGCCCGCCCAGATCATTCATGGAGAAGAGATAGCCGCCCTTGCCGCCGGCAGGTTTTTTGGTGCCTCTCACAGCACCCTTGATCCCACCTTTGGCCCCCCAGGTGTACTGACGCCTGCAGGGCTGGACGCAGCGACCGCGCAGGCCGCTCTTGCCGCCGAGAAAAGAGGAAAAGAGACAGAGACCCGAATAGGAAAAGCACATGGCCCCATGAACAAAGACCTCGATCTCGGTCTCGGTCTTTTTACAGATGGCACTGATCTCTTTGAGGGTCAGCTCACGGGCGAGCACCACTCGCTCAAAACCCATATCGGTAAAGGAGCGCACCGCATCAGAATTATGGGCGGCCATGAGGGTTGAGGCATGGAGCACTAGCGCGGGAAAATGTTCCTGCACCAGCTTAATCACCCCCAGATCCTGGACAATAAGGGCGTCCGGCTTCAACTCTTCGAGGATGGCGAGGGTTGCAATCACATGCGGCAGATCCTGCTCTCTGACCAGACTGTTGGCGGCAAGGTAGAACTTCAGCCCATGCTGCCGACAATAGTGGATCATGGCGGCGATTTCTTCGAGGCGGAGGTCACGGGCCAGGTTCCTGGCGTTAAAACCAGGGGCGCCGACATAGACGGCGTCAGCACCAGCTTGAACGGCAGCCCGAAAGGACTCCATATTGCCGGCAGGGGCAAGTAATTCCATAGAGTTCTAACTAGTCCTCTGGATTACAACTTGATCATGGCCGCCATGTTCTGTGAGCAAGACCTGAATGCGCTCATGCGGCAGAACCGTTGTCTGCATCCCCGTATAATCTGCCTGGATGGGAAGTTCCCGGCCACTCCGATCGACAAGTACCGCCAACTGAATGGAGTGAGGGCGGCCATAATCCATAAGAGCCTCCATGGCCGCCCTGATGGTGCGGCCGGTAAAAAGGACATCATCGACCAGAATCAGCCTGCGGCCCTCGACCGCAAAAGGGATATCGGTGGTTCGAACCACGGGGTTCTGCGAGATAAGGCTCCAGTCATCACGGTAGAGGGTGATGTCGAGACTTCCGGATGGGATCTCCACCCCCTCCTCTTGCTGAATAATCATCCTGATCCGCTCAGCCAGGTCCACCCCGCAGGTATGGATGCCGACAATAGCCAGATCAGCAACAGAATGGTTGTGCTCCAGGATCTGCAGGGCAATTCTTTTTAAAGCAAAACCCATATCCTGGGCGGTGAGAATAATGCGCGACTCATGGCTCATGACTGCACCCGCTGCCAGAAGAAATCGACCCCTTTTTCATTAACCCGGTTCAGGGCCTCTGGAAACGCCTCACACTCTGCTGCAAAAACCTTGGCCGCAATTGTTTCAGGGCTGTCTTCATACTCAAGCTCAACACTCTTCTGCACAATGATCGGCCCCTCGTCATAGACCTCACTGGCAAAATGGACGGTACAACCGCTGACCAGACAGCCACGCTTTTTAACCGCCTTGTGCACCCGTGCACCGTAAAAGCCATCGCCGGAAAAGGCCGGAATCAGAGAGGGGTGGATATTGATCACCGATCTGGCCAGGGCCTGTGGCGGCGTATAGAGCTTCAGAAATCCGGCCAGACAGATAATATCTATGGAATAGCCCTGCAGGATCGCATTGATCGCCTCATTGCTGGAGGCATACAGAGCGGGATAGCCGTACTTTTCAGCCTTAGTAAGACCAAGTACGCCTTTGACATTGGAGATAACCACCTGAATCTGCGCATCGAGCGTACCGTTCATGATACGCTCGTGGAAATTGTCCAGGGTCCTGCCGCTCCCCGATAAAAGAACCGCAATCTTCAACATTTCTTATTCCTTGCCGGCAAAATAGGGATTGCTCTCGACGTCAACCTTATCCAGCCAGGCCGAGATAGTGGTGTCGTATTTTGAGGTCAGGGCAAAGACCTTGGCCGCCAGACGGAAGCGGGTCTTGAGCGTCGTATTTCCCTGCTCCCTGATCTCTTTCAACACCTGCGGGTAGTCGGCCGGATCGACGATCACTGTGACATCATGGAAATTCTTGGCCGCTGCCCGAAGCATCGTAGGGCCTCCGATATCTATATTCTCGATGGCATCAGCCAGCGAGCAGTTGGGATCGGCAACGGTCTTTTCAAAGGCATAGAGATTGACGGCAATAAGATCAATAGGCTGCAGATCATGTTCCTCGCACTGCCTCTGGTGTTCCGCATTGTCCCGCTGATTGAGGATTCCGCCATGAACCTTTGGGTGCAGGGTCTTAACCCGGCCATCAAGCATTTCAGGGAAGGCGGTAAACTCTGAGACATCTCTGACCGCAATGCCTGCCTCACGAATCTTTTTGGCCGTACCACCGGTGGAGAGGATATCTACTCCAAGCTCCGCCAGTTCTTTGGCAAAACTCTCGATCCCTGATTTATCGGTTAAACTGATCAAGGCCCTTGTTATCTTATTCATAATCAACTCCTTTTCAAAACTTTATTTATGTATTAAAAAATATGCAACAATTCATTAAACTTATTCATCTTTTCTGGTAAATTCCCTGATCTTCCGTCTATCCCTTTTTTCAGGCTTTTTAGCAGGCATAGTCTGTCCGGCGGCCAGCAGGGAGCGCATCTGTGCCGCCTCCTGACGCAGCTGAACGGATTGCTCAGATTCTTCATAGAGAAGTCTTGCCTCGACAGCAGGACGCCGGTACATGGACAGACCGAGGACTGTTATGGTAAACTCAACCTCACCACGCCTGACCCGCAAGATATCGCCAATCTGCACGATTCGTGAAGACCTGGCTCGATTGCCGTTCACCTGAACCTTACCGCCGCTGACCGCCTGGGCCGCCACTGATCGGGTCTTGAAAAATCTGGCAGCCCAGAGCCACTTGTCAATCCGCACCTGTTTGTCTGTCTCTGTCACATCACTCATTTCCATGCACACTCAACACTACCGGCAGCTGACACTCATATCAAGAAAAAGAGAAGTTTACACCGAATCAGCGGGAAACGCATGAAAAAAGACATTTTCAGCCTCTGAAATGGCCTGCTGTATGGTCGCTGCCACTTTGCGCATTGTCGAACAGATAAAAAAAGGGTAAACAGTTTTTTTGCTTCTCTTAACTTAGTCAATATCTATTCTCACTCATCCTTTTTTATCGAATCAGGAATTTTCATGCTGGTAAAAGATCTTCTCGCCCGACACAAAACCACCTTCAGCTTTGAGTTCTTTCCTCCCAAGGAAGATGCTGCCGCTGATCGCCTGCTCACCACTATTGCCAACCTGATGCCGCTTTCCCCCTCCTATGTGAGTGTGACTTACGGCGCCGGCGGCACCACCCGCCACCGCACCCATGATCTGGTGGTCAGGATCAAGAAAGAGACCAATATCCCCGTGGTCTCCCATCTCACCTGCGTCGGTTCCAGCCGTCAGGAGATGCACGGGATTCTGGAAAAATACCGGGAAGCAGGCGTGCGCAATATCCTGGCCCTGCGCGGCGACCCCCCTAAGGGAGTTACTGACTTTGTGCAACCGGAAGACGGCTTCAACTACGCTGCGGACCTGGTTGCCTATATCAAGAAATATTTCCCGGAGATGTGCGTGGGTGTGGCAGGATTTCCCGAAGGGCACCCCGCCACCCCCAATCGCCTGCAGGAGATAGACTACCTGAAGGCCAAGGTCGATGCCGGGGCTGATTATATCGTCACCCAGCTCTTCTTTGATAACCGCGATTTTTATGATTACTGCGAGCGCTGTGAACTGGCAGGAATCCATGTGCCGAATATCGCCGGGATCATGCCGGTGACCACCAGAAACGGACTGATCCGCACCGCCGAACTTGCAGGTGGCGCCCACATCCCTGCCCGCCTGCTGAAGGCAGTCTATCGAGCCGAAAATGATGAGTATGTTGAAAAGGTGGGTATCCACTGGGCAACCGAGCAGATCCGTGACCTGCTGGACAATAATGTCCGCGGCGTCCAGTTTTTTACCCTGAATTCCTCGACCGCCACTCAGGAAATCTACAAGTCCCTGGGGGTCAGCAATTCCAGACAACTCAGAGATTAAGCTGATGACTTCCATAAACATCCAGGCCGTCGGCATTCACGACATCAAGCTCCCGGTTCGCATCCGCGAAAAAGATGGCGGCCTGCAGAACACAGTGGCCACGGTCAGCATGCAGGCACGCATGCCAGGGGCCTACCGGGACAGCTGCGTCACCGTCTTCACCGCCGCCCTGAATAAGTATATGGACGAGATGAGCGTCTCCATTTTCTCCACCCTGCTGGAAGAGGTCAGAGGGGCGCTCCAGGCTGAATCTGCCAGTATTATCATGTCATTTCCCTATTTTATCGAAAAAAAGGCCCCGGTCTCCGGCACCCGCAGCCTCATGGAATACAACTGCACCTTTACCGGCAGCGTGGGCAGCGGAGAGGAAGATGAAGACTTTATCCTCTCAGTGCTTGTCCCGGTTACCACCCTCTGCCCCTGTTCCAAGGAAATAAGCGCCGTGGGGGCCCATAATCAGCGGGCGGAAGTAAGCCTGAACGTGAAATTCAAAAAGTTCATCTGGGTCGAGGAACTGATCGACATGATTGAAGCGTCGGCCTCCTGCCCCGTCTATGCCCTGCTGAAACGACCGGATGAAAAATATGTAACCGAACAGGCCTACAATAATCCCATGTTTGTCGAGGATGTGGTACGCAAGGTGGCGGTAAGCGCCCTGGCTCACCCGGACATCACCTGGTTTTCAGCAGGAGTGGAGAGCTTTGAGTCCATCCACAAACACAGTGCCTATGCCTATGTGGACAGTGAAGATATCCGCTGAGCAGGTAACAATTCCAGATGCCCATTTAAGATGCCCGTAAGGGTACTCCATGACTTTTCCATTTTCCGAGGACGACAAGAAGAACACGCCAGGACATTACAGGGACATGGTACTGTCATCAAACATACAGGCCATGTGTTTGAATATACTCAAGGACAGCAGCAGGGACAAGGCCTTCAACAGAAATGTTATCGTTGATGCTCTGTCGAATGCGGGAAGAGGAAATGTCAGAAAGTGACATCGAAGGGAAGAAAATCTTTTTCTGCAAGCCGGGACTGGACCAGATATGGGGCAATCCTTCCGACTCATAGCCAAGTCTTTGTATGAGATCCGTCACCGCCGAAATGGCACATCCCGCCCTGGCCACTACCACAAAATGGACCGCCTGCAGAACCTCCCGGTACGACTTCCAGGTGGTGATATCAAGAAAGGCATCGGCGCCAATGATGAAAAAAAAATCCGTGCCGACAGCTGCATTGGCATGATAATAGTGCAAAGTATCAATGGTATATGACGGCTCCGGCAGGCTTGCCTCTATGGTGGACAGACGGAAGTCAGGACTGCCGGCCAGGGCCAGTTGAATCATAGTGGCCCGATGGTTGAAACTGGCGATCACGTTACAATGTTTATGGGGCGGCACGGCTGCGGGGATAAACCTGACCTCCTGCAGATCACACACATTCTTGGCAATCTCGGCCATCTGGAGATGTCCCTTGTGAACAGGGTCAAAGGTGCCTCCGAGAAGTCCAATACGTTGTTCGACTCGCGGCTTCAACTCCGTACCTGTCCGGCACCATAAATGATAAACTTCCTGGTGGTGAGCTCTTCCAGCCCCATGGGGCCGTAGGCATGCAATTTCGTCGTGCTGATCCCGATCTCCGCCCCCAGACCAAGCTGGCCACCATCGTTGAACCTGGTGGAGGCATTGACCATGACCGCCGAGGCATCGACTTCGGCCAGAAAACGCTGGGCATTGCTGTAATCCTCGGTAATAATTACCTCGGTATGCTGAGAACCATACTCGGCCATATAGTTCATGGCCTCATCAAGCGAGTCGACAACCTTCACACAGAGAATCAGATCCAGGAATTCAGTCCCCCAGTCACTTGCCAGGGCCGGTTTGATCGTAGTGGCCAAGGCAACGCTTTCAGGACAGCCGCGGAGCTCCACACCTGCCGAACGGAGTTCTTCGGCAATGACAGG
Source organism: Desulfobulbaceae bacterium UBA2213 (assembly GCA_002327225.1). Taxonomy (GTDB): domain Bacteria; phylum Desulfobacterota; class Desulfobulbia; order Desulfobulbales; family Desulfocapsaceae; genus UBA2270. The sequence goes on from DCUN01000084.1 coordinate 16,803, forward strand.
GAGATAGCTGGCAGCAATATCACGATGGATGAGCAGCCCTTCAAGGGCGTTACAGACACCGGGACGCTGGGTCTTGGAGTTGATGATAATCGGCGTGGCTTTGAAGGGATCGGCGCTGCTGTCAACAAAGATATGACACACGCCTTTGTAGTGCTTCAACACCGGGATACGTGACGTCTCGGAGACAAAGCGAATCAGGCCTTCGCCACCGCGTGGAATGATCAGATCAATGAATTCATCCTGGGCCAGAAGTGTCGTCACCGCCGCACGATCAGTTACCGGAACCACCTGGATGGCCGCGGGATCTATATCGCGCGCCGCCAGCACCCCCTGCAGAACCTCCGCCAGGGCGAGATTGGAATGGATTGCCTCCGATCCCCCTCGCAAGATAATGGCATTACCGGCCTTCAGACAAAGCGCTGCCGCATCGACCGTCACATTGGGACGCGACTCATAGATCATACCGATCACCCCCAAAGGAACCCGCATTCTCCCCACCATCAGGCCATTCGGTCTTCTGCTGAGATTCATGACCTCGCCTACCGGATCCGGCAGGGCGGCAACTTCCAGCAGACCACCAATCATGGAGGCCATCACCTTATCCGAGAGCTCCAGCCGGTCCAGCATGGCGGCTGACAGGCCTTTTTCCCGTCCGGCCAGCAGATCTTTCCGGTTCTGTTCCTGGATAAACAGCCGTTTTTCCTCAAGCGCCTCAGCCATCTTGAGGAGAAGACCATTCTTGGCCTCTGTAGATAAAGAGATCAGGCTGCGGGCCGCCTTTTTCGCCCTCTGGGCCATCAAACGGATAGTAGTTTCAATCTCTTGCGTCTCTGACATTTTTCACTCCTGTTCCTACAGTAGGACCAGGTTATCCCGATGGATAACCTCATCGCAATCCTTAAAGCCAAGCAGGGACTCAATTGCATCAGAATGATGCCCCTTGATGATATCGAGGTTGGCTGAACTGTAATTCACCAGACCGGCGGCCATTGGTTTATTGGTGCTGTCGAGACAATGGACCGCATCCCCTACCCCGAATTCGCCCCGAACCTCAAGGATGCCGGAAGAAAGAAGACTTTTCCCCTGTCCGGCAAGGGCAGCACAGGCCCCTGCATCAATGACCAGAAAGCCTTTTGGTCGGAGGACATAGGCGATCCAGTGCTTTCGGCGATGAATCTTATCCTCGGCCGGGAGGAAAAAGGTGCCGATCATTTCGCCGCTGAATAATTTCTGCAGGATAGCGCTCTCGCGGCCAGGGCCGATAAAAGAGCTGCCGCCGCCTGCTGCCACCATCTTGGCGGCGCGAATCTTGGATTGCATGCCGCCGGTGCCAAGGGCGCTTTTGACATTGGAGGCCATGGCCTCAATTTCCGGAGTGACCCGGGCCACGGTATACACCGGAAGGGCAGCAGGGTCGGAAAGAGGGTTACCGGTATAGAGACAATCGACATCCGTGAGACAGATAAACATATCGGCCTCAATAAGATTGGTGATCAGGGCCCCGAGGGTGTCATTATCGCCGAAACGGAGCTCTTCGCCGGAGACGGGATCATTTTCATTGATAATGGGAATGGCCCCGAAGCGAAAAAGGGTGAGGATGGTATTACGGACGTTCAGATATCTGTCACGGCTGGCAAGATCGGCATGTGTCAGCAGGAGCTGACTGACGACCTTGCCGTGTCGTTGAAAGACCTCGTCATAGGTCTGCATCAGACAGGTCTGGCCGATGGCCGCCANNGCAATGTTTTCGACGACAGTCTGATTGATGCCGGACTCGTTTGTAAGGACGGCGCTGCCGACCTTGATAACAATACGCCTGGCCTTATCAAACAGGGTCTGACGATAATACAGGCCATCCTCTCTGGATATCTGAGTGGTCATGATCAAATAAAACCAAATAAAGCCATTCCATTAATGAAAAATCAGCATTGTCCGGTTTAAAAATTGCATCCGGATAAAGATGTTGCTCCGCGCACAGCAAATCCCCCTCAATCCCCCTTTTTCAAAGGGGGAAGCATAAAGCCCCTCCCTTTGAAAAAGGGGGGCTAGGGGGGATTTGGCCGTTCTGAAGGATATTGCAATTTTTAAACCGGACACTACTGAATAAAAATACCCGTTATAAAAACGTAGTTATTAAAATCATTCACCATCACGTCCGGGTTCCGACTCCTCTGTCTGTTTTTCTTCCACAGCCTTACGGTCAAGAATCCGTAACTCCTCAAGTTTTTCTTCAATACTCTCCTTGAGGTGCTGAATTCCTTCCCCGGTAAGACCGGAGATAAGAGCTACCTGGAAACCACGCTCTGTAAAAAAGGCTACTGCTTCGTTAACTTTTTCAGGATCAGCAATGTCAGTTTTATTGAAGACAAGAATCCGGGTTCTGTCAAGGAGATCTTCCCGGTAGGATTGCAGTTCATTCTCGATGACCTTAAAATCTGCCTGCACATCATCTACAGAGACATCGATGACCTGAAGCAGGATACGGGTTCGTTCGATGTGCCGCAGAAAGGTATGACCCAGGCCCGCCCCTTCATGTGCTCCCTCAATAAGTCCTGGTATGTCCGCAATGATACACGGTTCTTCATACTTGAACTGGAGAACGCCGAGTTGAGGTTCCAGGGTTGTAAAGGGATAACTGGCCACCTTGGGATTAGCGGCAGAGAGCCTGGAGAGCAGGGTTGACTTGCCGGCATTGGGAAGACCCACCAGACCGACATCGGCAATAAGCTTCAATTCGATTCGCAACCAGTGCTCTTCACCCTCTTTGCCTTTACTGGCAAAACGGGGTGTCCGGTTAGAACCGCTTGAGAAATGGGCATTGCCGAGTCCTCCGCGCCCACCTTTGGCCGCCAGGTACGTCTCGCCTTCGGCCAGCAACTCGGCCAGTACCTCTCTGGTTTCGCTGTCTTTTATCACCGAACCGACAGGCACCTGCATATAACAGTCATTTCCATTACGGCCATGCATGTCCTTGCTCTGGCCATTGCCGCCCCGCTCCGCCTTAAAGTGGGAGCGATAGCGGAAATCAATCAGGGATTGCAGCTTATTCGATGCCTCGAGCACAACACTGCCGCCATTACCGCCATCACCACCGCTTGGTCCGCCCTTGGGCACATACTTTTCACGACGAAAACTGACACACCCATTGCCGCCATCACCAGCCTTTACGAAAAATTTTGCTTCATCCACAAAGGCCATTTTTGTTCAAACCCCTTCAAAAGAATACCATTAAAAAAAAAAAGCTCGACAATCAATAAGGATCATTGAAGTCGAGCCTAAGCCTGTTCTGAAGCCATATCTCTTGAGATGGCTTCAGAAAGGGAACTGGAGCAATAATCAAACTGCGGGATAGATGCTGACCCGCTTTTTCTTGCGACCGAAATCCTCAAAGGTCACGACGCCATCTATCTTGGCAAACAGGGTATAATCTCTGCCGCACCCCACATTGGTTCCAGGATGAATCTTGGTACCAACCTGTCGAACCAGGATACTCCCGGCCGTGACATTCTGTCCACCAAATCTTTTTACTCCCCGTCTCTGCCCTGCACTGTCGCGACCATTTCTGGAACTGCCGCCCGCCTTTTTATGCGCCATGACTCACTCCCTTGTACCGGGTTATTCATTCAACCAGGTGATGTGCTTTTCGTTTATATATAAGATACCGTAAAAATCTTATGCGGTGATTTCCTGAATCTGCAAAGCGGTATACAACTGCCGATGGCCATTTTTTACCTGATAGCCCTGACGTTTCTTTTTCTTGAAAACAAGAACCTTCTTGGCCTTACCCTGCTCAGCAATCTTGGCGACTACCTTGGCATTCTCCAGAACAGGACGACCGATCTGGGCATTTTCGCCATCGACAACCATCAGAACATCACTTAATTCAATGATATCTCCAACGTTTCCATTTATTTTCTCTACTCGCAGCTGGTCTCCACAAGCTACCTGATACTGCTTTCCACCGGTACGTACTATTGCATACATTATGAATTCCTCTTTGGAAAAAAACCTGAATATTACCATTCATGACTACGAGAAACAGCTTAAAAGACACTTTTTTTCACTTGATGTCAATCTTTTTTCCTTTATTCATTCACAATGGCTGTTTTATTGGCTCATAAAAAAAGGGGCACTTTCCAGAGAACCATTTATACTATATATA
>DCUN01000023.1:0-11055 GCA_002327225.1 Desulfobulbaceae bacterium UBA2213
CCTCTGGCCCAGTATCCACCGGACTCTTTTATCTGGGAATTCATGGCCTATTGCGCCGGAACAGGTGGTTCGATGCTGATTATCGGCTCGGCTGCAGGCGTTGCCGCCATGGGACTGGAGAAGATCGAGTTCTTCTGGTATGCCCGCCGTATCGGGCCACTGGCCCTGGCCGGCTATTTTGCCGGAATCGCAACCTATATCTTACAGTACAGACTGCTGCACTGAGCGCAGAGACAGGAACCCTGTGCCTGAAGCGCGTCAGAATTCAGGCACAGGGCTCTTTCCCGATTCTCCATAACCGCCTGCAGCCTTTTTCACTCCCCTCCCCATCACAGCACGCGAGAACGACGAAAAGTCTGCTCATCCTCAAGGGCTGAATTGATGGGGAAGGTTCGGGGAACAGCTCCTTACTCACCACACCATTTACAGCTGCCCCGATTTTTAAAAAAAATCCGGCCGGCAATGCGAATCAGCTCTATCCTTGCAGCCATTTCTTATGGTAATCTGTTTCTCATCCTGGAACTCTTTGTTTACATTGACCGGCTCGTCACGCTCTTGAAACCATGCCAATATCATCAACCATCTTCGTCGAATCCGTATCACTCGTAGAAATACTGAATGGCGTGCCCCTTGGGATTGTTCTGCTTGACAGTTCCTTATGTGTTCTGCGGATGAATCGTTTTTTTGAAGCCCTTACCGGATATTCTGAAGAAGATGCCCTTGGCGTTCCAGGCAATTTTATCATCCGCAGCGACCTGCACACCCGAGGCCAGGTGTATCAACAGATATTGAAAAGCGGCGAGAGCCTTATCCAGGAAGGCACCATTATCAACTGTCATCGCAAAAAACTCCCCATTCTGTTTACCATCTCTCCTCTCCATGACAACCAGGGGCAAATAGCCGGGCTTATTATTGTTCTTGAAGATCTCTCATCTTTTCAGCATGCAGAGCGGAATACAAGCGGAGCAGACAGCAAGGGTAAGATCCTCGGCCATAGTCCAAAAATGCAGGAAGCCTTTGAGCTTATCCCTGTCCTGGCACGAACCGACGCCTCACTTCTTATTACCGGGGAAACAGGTACAGGAAAGGACATGATTGCCGAAGTGATTCATCAATCCTCGAAAAGGGCCAGGCAGCCTTTTGTCAAGATCAACTGTGGGGCCTTGCCGGAATCCCTGCTCGAGTCCGAGCTCTTCGGCCACGTCCGTGGCGCTTTTACTGGTGCTGTCACTGACAAACCGGGCATGTTCCGCCTGGCTCAGAACGGCACAATTTTTCTCACTGAAATCGGAGACCTGCCCTTGTCGCTTCAGGTGAAACTTCTCACTGTCCTTGACGACAGGGAATTCTATCCGGTGGGAGGGAGTAAAAAAGTAAAAGTAAATGTCAGGGTCATTGCTGCCACCCATCGTTCGTTACGGGAGCAGGTAAGGAAGGGACTGTTCCGGGAGGATCTTTTTTACCGTCTCAATGTCTTACGAATCCATCTCCCCCCTTTACGGGAGAGAGAAGGTGATATCCGACTCCTCCTTGACCATTTCCTCCGGGACTTTGTCTCTCAGCTCGGAAGCCACATCAGAGGCTTTTCAACAACGTGCCTTGAACTGCTCCTGGCCTACGGCTTTTCGGGAAATGTCCGGGAACTTCGTAACATTGTCGAATATGCGGCCAATATCTGTCCAGGGGAGCTGATAACACCTGAGCATTTGCCCAAGTATATTTTTGCTCAGGCAGGCGACCGGGAAAGTGGTGCCCACAAACCATCTGCCTCTGATCCGTCCAGAGGGGAACAACGGCCCCATGCTCCCACCAAGACAGAAACAAGAATTTCAGAAAACTGGCAAAAAACGGAAAGGGACATGATCCTGGATGCCATGAAGAAAACAGGCGGCAACCGCACCAAGGCTGCTGACCTTTTAGGCTGGGGACGAACAACCCTGTGGCGAAAACTGAAGGCCCTCTAAGCAAATTTTATTTCTTTATTCTGTCAATATGAAGATACTGATTACTATAACCGGCGACAATGTAGCCCCGCGATTTGACATGGTCTCGGCGTTACTCATCGCCAGTTACGACTCCCATGGGCTTACGGAAAAACCCAGGACCCTGCTCATGGCAAGGCCATCTCCTGAAGAACTGTGCAGCCTTATACTCAAAGAAAATATCACTCTTGTCATTTGCGGTGGGATCGAAGAACGTCACTACAAATATCTTTCCTGGAAAAAAGTAGAGATTTTTGATTCCGTTATAGGTCCAGTAAGTGAGGTCCTTGATCTGGCTATAAAAAACAGGCTTCGGGCGGGAACAATTCTACACTCGGCAAGAAATGTGAACAGCGACTGATGCCCCCAGCATGCAGCGAACCAGATACGGGCGCCGCAGACCTTTTCCATGAAGGACACTGCAAACGTTTTCGTTCCTTCCTCCACAACGAAAGCAACAGGAGAAGAGACTGGCCCGGGACTTTCCTTGAAACTCCTTATCCGTCAACCTTTACCAAAAGAGAGTACCCATGACGAACGTCAACTTACTGATTGTTGATGATGAAATAGAGTTTGCCACAACCCTCGCAGAACGTATGGAGTTGCGTGGCATTGCAACACAGACAACCAATAACGGCAAAGAAGCCTTGGAGATTGTGCATTCCTCCCCGCCCGATCTTGTTATTCTTGATCTCGAACTGCCCGACATGAATGGCCTGGAAGTCTTGCAACACATCAAGTCCATGCATCCTGCTCTTGAAGTGATCATACTCACTGGTCATGGTTCCTCGGCCAGCGGTATTGAAGGTATGGAAAAAGGCGCATTTGACTACCTCATGAAACCGGTCGACCTTCAGGATCTCCTTGAAAAAATCAACCTGGCTGCTGAAAAGTGCAACAAGGGCATAAAATTCTGATGGTTGACAGTTGATATGTCCGCCTCAAACAGATCCGGACTCTCGTGATCTGGCGAGTTCCAGTTCCTGAGGGGTATTGATGTTATGCCAGGAAGAGCTGAGCTGAAGAGGGATAAGGGGAGTCTCGATCTTGTTCTGCCCGGCAATCCGACCAATCCGCAGAGAGCCGGAGGCAAGGAGCTGCTCAAAGAGGGGGCCACTTCGATAATCATAATGGGCCAACAGCGGCTCCACGTAGCCGTCTTCCTGGAGCCGCGGTACCGTTCCCCAGCAGCCCGGCTTACGCCTGGCAAGCAGCCAGGTCAGGGCCTCTGCTCTGATATCCGGCATATCGCAGGCAATGAGCAGCCAGGAAACCGCAGGCTGCCAGCGCATGGCCGCAAGGATACCGGTTAAAGGGCCACGGGCCTCCGGGATGTCAGGGAGCCGCGGCAGATGCGCCAGTCCCTCAGGCACACAACCTGCCCCTGAAAGGGCAATATGAGTGCCGACCAGGGGTTGAAGCAGGCTCACAGTATGTTCCAGCCAGGTGGTAGCGCTTGTCTCTTCCTTCTCAAGCAGGTGCTTGGGTCGTCCCATCCGCGAACTGCGGCCACCGATCAGGACACAGGCCCAGACCGGTGTCTGAGACCAGATCTCCTGCAGCCACTGCAGGAGAAATTCAAAAAGCTGCGCCGCCCGCTTCTCGTCTCGTGGGAATACCCTGAGCACGCTCTCCATATCAGCAGGCAGCTGCTCATCCTCAGCCAGGAGCCAGAGCTTCGACACCGGTGTCTGGCCATGCCCCTCAACAAGGACCAGATCATAATAACGGGCGATCTGGCTGAGCTGAAAGCCGAAAGCGTCCCCGGCATCACCATGCAGACGGACACTCTCCTCTCCACCAAGCAGGAAGAGATCCGCTCCGGACCGATAGAGACGATCACTGTCCCTGCCCGGCACATCGAGCAGCAGAGCAGGGCATTCATGCTGAACCACAGCCACCCGCAAGCCACGCTGAAGCAGTTCCGGCACTATGGCCTCAATAAGGGTGGTCTTGCCGGCACCGGAAGGGCCGCAGATTCCCATAATCGGCATTTTTGTTGAGACGGGCGCCGATACTTTGTCCCTGTTCTGTTGAAAATATTGTGGATTCATTGGCCCGTTTCTACGCTTCTCCACTCAATTCTACCTTACAGGGAAAGAGGAATCCGGCAGGATTCCCGCATCTCTTCCCCGCTTCAGGAAAGCATCAATGGCAGCCCTCCCCTCCTCTCCAAGATCCAGCGAAAAATCATTGACATACAGGCCGATATGTTCCTGAACAACCCGGCCTGCCAGCTCCTGGGCATGCTCCCTGATATAGGGAAGACACTGCTCTGGATGGGTAAAACCCCACTCAACAGAGGCCCTGATTGCCCCTTCAAGCGCCATAATCCGCTCCCGTCCCAGCGAGCGCCTGGCGGCGATACAGCCAAGGGGGATAGGATAGCCAGTACTCTGCTCCCACCACTGACCAAGATCCTGCAGGCAGAGCAGGCCCATCTGTTGATAGGTGAAGCGGCTCTCATGGATAATGACCCCACCATCCACCTGGCCCTGCTGCACCGCCGCCATGATGGTATCAAAACGCATCTCCACCAGTTCCGGTCGCTCCTGCGCCGTCCTTGGCACCCGCGACACTGGACCATCCATGGCCTGCGCGCACTCTGACAAGAAGAGACGGAAGAGAAGGGCGGCAGTGGTCAGTCGTCCAGGGATGGCAATTCTATAGCGGCCGGGAGCGCTGAGATCAAGAGGGGTTCGTGCCACCAGCAACGGTCCGCAGCCCCGGCCAAGGGCGCTGCCCGATGACAGGACACAGTACTCATCAAGCACGTGGCCAAGGGCATGGAAAGAGAGTTTAGTCACATCCAGCCTGTGCTCGAGAGCCCAGCCATTGAGGGTCTCCACATCTTCCAGCACAGGGGGCGCCAGCTCAATCCCCTCGAGATCAATCTTGCTGTGCGTCAGTCCATAGAAGATAAAGGTGTCATTGGGACAGGGCGAGTAGCCGATAGTCATCGGCAACGGTGCTGGTTGTGTCATATTTTCCCCATCTCCCTGATCAGCAGGGCGGCCGCCTCAGCCGCCCCGGCACAGGCCTCTGTCATCTTCCAGCGGCTCGGATCCCGATCTTCGACCAGATTCGAGACCGCCCTCACCTCGAGCAGGGGCAGGGAAAACTCCGCACAGACCCTGGCCACCGCCGCCCCCTCCATATTCTCGCACAGCCCCTGATACCTTGCGGCCAGCATCTCCCCCCGCTTTCGGGTGGCGCTGGCAGCAGAGACGGTCACAAAATTACCGCAGCGGCAGGCAACCTGCTGCCGGGCCAGAATCTCTCGGGCCTGACGTAGCAGGGGCTGATCCAGGGGAAAGATTTCACTGCCGCCCAATTTTTCAGCAAAAGGCTCAATACGATCAGAAAAACAGATGCCGAAATCCCCAAGACTCTCCTGCTTGGCCAGACAGAGATCGAGAAGCGAGGCATTGCCCTGCGCCATCGGGGATTCAGAGATATAGGCCCCGGCCACTCCAAAGTTCAAAACCTTGTCAATTCGCTCATCCTGCCTTTCGAGATACCGGGTCAATCGCAGGGTCGTCTCCACCGGACCGACGCCTGCGATCAGGGTGAAACAGGAAGGCAGCGCACCTTCCCGGGAAGATTGCCCCCCATGCTCTGCCAGCAGATGCAGCAAGGGTGCCATCTCAAATTCAGTTGCGGCAACAGCAAGGATCATGGTAGGTAGTTCAAGGATTTGAAAGGGAATGACTCAAGGCTAAAAGCCGCTGTAAAAATACAAGATCACCTGGGTGGTCAAAGCGGCATAAGGTATCATAACGAATGATTCTAACATGCACTGGTTATTTCGCAAGGGCTCCTTATACATTCTCTGCCTTGTGCCGACTCCAGGAAACAGCCGGAAAAAGATTGGCTGTTTCCTGGAGTCGGCATAAGGTACTGTAACAAAATAAGAAAAAAGCACTGCTTCTTTCATAACAGCACCTAAAATTCTTTACTGCAAAACAGAACAAACATGCAACAGGATTTCACACTCAAGGCTTACGACTATACCCTGCCGCCGGAAAACATTGCTCACTACCCAGCGGACAAACGGGAAGACTCCAGGCTCTTTGTCCTGCACCGCAAGACGGATGAAAGAGAACATCGACACTTCACCGACATTATAGATCTTCTGCAGAAAGGCGACCTTCTGGTGGTCAATGACACCAGGGTCTTTCCAGCAAGATTGCTGGGGCAAAAAGAAAGTGGCGGCAAGGCAGAGGTCTTTCTGCTTTCCTATCCGCAGCTGAGCGAGGAGACGGGGGAGATGGTCGCCACCGCCCTGGTAAAAAGCTCCAAACGGCCGCGGGAAGGGTCAGTCATTACCATAGGTGACACCCTTTCCTGCACCATCCTGAAACAGATGGGCGAAGGCAGGGTCAAAATTGCGCTCCGTTACGACCGGCAAAAGGAGCTCGCCGAGGTCCTTGAGAATCATGGCCAGATCCCGCTCCCCCCGTATATTGCCAGAGACAAGGGCAGCACCGAAGAAGACAGTAAGCGCTACCAGACCGTCTACGCCAGCCAACCGGGGGCAGTGGCCGCCCCCACCGCCGGTCTCCATTTTTCTGAGGATCTTTTAGAAAAAATCAGGGGAAAAGGGGTGACAATCGCCAGAATCACCCTCCATGTCGGATATGGCACCTTTGCCCCGGTGCGAACCGAGACTATCCAGGATCACAGCATCCATAAAGAGTATATCCACATCTCACAAGAGCAGGCTGATTCAATCAATGCGGTTCGACAGGGGGGAGGGAAGATCTGGGCCGTGGGCACTACCACCGTGCGGGCCCTCGAATTTGCAGGGGATGAAGAAGGGAAGGTGCAGCCGACAGAGGGGTGGTGCGACCTCTATATCATGCCTGGCTACCGTTTCAAGGTAGTTGACAACCTGATCACCAACTTTCACCTGCCCCAGTCCTCCCTGCTCTTTCTGGTCTCAGCCCTCTGCGGCCGGGAAAGATTGTTAGAGTGTTACAAGCAGGCGATTGCGCAAGGATACCGCTTTTATTCCTATGGCGATGCCATGGCGATCATGAAATAAGCGGGCGCAAGACAGGGACGCCTTGATGCCGCGCGCTCCAGGGATGGAAAAAAGAGCGGCGGCAGAAAGCTCCGCCGCCGCTCTGCACAATAAAAAAATTAAAAAGATAGCGGGAAAGCGATCAACCGGCCGCGGCCGGGCACTTGGCACAGGCGCCGGAGGAACACGGTGGCGGCGTTGCGCTCGTGCTGCTGGATCCGGCCCCTTTCTGGGTGCTGGCATAGCCATCGGCGTACCAGCCGCCACCCTTGAGCTGAAAAGAGCTCATGGACATGACTTTCTTAACCGACCCTTCACATTCGGGACAATCACTCAACGGTGCATCCGCCATACGCTGCTGCACCTCAAACACCTTGGAACAGGTGTCACATTCGTACTCATACAGTGGCATTTTTCTACTCCATTCCAGACATATATACTCTTTCCAGACAGCGGCCCCAAAAACCGGGAACCCCTCCAGCCTGAAGTTTATCTTCCTGTTTCTCTGTACTCGAGAAGAGAAAGCAACAATTTAACGCCCCTGACCTCATCTGTCAACCAGCACATCAGGTCAATTTGCTGCCGTCTACACTGATGGAAGACTATCAGATCTCAGACCTTGCGGAAATGCAGGCAACCCAGGCCTGCTGCCGATGCACGATCCGAGGATGCGTGCAGACAACAAGCCCTGACGTCATCGGGAAGGGAGCAAGAATTACTGCCTACCGCAAACACGCGTACACACAAAACACTATTGGCAAGTTATTATTATCCGATTAAGATAGTTATTTCATAACTTATCATGCTAACCCCAATGAACGGGATAAGTGCCTTTCGCAGCTCATTTTCTTGTGAAAAAAACAAGAAAATGAGCTGTAAGGCACTAAGCCGCTGTAAGAAAATAACATGGCCGTCTTAGAACCCGGAGCGGCATAAGGATCCGTAACGAATTCGATATAAATGGCCATGTTATTTCGTAACGGCTCCTAATTGTCAACCTCTGGAAACAATGGATTACCAATTAACCAACGACATTTTTTTCAATCGTCATTGTATCATGCAGATCCACTTAAACGGCAGTCCGAAGACCATCACTGATTTAATGACCGTAGCCGGACTTCTGCAAGAACTGGGTGTCCCACTCACATCCGTGGTGGTTGAGCTGAACAGAACCATTATCCAGCCGGATTGCTATGCGACGACCTCTCTCAAGGACAATGACCAGATGGAACTCATCCGATTTGTAGGAGGCGGCTGACATGCTGACCGTACTATGCTGATTATTCATGGACACACTTTCAACTCAAGACTCTTTCTCGGCACCGGAAAATTTTCATCGCCCACGGTGATGAAAGAAGCCATTGAGGCATCCGGCACCGAGATGGTGACCGTGGCCCTGCGCCGGGTCGATCTGGACAACCCGGAAGATGATATCATGAGTGCCCTCAACCGGGACAGATGCGTCTTTCTCCCCAACACCTCCGGGGCAAGAAACGCCGAAGAGGCCATTCGCCTGGCCCATCTGGCACGGGCGGCATCCGGCTCCAACTGGCTCAAACTTGAGGTAACCCCGGATCCCCGCACCCTGCTGCCGGACCCCGTGGAGACCCTGAAGGCCACCGAGGAACTGGTGCGGGCCGGTTTTATCGTCCTGCCCTACATGAACGCCGACCCCATCCTGGCCCTGCGCTTGCAGGACGTGGGAGCGGCAGCGGTCATGCCCCTGGGTTCGCCCATAGGCAGCAACCAGGGCATCCTTACCGCCTTTCAGATTGAGATCATTATTGACCAGGCCCGGGTACCGGTGGTCGTTGACGCCGGAATCGGTGCCCCATCACATGCGGCCCTCGCCATGGAGATGGGAGCGGACGCGGTGCTGGTCAATACCGCCATCTCGGTGGCCGGTGATCCGGTGGCCATGGCCCGCGCCTTTGCCCAGGCAGTCGAGGCCGGCCGTACCGCTTTTGTTGCCGGCATGGGCAACCGAAGCAAACAGGCCCATGCCTCATCACCCCTTGCAGGCACCCTTGCCGCAGACCTTGGTTTTCTGGCCTGATCATGTTTAGTTCACCTGACTTTCAGCAACTCCAGCAGACGATCGAGCGCTGCACCAGCGTGGATGTAAAACAGGCCCTGCTGGCCAGAAGCCCTGACATCCATGATCTGGCAGCGCTCATCTCGCCTGCAGCCGAAGCCTCTCTGCCGGAGATGGCCCGCCGGTCAGCACTCCTCACCGCCCAGCGTTTCGGCAAGACCACCCAACTCTACGCCCCTGTCTATCTCTCCAATCACTGCACCAACCGCTGCGCCTATTGCGGATTTGCAGCCAGCAACCGCATTGTCCGCAGATGCCTGACGCTCGATGAGGCCGAGGCCGAGACAGACATCCTTTACCAGCGTGGATTCAAGCATATCCTGCTGGTGTCAGGCGAGGCTGACAATGTTGTTGATGTGGACTACCTGGAGGCCCTCACCCTCAGACTGCGGGGGAAATTTGCCGCGGTCTCCATCGAGGTCCAGCCGCTTTCAACCGCTCGATATACCCGCCTGTTCAAGGCCGGCATCACCGCCGTAGCGGTCTATCAGGAGACCTACAACCAGGATGTTTATAAACAGGTGCATCTTGCCGGTAAAAAAACGGATTACCACTATCGTTTAGAGACCCCGGCCAGGGTAGCGGCAGCCGGCATGCGCGAGGTTGGCATCGGCGCCCTGCTGGGCCTGACCGACTGGCGGGCGGAAGGGCTGGCTATTGGCCTGCATCTGGCCTGGCTGCGCAAGAATTTCTGGGGTACCGGAGTCACCGTCTCCTTTCCGCGCCTGCGTCCTGCCGCTGGGGCCTTTGCTCCTCTGGTTCCGGTCTCGGAGAAGAATCTGAGTCAGCTCATCTTTGCGCTCCGCCTCTTTGACCCCGACGTGGGGCTTGTCCTCTCCACCCGGGAAGAGGCACGCTATCGGGACGGCATGCTGGGCCTGGGTCCCACCCGCTACTCGGCCGGCTCCTGCACCGCTCCTGGCGGCTACTCCAATCCGGAGTTGAGCGACGGTGAGCAGTTCAGTGTCGGCGACCTGCGAACCGTGGAAGAGGTAAGTCTGGCCATTGCGGCAAAAGGATTTGATCCGGTCAGCAAGGACTGGGACAGCGCCTTTCAGGAAATGAGTGAGTAGTGAGTGGAGTGGGCCTGAAAAATAACTATCAAGGATTATGAGGGACATTGAGGCAAGGCGCTGACAACCGCATCGAGGCGACCGGCGAGAAAACCAAGCGAAAGTTCTTAATTCATAATTCATAATTCGTAATTTGTAATTTCAACAACTTGGAGCAATCATGAGCGATCTGAAAAAAATGTACACCACCATTCTCGGCGACCATTTCCCCATGGATATGACCATCTCCTTCGGCGACCAGAAGCTGGTCTATCGCAAGCGGACCTGGGGAATCAAGCAGGAGGATGGCTCCATTGACGAACGGGGCGTTCGTTATGGCGAGAACCCGGACCAGGAGGCAGCCCTCTATGAACTGGTCAACGGCAATCTGACCCTTGGCGACTGCTCCTTTATCGATCCTGGCAATGGTCTGGTCTCGGGAATCAAGGTCGAGGACATGCTCCAGGTGGGAAAACATCCCGGCAAGATCAATCTGACCGATATTGATAACGGCCTCAATATCCTCAAATATCTCATGGGTAAACCAGCCGCTGTCATCCTCAAGCACAACAACCCCTGCGGCGCCGCCTATGGCGACACCCTGGCCCATGCCTTTGACCGCGCCAACCGCTGCGACCGCATCGCCGCCTTCGGCGGGGCAGTGGTCATGAACCGGGCCTGCGACAATGAGACCGCCAGGCTGCTGTCGCAAAACTATCTGGAGGTGGTCTGCGCCCCCTCATTTGAAGAGGGCAGCCTGGAAATCCTGAAAAAAAGCAAGAACCTGCGGGTCATCCAGATGAACCGCATCGACCGACTGGCCGAGTTTGAGAAATTCCGTTTTCTTGATTTCAAGAGCCTGATTGACGGCGGCATCATTGCCCAGCAATCGGCGATCAA
>DCUN01000023.1:11111-17497 GCA_002327225.1 Desulfobulbaceae bacterium UBA2213
GTGGAACACGGGGTCACCTCCAACTCGGTGCTCTATATCAAGGACGGCTGCACAGTCGGCATCGGCACCGGTGAACAGGACCGGGTGGGCGTAGCCGAGATTGCCGTCCATAAGGCCTACATCAAATACGCGGACATCCTCTGCTTTGACCAATATGGCATCCCCTACGCCGACCTGGCACTCGAAATCGCCCAGGGAAAACGTGACAAGGGTGACCAGGAGGCCATTGACGCCAAGACCCGGGCGGATCGGGCTGGACTTCCCGGCTCGGTGATGATCTCCGATGCTTTTTTCCCCTTCCGGGACGGGGCGGATGTAGGGATCAAACAGGGGGTCACCGCCATTCTCCAGGCAGGCGGCTCCATGCGCGACTTTGAAACCATCCAGGCCTGCAACGAGGCCGATCCCAAAGTGGCCATGATGTTTACCGGCCAGCGCTCGTTTAAGCATTAAAAGGGAACTCGTCATTTTACCCAAACTCTGTGAGAGTTACTGTGATTCCACAGAGTTTGGACTTCACCTCCGGAAAGGAGCCACAGGTCATCTCATGGGCTGGATCACGCGGACGTTCTCATCTTCCATAGGCAAAAAAATGCTCATGGCTGCCAGCGGCTCTTTCCTCGGTCTCTTCGTACTGGTCCATCTTGCCGGCAACAGCAGCTCACTGCTGGGCAGAACAACCTTTCTCGCCTACGCCGATTATCTGCTC
This sequence comes from Desulfobulbaceae bacterium UBA2213, assembly GCA_002327225.1. Classification (GTDB taxonomy): domain Bacteria; phylum Desulfobacterota; class Desulfobulbia; order Desulfobulbales; family Desulfocapsaceae; genus UBA2270. Next base: position 11,821 of record DCUN01000023.1, read on the forward strand.
AGCCTCGGATTCCTGATCCCTGTCTTTGAGATTCTCCTGCTGATAATTTTCTGCACTCATGTCACGCTGGCCCTGCTGCTCTTTTTTGAAAACCGCAGAGCCAGGCCTGAGCGCTATGCCGTGGTCAAAAGTCGGGGCGGATCAACCCTTGCCTCGCAATCCATGCTTTACAGCGGGAGCGTCATCCTCATTTTCCTTGGAGTGCATCTGCGAAATTTCCATTTTATCAGCCAGAAACAACCGCTTGCCGACCTTATCCGTACCACCTTAGACAATCCCGTTGTTGGATCTTTCTATATTATCGGCGTCCTGGCGCTCGGCCTCCACCTCAGTCACGGTTTCTGGAGCCTGTGTCAGACCTTCGGGCTTGCTCATCCCAAATACACCCGCACCCTCGACAAGAAAGCGGCGGTATTTGGCCTGGCCGTTGGCCTGCTCTTTGCCCTGATCCCCGTTTTCGTTCTCTTTTTTCCAGGATTTCTGCGTTAGAAGCCTCTCAAAAAGGACCTTACATCATGCACCTTGACGCCAAAATCCCCTCAGGCCCATTAAGCGAAAAATGGGACAGACACCGATTTGACCTCAAGTTGATCACCCCGGCCAATAAGAGAAAATACGATATCATCGTGGTGGGAGCGGGCCTCGCCGGCGCATCCGCCTCTGCCTCGCTTGCAGAGCTCGGGTATAATGTCAAGACCTTCTGCCTTCAGGACAGCCCGCGGCGCAGCCACTCTATCGCCGCCCAGGGCGGCATCAATGCGGCCAAGAATTACCAGAATGACGGTGACTCCATTTTCCGTCTCTTTTACGATACAATCAAGGGCGGGGATTTCCGGTCACGTGAGGCCAATGTCTACCGACTGGCCCAGATCAGCAACGCCATCATAGATCAGTGTGTGGCCCAGGGCGTGCCTTTTGCCCGGGAGTACGGTGGCGGTCTGGCCAACCGCTCCTTCGGCGGAGCCCAGGTGTCCCGCACCTTTTACGCCCGGGGCCAGACCGGCCAGCAGCTTCTGCTCGCCGCCTACGGGGCGCTTATGCGCCAGGTCAAACTGGGCAGAGTGACCCTGCTGCCACGCCGGGAGATGCTGGATCTGGTTGTCGAAGAGGGGCAGGCGCGCGGCATCGTGACCCGTAATCTTATCAGTGGAGAGGTGGAGTGTCATGGAGCTCACGCCGTAGTCCTGGCCACTGGCGGCTATGGCAATGCCTATTTTCTCTCGACCAACGCCATGGCCTCGAACATCACCGCAGCATTCCGCGCCTACAAACGAGGCGCGGCCTTTGCCAATCCCTGTTTTGTGCAGATCCATCCCACCTGCATCCCGGTGCATGGCGACTACCAGTCAAAACTGACCCTGATGAGCGAGAGCCTGCGCAACGACGGCCGGGTCTGGGTGCCGATAAAACCCGGCGACAGACGCGCCCCTGTGGATATCCCCGAGGATGAGCGCGATTACTATCTTGAAAAGAAGTATCCAAGCTTCGGCAATCTGGTGCCCCGGGACGTCGCCTCCCGCAACGCCAAGGAACAATGTGATGCCGGCAAGGGCGTGGGCGAAACGGGCCTGGCCGTCTATCTTGACCTTGCCGACGCCATCAAACGGGACGGAACACAGACTATCGAGAAGAAATACGGCAACCTCTTTCACATGTATGAAAAAATCACGGCCCAGAACCCCACGGAAAAGCCGATGATGATCTACCCGGCCGTCCATTACACCATGGGCGGCCTCTGGGTGGACTACAACCTGATGAGCACCATCCCCGGTCTTTTTGTCCTTGGCGAGGCCAATTTTTCAGACCACGGGGCCAACCGCCTTGGCGCCAGCGCCCTGATGCAGGGGTTGGCTGACGGTTATTTTATCATCCCCGCCACCATAGGCCCGTATCTGGCCGGAATTGATACAGAGAAAATCGATATACACCAGGGAGTTTTTCAATCCACCAGGAAAGATGCGGAGAAGAGGATCACAAAATTGCTGGCAGTCAAAGGTAAACGCACCATCGACGACTTCCACAGAGAATTGGGGCTGCTGCTCTGGGAACATTGCGGCATGGCCCGTAATGAAAAAGGACTGCGAGAGGCCTTGCACAGGATTCCGGCCATCAGGGAGGAATTCCGGCACAACGTCATGGTGCCGGGCAGCGGCCAGGCCCTGAACCAGTCGCTCGAACGGGCCGGTCGAGTCGCTGATTTTCTCGAATTTGCAGAAGGTATGGTTGTTGACGCCTTACACCGGACGGAATCGTGCGGTTGTCATTTCCGGGAAGAGAGTCAGAGTGCGGAAAATGAGGCCCGGCGCGATGATGACAATTTTTCCCATGTCGCGGCCTGGGAATATACAGGGCCCGGCAGCCTCCCAACCCTGCACAAAGAGACTCTCTCCTTTGAAAATGTAAAACTGAGCCAGAGGAATTACACATGAGCAGCATGATCAGTTTGACCCTGCAGATATGGCGTCAGGAAAACGGCGCCAATCGAGGTGCCTTCGAGACTTACCAGACAGGCCCCATTTCAACGGACATGTCCTTTCTTGAGATGCTCGATGTGGTGGGCGAGCAGCTGACTCTTGCAGGAAAAGAACCTGTTGCCTTTGACCATGACTGCCGGGAAGGGATCTGCGGCATGTGCGGGGCTGTGGTCAACGGCCAGGCCCACGGCCACCAGCAGGGAACCACCCTCTGTCAACTGCACATGCGCCATTTCCAAGACGGTGACACCCTTGTCATCGAGCCTTTCAGATCACGCGCCTTTCCTCTGGTCAAAGACCTGGTGGTCGATCGCAGCGCCTTTGATGCCCTCATTGCCGAGGGAGGATATGTCTCCGTCAACAGTGGCGGCGCCATCGAAGCCAACATCCTTGCTATCCCTCAGGGGAGCGCCGACCTGGCCCTTGACGCCGCGGAATGTATAGGCTGCGGCGCCTGTGTCGCCGCCTGCCCCAATGGCGCGGCCATGCTCTTTGTCGGCGCCAAGGTTTCCCATCTGGCCCTGCTNNTTCGGCAATTGCGGCAACAAGCGGGAATGCGAAGCAGCCTGTCCCAAGCAGATCTCAATCAATACCATCGCCCGGCTCAACCGCGAGTTTTTTAAGGCGGCCCTGTTTTCCGACGAAGATTTCGACGAAGACTCATCCACAGATTTCACAACGATGGTGAAACCGCCTGCAGGAGCAGTGTGATTTTCACGAAATATTCGAGTCAGGGACCCGGTGTGGTATGGAAGAAAATCACATAGCCAGCCGCTGCCATTGAAAACAACAGCAAAAAGAGAAGCAGGAAAAAGGGAATAATTTTCCGGACGCTCACGAGACTTCTTTTCCTTCGCGGCCGCCCGCCATTTTTTTTTCGTGCCATATCTATTTGTTCCGGTTCAGGACATAGTCGGCCAAGCCTGCCAGGACAGCCTTTTCCTGCAGGATCTCTGCCTGATCAAAGATATGCAACTGACCAAGCGCCTCGCCAATGATTGTTTCGGCCTTCTGCCGGGAAAGGGCGAAACCATCATAGCGGGCAATCAATCCTTTGGCCTCAGCAAAACCGCTGTTCCTCTCCTCGACACTGGACAGCATGGTCAGCAATCGTTCCCGATCCTTATCTTCCGCCCTGCTGATTGCAATAATCAGGGGCAGGGTCATCTTCCCCTCGCGAAAATCATTGCCCACTGACTTGCCGGTACTCGCCTCATCCCCAAGATAATCAAGAAGGTCATCAATGATCTGAAAGGCGCAACCAAGACGGAGGCCATAGTTGCACAGCGCCTGCCGGGCCGCAGAATCCGCGCCTGCAAACAGAGCCCCGATTTCGCAGGCAGCCCCGATCAGCCGCGCCGTCTTGCCCATGATCACCGCAAAATACTCTCCTTCCGCCAAATTGTTATTACTGGCATTATGGAGCTGCAGAAATTCGCCGTCCACCATGGCGGTCGTGGCCTGGCAGAAGATCTCGAGAGCCGGAATCCCGCCCCCGCGGCCAATCAGCAACATCGATCTGGCATGTAGAAAATCACCGGCCAGGATCGCTGCCGTCTCGCTGTAAGCCACATTGACTGCCGACCGGCCACGACGGGTAACGGCCTTATCAATCACATCATCATGGAACAGGGTGGCACAATGAAGATATTCAAAGGCGATGGCAAGGGAAGCCACTTCAATGTTTCTGCCACCACATAGACGGCAGCAGAGAAGAGTGAGCAGCGGCCGAATCCGCTTGCCGCCATTAAAAAGACCATAGCGCAGCACCTCAGCCAGCAACGCGTCCGTCTCTCCGGCGAACATGGCCAGATCATCGTGCATGGCCTGTTCAATTGCCGCCAGATCAGGCCCGATAGCCGCCATTAAAGCTGCCTTCTCACCCTCAACCGCACCGCCTGATGTTCCTGCTGTTCCCATCCCCATCATCCCCCCTTCGCATGCGAATCGCATTTTTGTTCAAAAAAATCCCGCACATCAACCAGATCCCGCACCACTGGTGATGGCGGCAGACTGGCTCGAAAGCTGCGACCGTAGCCCTTGCTGAACAGACGGACATCCATGATCGCAATCACCCCGCAATCCGTGGCCGAGCGCATGAGCCTCCCCACCCCCTGACGCAGGGTGAGGATGGCGCGCGGCACCTGAAAATCAAAAAAAGGCTTGCCGCCGCCATCGGTAATCGCCTGGATACGGGCCTGGATCACCGGATCGCTTGGCACCTCAAAAGGCAGTTTGTCGATTATCACACAGCTCAGGGAATCACCAGGCACATCCACACCTTCCCAGAAACTGGCAACGGCCAGCAGCACCGAATCCGTGGTCGCCTTAAAAGAGGCCAGCAAGGCCTGCCTGGAGGCCCGGCCCTGCACCAGTACCGGATAGGAAAGCCTGGGTTCAAGAAATTCCGCTATCATATCCATGGCCTTGAAGCTGGTAAAAAGAACGAGGGCCCGGCCCTGACTGATCTGCAGGATCTCGAGGAGCCGCAGGCACATCGTGTCGGTATAGGAAGGATCGGCAGGCTCTGGAAAATCTTTTTCCGGCACATAGAGCAGGGTGCGCCCCGCATAGTCGAAAGGGGAGTGAAACTGCAGGGTCACAGCCGTTGCATCAAGCCCCAACCGCTCCTTGATGTAGGAAAAATCACCGCCGGCAGAAAGGGTGGCCGAGGTCATGATACAGCTCTGCACCGAGGCGTAGAGCGTTTTTTCCAGTTCGGCGGCAATACGAACCGGTGTGGCGGAGAGGGTGATCGTCCGCTCCCGACGATCATACCAGTGGACAAATGCATTCCCCGCCCCCCTCTCTTCCGGCAAACAGATATGACGCAGATTGACCTCAAGTTCTTCTGCCCGGGTACTGAGAATACTCCACACCTCACCGGAAGCCGCTTGGGCTGCCAGCAAGGCGGCCAACTGATCAAGCCCTGTGGCCACCCCCTCTACCTCCTGGCCCCAGGAACTCTGCCTGGCCATAATCTCCGCCAGCGGATATCTACCGCGCTGGGACGGAAAGAGCAGAAAGAACCGCTCCAGGCGAGGCACAAGGCCACGGGCAAAGGCGATAATCTTGTCACGGCTCCTGGTCGTAAGATCGGACTCGGCCTGCCGCTCAATGTCAGCCACCAGATCAAGGAGCTGATACTGACTGAAACTCCTGCCGAAAAACTGGCTGGCCACTCCCTCCAGATGATGGGCCTC
>DCUN01000069.1:0-3686 GCA_002327225.1 Desulfobulbaceae bacterium UBA2213
CCAATAATCTTACCGAATTTTGTTGTATGTTCGTCGTCATGACAACGGAAACATCCGTAGCCCTCATCAGCATTCTGATGCCCCAGGTGCTGAAGATAGGTTCCCCAGGTCACCTTCATTGCTGGCCACACATTGTTCAGATACGCCTCCAGAAGAAATGCTCCTGAATTTACTACCTCTTTTTCGTGTTGTGCCACAAAATCATTTCCATGACGTTTCGCCACCAGTTCCAGCAGGTCCTCCACTATCTTTTCCGTGGCCTCATCCCTGCTTGTGTACTCTTTTTGCAAGACAGTCATACTGTCTTCTCGTATGCCCTTAATCTCAGGATTAAGTTTTTTGGAGTAGAGGCCAAAATCGACAACCTGCTCAAGATTATCATAGACATGGGTAGGACGATTATGACAATCGATACAGTCCATGGTCCTCCATTCCAGCTCTACTCCTTCCTCGGCAGCGGGCTCGTCTCCCACAGCATATTCCTCAGTAACTCCTCCAGGCCGCGTAACCTTCACCTTGCCGATTTTTGTCCGTTTTTCATCAAGTGCCTGATATTCAATCTTGATATCACGACTTACATGCCAGTGAATTCCCTCAAAATCGTCGGTTACCGGATTACGACCGCCAATATGTAAGGCAACCTCCTGAACGATGGGAACTGTCTGATTATCATTGGTAAAACTGACAAACTCCTTGATTCTTTTTCCATGGAATTTGTCAGGCCAATGACACGACTCACAGGTATCCCGTGCGGGTCTCAGGTGCTTGACCGGTGCGGGGATAGGGCGGCTGAACTCCCCGTCGATTACCGCCTTTACCTGGCGCAGACCGGATAGTTTTGCCTGGACATACCAATTGGCGCCGGGACCTATATGACAAGAAACACAGGCAACCTTGGCATGCGGTGAGCGTTGATAGGCTGTATATTCAGGATCCATAACCTCATGACAGACCACGCCGCAAAAATAGGAAGAGTCTGTGAAATGGTATCCTTCATAGGCTACAAGAATGAGGACTGTGACATTAATCACCGAGAGGACCAGAAACAATACAATCCCTTTTCGATGATGCTTGTCACCAAGATCAATTTTTAAATTTTCGGCGTTCATCAGGCTGTTCTTGAACCAATTCTTTCGCCGGAGATAACAGGAGAGCGGGATAAGAAACAGGCCGGACATCATCATTGCCGGAAGGAACAAAAAGGTAAAAATGGCAAAATAATGATTCGCAATCAAACCTGAGAGATGACCAATAAGACCAAGCACTATCAGAGTGATGGATACAGTCGTCATGGCCACTCCCAGAAAACCAAGCGGCGTTTTCCAGGTACAGCCTAGCAACCTGTTCCAGGCTCCCAACTTTGTACCCCCATCACCCTCTTCTGTTTTTGGAATTTCAGTTTCTTTTACATCTTCTTCATTTTGTTCTGGATTCGTCATACCTCTCCTCCATGGAGACCTTTCTGGAGAATTAAAGCCCCTTTTTCTCCGTTCTCAATTATCTTATAGAGTATCTGCTTTTGCTCATCGGCAACGTCTTCAGCTTCGCAGTAATCGGCCAGCAGTTGTGAATAGTTGATGATACCGTTTAGCCTGTTTGTGACGTTATTAACGATTGCAGAAAACTCCGCCTCTCTCCTGGTATATGTCAAGTCATCAGGGTTTTCCTCTCTGGTTTTTTGAAGTAACTGATTAAAAGAAGTGATCAATGATCTGACTTCCACACTGCTTTTTTTCTCATTTTCAAGTTTCATGGGGGTACTCTCCAGGAGGGCCTGTTCAGCCTGTGCAGCCAGATCGATCAGGGGTTTGACAGACTTCAGGTAGAGTATGATGAGGCTGAAGCAAGTCAAAAATATGATCGTCCCCATTAAGATGAGGGCTCTTTTCTGGTATTCCATGACCCTGTTTCTCATGTCATTAACGACGATTCTGTCAAACTGCAGAAATTGCTTATTCATTTGACGAAGCTGACTAATGATCTTCAGAATCAAATCTTCATCTGTGGGATTCTCTGCCAGATTTCTCAAGTTGATCATCACCCGTCCCAGATCCAGCTCCTGCAAAAAGGAGAGTTTATATTGGCTCGGAATCAAACGGCTGTCCAGCATGACGACATACCTGCTCTGAAGCTGCTCAAACTCCTTTGCCGCGCCAATGAGCTGTGACGGATTACGAGATAACAGGCCTTCTGTGGCTTGTTCCTGTATGGTCGCGTAGAGAAAGATAGTGCTTTCACTTTCCTTAACAATAGTGCTGTAGTCACTCGTCAGGACATTTTGACGAAGACCTGTCAGGACAAGTGCTCCCAACAAGAGGAATGTGCCTAGAAAGGTTACAGCACTCAGCCTACGAAGCGATCTCATCTACCACCTCCTCCATGGACTGACCGACGCTGCAATCTTCTTTCACGGTACAGGCGCGGCAGGTATGTTCCGATTCCTTCATGGCCGCTACTTCTTTTTTAACGCTGCAATTAACAATAATATCGAATTCTTCCCCATCCAGAGTTTCTACCTGGAGGAGAATCTCGGCCAGATTTTCAAGAAGACACTGTTCCTTTTTAAGAATACGAACCGCTTCATCATAGCAGCTGGACAGGAGTTCATTGACTTCCTGGTCAATGAGCCTGGCAGTATCATGGCCCATGGGCAAACGTCCGCCAGCCCCTGCAATAAAGCCTCCGCTTTCTATGGAAAAGGACTGGGGACCGAGAGTTTTACTCATTCCCCATCTGCAGATCATATCGGTGGCAATGTGAGTGGCGGTGAGCAGATCCCCCTGTGCCCCTGTGGTCTGCTGTTTGAATATCAACTCTTCGGCCGCTCTTCCCCCCATGAGGACAATGATTTTACTGCGCAGATACTCCTTTGAATAGGCTGGGTGGTCGCTGATCGGCAATTGTTGGGTCTGACCAAGGGCCATGCCCCGAGGGACGATGGTAATCTTGTGCAGCGGATCGGAGTGTGGAAGTTTGTTGGCCAGAATTCCATGGCCAGCCTCATGGTAGGCAAGGATCTTTCGATCTTTGTCGCTCATTACCATTCCTTTACGTTCTATCCCCATCAGAATACGATCACGCGCCTTTTCAAAATCCTCATTGAGGATCTGCTCTCTTCCTTTTCTGGCGGCCATCAACGCGGCCTCATTGACGAGGTTGGCAAGCTCTGCACCGGTAAACCCCGGAGTCGCCTTGGCCAAGTCATCAAAGACGACTTCAGAATGCAGCGCAACCTTGCGACCATGGACCTCCAGAATTTGCTTTCTTCCTTTCACATCAGGTGCGAGTATGTTGATCTGTCGGTCAAACCGGCCTGGGCGTTTCAGGGCTGAATCCAGAATGTCCGGTCTGTTGGTGGCTGCCAGCACGACAATGGTATCGTCTGTAGCAAAACCATCCATTTCAACCAGCAGAGCATTCAGGGTCTGCCCTCTTTCTTCCTGGCCACCGGCGGAGGCGCCACTTGCTCTGCTGGCGCCAACTGCGTCAATTTCATCAATAAAAACAATGCAGGGAGTATTTTTTTTTGCCTCTTTGAAAAGATCCCTGACCCTTGAGGCTCCAACGCCTACAAACATTTCAACAAAGTCGGAACCACTGAAGCTGTAGAAAGGAACGCCTGCTTCACCGGCCACAGCCTTGGCCAGCATAGTTTTTCCGGTTCCAGGAGGGCCCTGCAACAAGAT
>DCUN01000069.1:3733-4145 GCA_002327225.1 Desulfobulbaceae bacterium UBA2213
GTCAATCCAATCTCTTTTCCATTCAGGCTGACCAGTTTATCACTGGCAAATTTGCTCTCTTCCTTATTGGTACGCTGTAAAGACCACCAGGCCACCATGATCAACATGACCACGAACGCGGAAATAACGGTCATGTAAATCAGGTTGAACCGGTCTTCCTTCACTACAACGCGAATATTTTTTTCCTGAACTCTTTCCAGAAACTTACTGACATCCGGTACTGTTGTCACAAAGGTATGCTTGTCTCGATCAGTGAAGACGACCCTGTTCCCGGTAAATTCAAGCGTGACGATCTGATTGTTATTTAATTGCTTAATGACTTCGCTGTAGTCCTGGCTTGAATGTCTGTGCTCCATGAACCAAAGCAGAGCCATGAACATGCACAAGAGAGAGAAGAGGAAAAAAAGCAGCA
>DCUN01000191.1 GCA_002327225.1 Desulfobulbaceae bacterium UBA2213
AACAAAACGGTAAATTTGTAATTCCGAATCCCTAAAAGAAGAAAGCTGTGTCTCTCTGTGTTTATCCGTGGCTCCTTCATTGTTTCTTGGCCATGGGATGGGCCTTATCATAGACCTCTGCCAGATGATCAAGGGTCAGATGGGTGTAGCGTTGCGTCGTTGACAGGCTGGCGTGCCCAAGCAGTTCCTGCACCGAGCGAAGATCCGCCCCCATCTCCAGAAGATGGGTGGCAAAAGAGTGGCGCAGGGCATGCGGTGTCACCGTCTGCGGGATCCCTGCCCGCTCTCCATAAGCCCTAACCATTCGCTCGACGCTTCTTGTGGTCAGGCGGCTGCCGCGGCTGTTGAGAAACAGGGCCTCTTTCTCCAGCAGAAGACCACGGCCGGCCCGTTCCTCCATCAGGTGCTGTCGATCGGGCAACCATGCCTGAACAGCCTCCCTGGCAGGTCGTCCCACCGGCACCAGACGCTCCTTGTTTCCCTTGCCACGCACCGTAAGCATTTCAGTTTCGAAATCAAGGTGTTCAACATCGCGCGAAACAAGCTCCGCCACCCGCATACCGGTAGAATACAAGAGCTCCAGGATGGCGCGATCACGGGTCATAAAGCTGTCTTTTACGTTTGGCGTCTCCAAAAGTACAAAAACCTCATCAACGGTCAGAAACACAGGGATCAACTGGGCAGTCTTAGGCCCTGAAATCCCGACCAGCGGATCTGCCGCCACCACCTTCTGCCGCAGAAGATAGCGAAAAAAGGTGCGCAGGGCCGAAAGTTTCCTGGCAACTGTTGCCGCATTGTTTTTACCATGCAGACTGACCACAAAGTGCCGAACAGTAGAGGCGTCTACGGACTGGACTGAGGCATCTGCTCCAATAGTTACAACAAATTCAAGCAGATCATGCTGATAGCCGGCAATCGTATGCTGAGAATAGCCTTTTTCAACAGTCAACCAACGCAGAAAATCGCGAATCAACTCTTTCATACTATAATTAAGTTTTAAATTTTAGCTCTTAGGTGGTAAGATCATGGACTATGTCACAGTTTACGGGACTGACACAAAATACAGAGTACCATGGAGATATTTTTTTAACCTTACACCATTCAAGTGTAGCATCTGACACCTCTTTTTTATTATGGCAAAACAAACATTCGAGAATGCCCTGGCTCGCCTGGAACAGCTCACGGCAGAGCTGGAAGATGGCGATCTGAGCCTGGACAAGAGTCTCAAAAAATTTGATGAGGGAATCAAGCTCGCTGCCTTCTGCAACAGCAGCCTGAGCGAGGCAAGGGCCAAGGTTGAACTCCTGCTGAGCAAAGATGGTCAGCTTGAATCAGTTCCTTTTAACGAGATCGACAATGGAGATCAAGACTTATCTGAATGAGCAGAGGCGTGTGGTTGAAGACGCCCTGGAACGCTACATGCTCGGGATTGAGGTGCAAGATGGCACCTTTACCGCTCACATTGAGGCCATGCGCTACAGTCTCTTTGCCGGTGGCAAACGGATCCGCCCCATTCTCTGCCTGGCAGCAGGTCAGGCCATTGAGAAGCGGCCGTCTCCGGATCACGACCTGCTGCCAATCGCCTGCGCACTCGAATGTATCCATACCTATTCCCTGATCCATGACGATCTGCCGGCCATGGATAATGATGATCTGCGCCGAGGCAAGCCCACAAACCATATCCTCTATGGCGAGGCTGGGGCCATTCTCGCCGGTGACGGTCTGTTGACCTGGGCCTTTGACCTGCTCAGTGACTGGAAACAGGGCTCGCTTCCTCCTGAAAAACGACTGACCATCCTCCACACTGTTGCCCGGGCCGCAGGTTCGCTCGGCATGGTGGGCGGCCAGGCACTTGACATTGCCAATGAAAACAAGGAGTTTCCCTTTGAAACCCTGCGCACCATCCATCAGAGCAAAACAGGAGCCCTGATCACCGCCTCGATCCTTGCCGGAGCCATTGGCGCCGGGGCGGACCAGCCACAGCAGGAGGCCCTGACCAGATACGGTGAGCAGGTTGGCCTCGCCTTCCAGATTGTTGATGACCTGCTCAATGTCACCGCCACCACAGAACAGCTTGGCAAGGCCGCCGGCAGCGATGCCGGCCGCGGCAAGGCTACCTATCCTGCTTTTTTCGGCATTGATGCCACCCGGGAAAAGGCCAGAGCGGCAGTAGAAGAGGCCGAACGCGCCCTGACTCTCTTTGATGACAAGGCCGACCCTTTACGGGCCATTGCCCGATACATCTCCACCCGCTCGCATTGAGAGACCTTTGAGCAGGCAGAAAAAAATGAGCGTCCTCAACTGTTAAAATTTAACACGATTCTTTCCGTAATGCTGACAAATCCTTATCCCGACCAGAAAAGCACCAGACTCAAAGATATCCACTCCCCGCAGGATCTGCGAACTCTTTCCGTCCCGGAGCTTGAGCTCATTGCCCGGGATATCCGGGAAATCATCATCAATACCGTGGCCGAAACCGGCGGTCATCTGGCGCCCAGTCTCGGCGTGGTTGAGCTGACCCTGGCCCTGCACTATGTCTTCAATACCCCTGAGGACAAGCTGATCTGGGATGTCGGCCATCAATGCTATGCCCACAAACTTGTCACCGGCAGACAGGCACAATTCTCCACCCTGCGCCAGTACAAGGGGATGAGCGGTTTTCCCAAATTTGAGGAAAGTGACTATGACGCCCTGGAAACCGGTCATGCAGGCACCTCCATCTCGGCCGCACTCGGCATGTCTCTTGCCAAGGACCTGAAAGGTGACAGCAGCAGGGTGCTCGCCGTGATCGGTGATGGCTCCATGACCACCGGCATGGCCTTTGAGGCTTTAAACCAGGCTGGCCATCTGGATAAAAATCTCATTGTGATCCTCAATGACAATGAGATGTCCATCTCGCCGAACGTCGGGGCCCTCTCCAGCTTTCTCAACCGCAAGATGACCGGCAAGACTATCAGCCAACTCCGCAATCATATCGCCACCAAGCTGCGTGACATGCCGGGAATCGGCGACAACATCCTCAGTGTCCTCAAGAAGAGTGAAGAGAATCTCAAGAGTTTCTTCACACCCGGCATGCTCTTTGAAGCGCTGAAATTCTACTATGTAGGCCCGATCCCCGGCCATGAACTCGAAGACCTGATCGCCACGCTTGAGAATGTCCGCGACAACCTGGACGGCCCTGTGCTGGTCCATGTCCTGACCACCAAGGGTAAGGGATATAAGCCGGCGGAAGAAAAACCCGGCAACTATCACGGGGTCGGACCTTTTGATCTGAAAACCGGCATTCCCAGACCCACAGGAGAGTCCGTCAGTTACACCAAGGTCTTTGGCGATACCATGACCAAGGTGGCCAGGAGTGACAGAAGGGTTGTCGCTATTTCCGCCGCCATGCCTGCAGGCACCGGATTAAGCGGTTTTGCCAAGGAGTTTCCCGACCGTTTTTTTG
>DCUN01000026.1:0-263 GCA_002327225.1 Desulfobulbaceae bacterium UBA2213
AACCCCAATAAACGGGATAAGTGCCTTTCGCAGATTATTTTCTTGAAAAAAAAACAAGAAAATAATCTGTAAGTAATCTAACCCCAATGAACGGGATAAGTGCCTTTCGCAGCTCATTTTCTTGTGAAAAAAACAAGAAAATGAGCTGTATGTCTAAACCCTTGTAACAAAATAACGGGAACATTGAAATAGCACGAAAGTTGCCATCAGTTATTGGCCACCCGAAATAACATAGCTTAGCTGGGATAATTTTTTCTTTAATA